>CALKYE010000073.1 GCA_938003765.1 uncultured Planctomycetia bacterium
TACGCGCCGTAAGCGAAGGCCGAGCGCTCGCGGAACTCTGCGAGCGAGCTGGCGCGCTTTCTCCGGACTGCCCGAGGGCTGTCCGGAGTCGTTCTCGCCGCGCGCTCGCGCGCTACACGCGCGGGTCGAGTCGTTCCGCGCCGTAGGGACGTGTGCGGAGCGTGCGCGCGACCTTCTCGTCGAGCAGCGCTTCGAGGCGTCGCTGAACCTCGGGTCCTTCGAGCACTCCCAACGCGCGCGCCAGCGCCTCGAACGTCGCGAGGAAGCGCGGGTCGGGGTGCTTGCGCAGCGCGTAGCGCGAAGGCGGACCGGCGGGCAGGCGCACGCGTGGAAGCTCGGCGAGCAGCGGCTCGCGACGCGCGAGCTTGTGCGCCTGACGCCAGTTGCCATCCGGCACGACGAGCGTGATCGGCGCCTCGGCGGGCGCGGGCTCGAGTTCGAGCGCGTCGTCGGAGGGGAACAACAGTCGCGCGCGGTTCCACGTCGCGGCCGCGCTCTCGAGCTCGACGCGGTCCTCCGCCAGGCCCATCACGCACACGCGCGAGTTGGCGAGCGCGAGCGGCACGAGGCGCGCGGTGTTGGTCGTCTTGTGCACCTCGCGGCGGTGCATCACGACGATGACGCGTGTGCGCAGCGCGAGCGGCGCGGCGAACTGGCACAGGCAGCTCGCGGGCGGCAGCGCGCAGCGCTCGCAACGCGCTTGGCCGTGGCGGGCGCGGTGGGACGGGAGCTCGTTCATGCGTCGCCGTACAGATGCGGCAGCGGCCGGCGCTCACTCGGGCGCCGGCCGCTGCTCGTCACGACAAGCTACTACGCAGCCGCTCTACGGGCACACCGTGAACGTCAGCGAATCGCTGAAGCCGGTGGTGAACTGCGCCTGCGGGTCGCGCATCCACCAGCGGGCGAACACGTTCACGCCCGGAGCGAGCATCAGGTCCGCGCCGCTCGCCATCCAGGTGTTGAAGTCGAACGCGTAGGCGCCGCCGCACACGCCGGCGCCGGTCGAGAGCTGCACGCCGGTGCGACGGAACGGCGGGCGCACGCACAGGAAGCCGCCTTGGAACGGCGCGAAGCTCGCGGCGTAGCCGTAGAACAACATGCCGCTGCGGTCGGGGATCGCCTGAGAGCAGGTGATCATGAAGCCGCTGCTGGCCGAAGCGCTCGGAGCGCCGCTCCAACCCATCGACGGCGGACAGCCTTGGCTGTTGATCTTCGCGGTGCAGTAGACCTGGATCGCAGGACACGGCGCCTCGCAGTCGTCGGGGATCGTGTTGGCGTTCGAGTCGAGACTCGTGCCGAGCAGGATGTCGCACGCGTCGACGCGGCCATTGGCGTTGCAGTCGGGCTCGCAACTGTCGGGCACGCCGTTCTGGTCGCAGTCGATCTCCGCGCCGAGCGCGAGCTCGCACACGTCGCCGGCGAGGTCGCCGTCGCAGTCGTCCTGGCCCGGATTGAAGTGCGCGGGGCAGTTGTCGCACTCGTCGCCGCGACCGTCTCCGTCGAGGTCGACCTGCAGCGGGTTGGCGGCGCCAACGCAATTGTCGATGCAGTCGAGCACGCTGTCGCCGTCGCTGTCGACTTCGGACACGCCGCAGCCGCACACGCCCGGCGCCGTCTTCAGCGGGTCGCTCGGGCAACCGTCGACGCAGTCGAGCGCGCCGTCGCCATCGCTGTCGGTGTCCGCTACTCCGCAACCGCACACGCCGGGCGCGCTCTTGAGCGGATCGCTCGGGCAGCCGTCGACACAGTCGAGCGCGCCATCGCCGTCGCTGTCGACGTCCGCGACGCCGCAGCCGCAGACGCCCGGCGCGAGCTTGAGCGGATCGTCCGGGCACCCGTCGAGACAGTCGAGTGTGCCGTCGCCGTCGCTGTCGACGTCGGGTGAACCGCAGCCGCACAGACCGGGCGCGAGCTTGAGCGGGTCGTTCGGGCAACCGTCGTTGCAGTCGGCGACGCCGTCGCCATCGCTGTCCGCATCGCTGATTCCGCAGCCGCAGACGCCCGGCGCGACCTTGAACGGATCGAGCGGGCAGCCGTCGTTGCAGTCGGCGGTTCCATCGTTGTCCGAGTCCGTGTCCGCGACGCCGCAGCCGCACACGCCCGGCGCGCTCTTGTTCGGATCGCTCGGGCAGCCGTCGAGGCAGTCCGGCGTGGAGTCACCGTCGCTGTCGATGTCGCTCACGCCGCAGCCGCAGGCGCCGGGCGCCGTCTTGAGCGGATCCGCGGGGCAGCCGTCGTTGCAGTCGGCCGCGCCGTCGCCGTCGCTGTCGGTGTCGGCCACGCCGCAGCCGCACACGCCGGCCGCGGTCTTGAGCGGATCCATCGGGCAGCCGTCGAGGCAGTCGGCGGTCCCGTCGCCATCGCTGTCGAGCGTGCAGGAGCTGACGCTGACGTCGAGCGAGTAGCCCTGCGTTCCGACCGGCGTGTTGCCTTCCGAGACGCGCACGTAGTACGTGCTCGCGGAGTTCAGCGGCGCGAGGAAGATCTGCTCGGCCGAACCCGCTCCGTTCGAGTTCGCGCTCGCGATCACGGTGCTGCCGTCGGCGGCGAGCAATTCGACGTTGAGGTCGGCGACCGCGAGGGCGTTGAAGGGCGAGCTCGTCGTGCAGCCGCCGCCGCCGTTCGGGCCGAGGTCGTAGGTGCTGCCGATCGGAGTGACGTTGACGGTCGCAACCGCGGGCGAGCCCACCGCGAAGGAGAACACGTCGACGTCGCCATCGGCGTCGATCGAGAGCAGTGAACTGTCGGCTGCGTTGGCGCCGGTGAGCGGCGCCGGGAGCGCGCCGCGCGACACGCTGCCGCCCAACGCAATAGCGCCGAGCGACGTGGCCGTTCCGGCGGTGTCGTCAGACTCGAACGCATCGCCGTAGTGGCGTTGCATGGCGCGGATGTCGTCCTGACGCGGGCCGTCGAAGCCCAGCGGGATGATGGGCTCCATCAGCTTGGTTCCGTCGGCCGGACAGGCGAGGTCCACGCCGCAGGCGATGCCCTGCGCCCAGTTCATCGAGTTGCGCAGCACGCGGTGCAGGTCGCCGGGCGCTTCCCAGACGTCGAAGCGGTCGAGCACGATGTCTCCGTTGCCGGGGAACGCCGCCACGACGCTCACGCCCCCGGGACCGTCGAGGCGCTTCATCGCGATGCGGATGTCGCCGCGGGTCGCGCTGCCGAGCGAGCCCCAGGCCGCGCCGTCGTCCCACTCGACGCCCACGCCCTGGATGCGTTGGAAGTCGATCCCGGTGAGCTCTTCCCAGCGATCGAAGGACTGCTGGATGCGCTGCACCCAAGTCGCGCGTCCGCCCTGAGAGGCGAACAGGAAGTCCATGCGCGAGAAGAGCGACGACGTGCCGCCGTTCTCGCCGATGATCGAAGGGATCACGACGCCGTCGGGGACGAAGCTCCAGGTCACGACGCGCGGCGAGCCCTGTGCGCCGGCCCAGCGCGGACCGAGGAAGTACTCGGGACGCGGGGGCAAGTGCTGGTTCGCGCGTTGGATGTACTCGGCGTCCGGCGGGTTGAGCGCGTCGAAGCCGAGTGCGTAGACGTCCTGAGCGAGCGCGGTCGTCGAAGTTGCGAGGAAGAGCCCGACCCCGACGCAGTAGTGCTGCGCTGATCGAACTTGGGAAGTGACGTTTCGCATTGGAAGAAGCCAGTGCGGCGTGCGCAGACTTCTCCCGGGGTGCGATGGGCGATGCTTTGCCTGCCGGGGAAGTCGAAGGCGCCGCCGTTCCCAAAAATGCTACTGCGCCCCCAATGGCTGCCCAGGGGGGTGGCCGCGTCGACGGACGGGATCCGTGCGGCGCTCGAACTTCCTTCCAGCGGCGCGGGCCTCGCGCCCGGGCTTCGCGCAGCATCCGCTGGCTGCGGCGCGCTGGCGCTGACCGCTGCGACTCAGATCAGAGCGGCCAATCCGGCTGCGAGGCCCGCCCCGACGGTCGCCGCGGCGCCGAGGGCCAGCGCTCCGCGGCGCAGCACCTGCGCCCGCGCGTGGCGCGCGAGTTCGCCCTCGACCTCGCTCGCGAGTTCGCCGGCGCTCGCGGTGCGCTCGTCGCGGCGGAGCGCGCTCGCGCGTTGGACGACGCGGTCGAGCCCGGCTTCGAGGCGCGCCTGCAGTCCGCGCAGGCTCGAGCGGCGCAGTCGCGCGAGCGCGCCGCCCTTCGCTCCACTCTGGCGCAGTTCCTCGCTCGGAGCTGCGCGCGGCGCGAACGCCGCGAGCCACGGCGCCGCGGCGAGGCGCAGCGAGTCGAGCGTGTGGCCCGCGCCGCCGACCAGGAGCTCGCGCAGCACGACGCCGAGTGCGAACACGTCGGCGCGCGCGTCCACCGAACCCGGCTCGGCGCCGAAGTGCTCGGGCGCCATGTACGCCGGCGTGCCCATGACGAGATCGGTTTCCTCGCCGCTCGCGCTCTTCAAGCGCGCCAGTCCGAGGTCGATCACCTTCGAGACCGCGCGGCCGTCGCGCTCGCACACGAGGATGTTGGCGGGCTTGAGGTCGCCGTGCAGCACGCCGCGGCGGTGCATGTGCTCGACCGCGCGCGCCACTTGCGCGAACAACTCGAGGCGCTCATCGAGCGCGAGCTGCCGGCGGTCGCAGTAGTCGGTCAGCGGCTCGCCGTCGACCCACTCCATCGCCATCCAGGGACGCCCGTTGTCGTCGGCGCCGAACTCGTACAAGCGCGCGACGTGCTCGTGTTCGATGCGCGCGAGCGCTTGCGCCTCGACCTCGAACTGCGCGAGGAGACGCGGCGAGAAGGTCGCTTCGTTGAGCACCTTGAGCGCCACGCGCCGCTGGATCCGGCCCTGCGACTCCGCCAGGTACACGCGCCCCATCCCGCCCGCGCCGAGTTCGCGCAGCACGCGATAGGGGCCGATGCTCGCGAGGCGCGGCGTCGCAGTCTGGTCGGCCGGCTCGGGCGACGGATCGTGCTCTTCGTCGGATCGCGCAGCGAGCAGCGGCGCCGGCAAGGCCTGCGCTTGCGCAGGCATCAATGCGGCGGCGAACAGGAAGGACAGCAGCGCGGCGAAGCGGAGAGGTCGAGTCATGGCGGCAGCGGGGGGGCCGCGCCGCTTCGCACATGCCGGTCCACTGCGGCTCGACACACGGAATTCACGCGCGGCCCGCTTGAGAGGCCTCAAACAGCGATCTCCGCTCCGCCAGCGAGTGCGCCGCATGCCGGACTGGCAGGAGGGCGGCGCGCGTCTGCCGCTTCGGCGGCCAGTTCCAGAGCTCTACGATCCCCGGAACATGCCCCGCACTCTCTTCCACGTCACGACGAACGCTGAACTCGAACTCGCGCGACGCGCAGGCGTCCACGCACCGGCCTCGCTCGCGAGCGAGGGCTTCGTGCACTGCTGCTATCGCCATCAGCTCAGCGGAGTGCTCGAGCGCTACTTCCGCGGCGCGGGCGAACTGGCGTTGCTCGAATTCGACGCGCGTGCGGTCGGTGTCGTGCGCCACGAGGCGGCGCCGGGCGCGCAGGAGCGCTTCCCTCACGTCTACGGCCCGCTGCCGCTGAGCGCGCTGCGACAGAGCTTCACTCTCGCGTCCGCCGACGGCGGCCACGTCCTTCCACGCGAACTGGCCGATGAGCTCGCACGCTCGCGACGTGAACTCGACGAACTCCTGGCGGCGTATGCGTGGTACGACCATCCCGAGGGCCCCAAGTTCGTCGAGACGCACCGCGACGCGCAACGCACGAGCGGGCACTGGCTGTTCCTGCCCGGCGCGATCAGCGCCTTCCACCGCGTGCTCGACAACGAGGAGTTGTGGATCGCGCAGCGCGGCGCGTTGCGAGTGCACGTGATCGACGAGAGCGGCGCGCACCTCGAGCGCGTCCTCGGGCTCGATGTCTCAGCCGGCGAGTCGCCCGTGCTCGCGGTTCCGCGCGGCGCGCTGCAAGCGGCGGAGTTGCTCGACGGCGAGAGCTTCGCGTTCGGCGCCAACGTCTGCGCGCCGCCGTTCTCGTTCGAGCGCTTCGAGTTGACGCCGCGCGCGGACCTGCTGAAGCGTTTCCCGCAGCACCGCGCGCTGATCGAACGGCTGACTCTCGCCTGATCGCAGCGCTCGCCGCTGCGCTGGTGCTCGATGCGATTGCGAGCGGACGACGGCGCACGCACCCGCGAGCTTCTCCGAGCCCAACGTCGCAATCGGGCTTCGAGCTCTCGGGCTCGAGTGTGCTCAACCAAGCCGCGCGGACGCTGGCCTGCAGCGCCCGCGCTCGCGCGGCTCAACGGCCGAGCCCTCCCGACTACGGCGTGTAAGTCAGCTCCAAGCCGTTCGAGAGGCTCGTCGTGCGGCACGCGCCCGGGTCGCGGAACCAGGCCTGCGCGTAGACCTTGTCGCCCGCGCTGAACGGCGCGCCGAGCGCGCCCGGCGTGGCCATCTGGAACGCATTCCAGTCGAGCGAGAACGAGCCCGTGCAGGTCGCATTGGTTCCGCCGGAGGACTGCGGGAAGCTGCGCTGCGTCGGCGGCTTCACGCACAACAGGCTCGAGCCCACGCCGCCAGGACACCACGGCTGCGGAAGCGCCTGCAAGCCGTAGAAGAGGATGCCCGTGCGCTGGCCCTCGACGTTGGCGACGTTGATCGAGCAGGCGTTCGCGAAGCTCACGCTCGGCTGACCGTTGGCCGAGATCGACGCGTTGCAGCCATTGGTGGTCGTACCGGCGGTGCAGTACGCCGTGGGGACCACGGGAGCGATCATGTAGGTCTCGAACGAAATGCGCCAACCGCAGTCCGTGAAGCAGCCCGACGCGTTGGGACCGAGATAGAGGAAGTTCGGGTACGACGGCGCGCCCGGCGGCGGGCTGTACGAGCCGAGGAAGCCTCCGCCCGAATTGTTGCCCTGGATCTCGATCACGAAGACGTCGTTCACGTTGAGCGCGATCGCCGCGGACGAGCAGTCGACGAACACGATCTCGTTGAAGTTCGAGTTGGTCTTGGTCGCTACGCCCTGGAACGCGATTGGACCCGTGTTCCATCCGGCGCCGACGCGTACGCGCACGTCCATGGTCGAGCCGACCGTGCCGTTGAGGTACAGCAGGAAGCCTTCGAGCACTCCTGCCACGCCACAGCGCACCTCCTGCTGCCACTCCAAGCTCGGCGCCGATCCATTGAAGCTGGCGGTCTGGATCGGCGGCGCAGGCGGGAATGCGTTGGACTGATCGAGCACGCCGACTTGCGCGCTCGCTGCGGATCCGAACAGGGCCAGGGTGAACGCCAGTCGCAGGGACGAAGTCATGGAGTTCCTCGTGGGACGAGAGTTGGGGGCGGGACCTTCGCAGGCGACTCTAGCTCAATCGAGAGTTCTCGTGGGATCGCCGCGAGTTGCGCTTCTCGCGAGTACTCTGATTCCCGCCATGAAGAACCCCCTGCTGCTCCTCACCCCGCTGGCGTCGCTCGTGCTCTTGATCTCGAACTCTCTCGCGCAGGCGCCCTGCCACGCGGAGAACGACGGTCCGAACTTCAACAACGCGGTCTCGATCAGCGCGGTCACGCTCGCGATTCGCTTCAACGCGCCGTCTGACTTCACTGCGACGCAGCTCGAGGTCTTCACCGGAGAGGCGAGCGCTTCGCACACGCTGCAACTGTGGTCGCACAACGCCTCCACGAATCGGCCGGCGGCGCTGTTGTCGGGTGGAAGCGTCGCGGTCGGAGCTGCGAACCAGTGGTACCGCGCGACGCTCGCTGCGCCGGTCGCGCTCGCAGCAGGACAGACGTATTGGTTCGCGTGGGTCACGAGCGACGGCGCGCAGGCGGCCGTCGATTCGCTCAACGTCGGCCTCGGCCAGCCCTACACCGCGTCGACCAACGGCGGCGCGAGCTGGGGGAGCCTGTTCCAGTTCGCCGATCGCCACTGGAAGTTCCGCCTGTTCGGCGCGTGCGGCGGGCCGCCGGTCTCCTACTGCACGGCTGGAACCACGACGAACGGTTGCGAAGCCGTCGTCTCCGCCAGCGCACAGCCGAGCGCGACGCTCGCGGGCGCGTGCGCGATCAACGTCTCGGGCGTTGAAGGTCAGCGCACGGGCATCGTGTTCTACGGATTGCAGGCGTTGCCGCAGCCGTGGTGCTCGGGCGGCGTCGGCTCGAGCTTCCTGTGCGTGAAGCCGCCGACGCAGCGCAGCTTCCCGCAGAGCTCCGGTGGCTCAGCGTCGAGTTGCAACGGCGCGCTCGCGCTCGATTGGAACGCGTTCCAACTCGCGACGCCCGGCGCACTCGGCGCGCCCTGGAGCGCGGGCGACAAGGCCTTCGTCCAGGCCTGGTTCCGCGATCCCGGCGCGTGCCGCACGACGAGCTTGTCGAACGCACTCGAACTCACGCACATCCCCTGAGATCGTCGGGAGCACGCCGCATGCGCAAGCTGGCGCTTCTCGTTGCGCTCGTCGTCTTGCTGCTCGTGGTGTTCTGGTTCGCCGTAGGCGACACCCACAGGACGCGAGACGCTGCCGATTCCGCCGCACGCGCGCCGAGCGAGCCGGTGCGGTCGAGCGAGAGCGCCGAGGCCGCGGCTGTGCAGCCGGAGCTCACGACGGCCTCGCCCGCGCAGGAAACTCTGCGCGAGGCGGCGGACGTGACAGCGGCGGGCAAACCCGCCGACGCCGAGTGCGTAGTGTTCGGCCGAGTCGTCGACGAACGGGGCCAAGCGTTGAGCGGGCTCGTCGTGCGGCTCGCGGCCTACAAGACCTGGTCGACGCACGCGGAGGCGCCGCGGCTTCCCGATCCGCGCGAGCTGGTGGGCTTCGAGACGACCACGGACGCGGCCGGAGGCTTCCGCTTCGCCACGCCCACGCCGACGAACACCAACGTCATCCTCTCGATCACACCCGAGGTCTACCGCGACTCGCTGCTCGTGCGCTTCAGCGCGCGCGACCCACGCGCGCGGGCGCCGTTGATCGCGGGCGAGAACGACCTGGGTGAGTTCGAGCTGACGTCGACGGGGGCGATCGAGGGCCACGTGCGCGACTCGCGCGGCGCTCCGATCGAAGGCGCGAAGCTCACGCTCGCCAACGAGCCGTACTCAACGCTCGGGCGTGATGCGCTGAGCGACGCGAGCGGACGGTATGTCCTCGGGCACGTGAAAGCCGGAGAGTTCGGCGTCAATGCCAAGGCCGAGCGCCGACTTTCGCAGTTCCGCAAGCCCATCGCCGTCGAAGCGCTGCGCACGACCGCGGGCATCGACTTCGTGCTCGGCGACGCGCCGACGCTGAGCGGAGTGGTCGTCGACGAAGCGGGCGCGCCGATCGAAGGCGCCAAGGTCTGGTGCTGGCCGAGCACGAGCGGCTCCGGCGCGGGCGCGACGAGCGCGGCCGACGGCTCGTTCACGGTGTACTTGCCGCAGGACGAGCCCTACACACTCGAGTGCAAGCGCGATGGCTTCGAGCCCTTCGGTGTCGGCGCGCGCGATCGGACTTATCCGCCAGGGAGCGCCGACCTCCGCGTGGTGATGAGCGCTGGGGCGCGCACACGCTTCCGCGTCGTCGACGCACGCAACGGCGAACCGCTCGAACGCTTCGGCATCACGGTCTACCGCGAGAACTACTCGCCGGCGCCGCGCGCGACGCTTCGCGACTATCCCGGCGGCGAGGTCGAGCTCGCGGCGACGGATGCGCTCGACAAAGTCGCGGTCCACGCACCCGGCTTCCAGCTCTACGCCAGTCTTGTCGAACACGACGCGCCGAACGAGGCCGTGCAGACCGTTCGATTGGAACCCGCGAACTCCGCGCGCGGGCGCGTGCTGCGCGACGGCGAGCCGGTCGCAGGCGCCCAGGTGCTGCTCGAGCCGGGCCGCCCCGAGGCGCGCTTCGCGGACGGCCAAGTCACCATCGTTCCGGGGTCGTTCCAGGTCACTGGCGCCGATCGGCGCTCCGCGCGCTGCGACGGAGACGGCAGCTTCTTGTTCGAAGACGTCGGCGACGCGATGTATCGAGTCACCGCGGAGGATGGTCGCGGCGCGATCGTGGTGTCGCCGGTCGTGCAGATCGCGGGCGGCCGGCAGGTCGACCTCGGCGATCTGCACTTGCGCCTCGGCGGCGTGGTGCGGGGACGCGTGATCCCGCCGCGAGGTCGAGCCCTCGAAGGCGTGGAAGTCGAGCTCGACGGGCCGTTCGGTGGTCGAATGGCGCGAACCGACGCGAGCGGCGCGTTCCGCTTCGACGGCGTGCGGCCGGGCGAGCACAAGCTTCGTGCGCTCGAGCGGGCGGGGCAGCACACGGTCAGCGATTCGGTGGCGTTCGAACTCGCCGAGGGCGCGACGCAGGACATCGAGCTCGACTTGACGGCGCTGGGCGTGGGGCGAGTGAGCGTGACGGTCACCGCCAACGGAACACCGCTGGCGAACGCCGACGTATCGATCCTGCCGCTCGCACCGAAGTCAGCGCCGATGCGACTGGGCAAGACCGATGCGAGCGGGCGCGTGAGCGGTTGGGCGCGCGCGCTCGGGCGCTCCACGGTCGAGGTCGAGACGTCGAGCCAGGTCATGTTGCGCGCGGTCGACCACGTGTTGGACGTCACGCTCGACTCCGAGCTCGACGAGCGCGTGGACTTCGCGGTCGCCACTCTCATCCTGCGCTTGCCCGTCGGCGCGAACTGGCCGGCGGAGGGCCGCGCGCAGTTGAGATTCCTGGCCGCCGATGG
Organism: uncultured Planctomycetia bacterium; assembly: GCA_938003765.1. Classification (GTDB taxonomy): domain Bacteria; phylum Planctomycetota; class UBA1135; order UBA1135; genus WYBT01. The sequence goes on from CALKYE010000073.1 coordinate 10,631, forward strand.
GGGCAGCGTCGGCGACGCGCAGCTCTTCTTCAAAGGCGGCGCACTCACGATGGGCGGAGGCGTGCTCGATCCCGCGGCGGCGACCGTCGAACTCGAGACCGTCCCGGCGCGCGCCGCGGCGCTCGAGTTGACGCTGACCGGCCAGATGCGCGTGGAGAGCAGTCCTGACAGCCCGAACCACTTCGTGCACCGCGCGGAAACGTTGCTGCAAGCGCGCGCCGAGCTCCAGCTGAGCCCTGGCGGCCGCCACGAAGCGCAGTTGCGGTGACGCGAGGCGTCGCTGTCCGTGCGCCGCGCGCGCGCAGGATCGCTCGCGATGAGGCGCGAGCCGCGCGTCACCCATCAACCCGCGCTCACTGCGGCGCTCGGAACGCGCTGACGTAGACGTCTTCGGTCTGAGGCGGACTCGCGCGCTCGCCGAGGCGTGCGTGAACAGCGGGATCGACGAATCCCGCGGAGCGCAGGCTGCTCGAGAGCGCTTCGGGCGACCACGCGCGCACGCGCGACGCGCGGTGGTGGAGCGCTTCGCCGGCGCCGTGGGCTTCCCCCGCGACGATCGCCATGTGCAGGTCGCACACGGGCTCGCCGCTCGGCGGCTGCGGAACGTCGAAGTCGACGAAGCGCACGAACCACAGCGCGCGGCCGTCGTGCTGGCGCTTGAGCAACGGGAGGTACGGCGACGCAGCGGCGCGGCGCACGTCGAAGGCCTTCAGTCCGAGCAGCAACAAGCCGCCGGGGCGCAGCAACCCGAGCAGCGCGTGGGAAGCGGCTGCGACGGTGCGCTCGTCGACCAGGTGCGGCCACACGTTGCCCATCGAGATCACCGCGTCGAACGGAGCGAGCGCCGCGAGCGAAGGCGTCGGTTCGTCGCCCATGCGCCACACGTGCAGTCGCTCACGCGAGCCCAGCAGCGCCGCGGCCTTGGCGAGCATCTCGTCCGACACGTCGGCGCCGTGGGCGTCGTAGCCGCGCTCCAGCAGCGCTTGCACGTGGCGCCCGGTGCCGCACCCCGCGTCGAGAGCGCGACGCGCGCCGACGGCGCGCAAGTGCGCTTCGATCCCCGGCAGCTCGCGCGCGAGCCGACCAGGCCAATCGACGAACACGTCGTAGAGCCGCGACATCTCGCCGCGGATGCCATCGGCGGCGCTCTTGGGTTCCGGGCGGCTCATCGCTCGAGCGACTCCAAGTGGCGGTGATAGTCCGCGAGCAGCTTGTCGAGGTCGACGCCCTCGAAGCCGGCGTCCACCACGGCCTGAACTGGGGCGCGCTCCGCGATCTTGTCGAGCATCCGATCCACGCAGCGCCGCCACGTGGGCGTGGACGAGAGCAGGAAGTGGGTGAGCGACCAGGCGACCGCGTAGTGCAAGGGCGCGTTCGCGTAGAACTCCGCGGGAGTGAGGCGGACGAAGCGCATCAGCGCCGAGCGTTCGATGGCGACGTTGCGCAGCAAGCTCAGGTGCTCCGGATGCGGTCGCAGCTCCTCGGATGGCCCGCGCTGGAACTGCGCGTTCTCGTAGCACTCGGCGAGCCCTTCATTGAGCCAGACGGGCGCGTCGTCGCTGAACCGGTGCAGGTACTGGTGCAGCGCTTCGTGACGCACGGTCTCGAGCATCTCGGTGCGCGAGGGGAGGTTCCAGATGAGGAGCTGTCGGAGGCCGCGGTGGTAGAGGCCGGCAGTGTGCTCGGCGTCGGAGTCCATCGCGTCGCTGACATAGCGCATGTAGCTGGCGCGCCCCGAGAACACGTAGACGGAGAAGCGCTCGGTCTCGCCGCGCGGGGCCGGCCGCAGGCGTGCTTCGAAGCGCTTGAGCGACTCCTCGAGCATGCGCGCGGTGTCGCGGCAGGTCTTGACGTCGATGTCGGTCACGATGCGGTAGCGCTCGGTCTCGAGCGTGTGGCTCTGCGCCCAGCGTGGGCCGCTCACCGCGCGCAAGCGAGTCGCGTTGATCCGGTCGAGCGACTCCGACAGGCCGCCGCGGGCCGCGCGCTCGCGCAGCAGTTGGTCGAGCTCGTCGAGTCGCTTCAGGTCGAGGAGCAGTTGGGCGAGGTCGGCGAGCGAGTCGAGGTCGTCGGGTTCGACTGTCAGCGCCGAACGCAGGTCCGCGATGGCCTCGTCATAGCGCTCGAGGCGCGCGCGCATGTGGGCGCTGAGGCGCAGGCCCGGGGCGAAGTTCGGCGCCGCGCTCGTGACGTTCTCGCACAGTTGGAGAGCCGCATCGGTGAGCCCGCTGGCGCTCAGCGCCAGCGCGGTCAGCCAACTGCGCATGCACGGGTCCATCTCGGACTGCGGGAGAGCTGCGAGCTCCTTCGCCACCTTGGTGAGCTCGGCGCCGCTTCCGCTGGCGCACTTCTCCGCCAGCGCTCGATCGCGGTCCGTCGGAAGGCTGGGGAAGCGGTCGGCGCGAACGGGCCGCACGTACTCGTGGAACATCGGCCGCAACGGCTTGGGCAAGACCCGATGGGCGGCGCGGCCGGCGAACTGCTTCTGCCAGGCCTTCTCGAAGTGCTCGTCGCGCTTGCCCTGCAGCCACGAGGTCTGCGCGCGGCCTTGGACGAGGATCTCAGGATCGTCGACGTGGAACCCAATGCCGAAGCGCCCGAAACTCCCCGACGGCTTCTCCGCTGAGACGAGCAACTGACCCTTGTAGGTGGCGGTGACGCGATTGCCGCCGACCGCGAACTTCAACACGAACGGCTTGCCCGCGCGGCACGGTGAATCGTCGCGTCGCGCCACCTCGGTCCATACGCCGTTGCGCAGAACCTGGGCGAACGCCGGGCGCTTGCCGCCGCGCGGGGTTGCGGTGGGATCGGGCTCGCACCCCGACGAGACGATCGCCGACTCGTTGTCGTTGAAGTTCAGCAACACCGAGACCGAGCCGCGCAACGCCGCGCCGCGGATCTCCACCGAGTAGTCGCCGTGGAAGTGGGCGGGGTGGACGTACATGACCAGGTGGCCCCCCAACGCTTCGAACGACTTCGCGCCGAGTTCGAGCTCCTCGAAGTCACGCAGAGTCGTCGGCGTATAGCGCAGCTTGAGCGACCCGGAGTTCTCGTTGTAGCTCAAGAGCTCGCCGCTGGTCAGTTCCTCCCAGCGCGGCGCGCGGTAGTCGCTGTGGAAGCGCGCCATCTGCAGCGCGTCGCGCAGGTCCGGGAGGTGCAGCCAGACGTACGGTTGATCGGCGTGCGCTTCGAGCAGGGCTTGCGCCGCCTGCCCGAGCGAGGGCCAATCGGCCTTGGCGATCAGGGGTTCGAGTTCGCTCAACCCGGCGCGCAGCGAGGCCTCGTCTTGGCGCGCGACTGAGGGAGCGACGATGGCGCTCAAGGTGAGGAGTGCGAGCAGCATGGTCGAGATGCGTGGGGGAACTTCAGCTTCCGCGCAGCGGGGACTCGGCGCGCGAACGCGCACGATAATGGGGCCCAGGCCGTCCCCGCGCGAGCCGTGGCGCGGTTCTAATGAGCAGCATGAACCATGCTGTTCGCACGCTGAATCTGGGCCGGACCGGTCGCCTCACGCTGAGCTGTCTGCTGCTCGCAACCAGCGCTCGCGCCGACTTCGACTTCCTCAACTTCGCCAGCACGGCGGGGCTCTCGCTCGTCGGAGCGGCGAGCTCGACCGGCGGCGTGTTGCGCCTCGTGCCCGCCAGCGGCGACTCCGTCGGCGGCGCGTGGTTCACGACCAAGCAGTCGGTGGGCTCGGGCTTCGAGACGACCTTCCAGTTCCAGTTGCAGAGCGCCAACGGCGCCGACGGCTTCGCGTTCGTGCTGCAGAACACCGCCGCGAATCCGCTGGGCGGCACGGGCTGCGAACTCGGCTACCACGGGCTCGCCAACAGCCTGGCGATCGAGTTCGACATCTACTCGAACGCGAGCTGCGCCGTGCCGAACGTCAACGACCCGGGCGCGCTGCACCTGAGCGTGCACACTCAAGGGCCCGGCGCGAACAGCGTCGCGGAGTCGGCGTCGATCGCCTCGACGACGGCCGTGGCCAACTTCGCCGACGGCGGCGTCCACACCGCGCGCGTGCGCTACACCGGCGGAGTGCTCAGCGTGTTCGTCGACAACCTCGCGCAGCCGGCGTTGAGCGTCGGCGTCGCGCTCGACTCGCTGCTCTCGCTCGACGTCGGGCGCGCGTGGGTGGGCTTCACCGCGGCGACGGGCGGGCTGGCCGAGAGCCACGACGTGCTCTCGTGGAGCTTCGACGAGACGCCGCCGCCCGCGGGCAACCTGCCGCCGGCGACGCCGACCGTCACCGAGCCGGGCGTGAACGGGCAGGTCGTCAACGCAGCCGACGTGCACATGGAGTGCACGCCCTTCGCCGATCCCGACGCGGGCGATCTGCACGAGTGCACCGACTGGGAGGTCTGGACCGTCTCTCCGTCACAGCGCGTGTGGTCCACGCTGTGCATCGGCGGCGTCGAGCGCCTGCACACGCACCTGGGCGACGGCGTGTTCGAGGCCTCGCACGCGGGGCGCACCGAGCTGTTCCCGAGCACGAACTACGTGCTGCGCGTGCGGCACTCCGACGACAGCGGCGATCCGCTGACGCGCTGGAGCGCGTGGGGGCAGCGCACGTTCACGACGGGCGCGCTGGCGCAGATCTTCCCGCTGGAGATCGACGACATCTCGCACACGCCTCCCGCGCGCTGGCGCTTCGCCGACAACTCCGGTCCGGTCGCGCTGCCGGCCGCGACGACGCCGACGCGGCTGTTCATCGAGAGCGCGGTGGGCCAGCCGCTGCTCGAGCTGCGCGCGAACGACGGCGTCACCAACCTCGCGTTCGATTTCGCCGGGCTCGCCATGCACGACGCGGTGCGAGTGCGAATCGCGACGGGCTCCGCGGGGCTGAACCTCGCGGCGAGCGACCTCACCGTCGTCGACCACGACTGCGAGACGCACACGCTCTACCTGCCGGCCATTTCGCTCCCTGGCGGCGCGCAGTCGGTGTGGTGGATCAACTCGGCGGGCGCGTCGTTCGTCGGCTCGCCCGGGCAGAGCGCGCCGGTGTTCACGACGCTCGCGCGCGCGCCGTCGCCCGCCTGGCGCGCGCTCGAGGACGGCTTCGAAGTCGAAGTGGTCGCCACCGGCTTCAAGCTCCCGATCAACATCGCCTTCAAGCCCGGCGCGGGCAGCGCTCCGAGCGATCCGTTCCTGTACGTCACCGAGCTCTACGGCTCGATCAAGGTGGTCTCGCGCGACCGCACGGTGAGCAACTACGCCACCGGACTGCTCAACTTCAGTCCGACCGGGGCGTTCCCCGGCTCTGGTGAGCAAGGCGTCGCCGGCTTGGTCGTCGATCCGCTCAGCGGAGATCTGATCGCGGGCATGCTCTACGCGCCGGTGGTGAACCCGGCGAACCACTACCCCAAGCTCGTGCGCTTCTCGAGCGTCGACGGCGGCCGCACGGCGTCGAGCGCGATCACGATCCTCGACATGGCGGGCGAGACGCAGGGCCAGTCGCACCAGATCTCGAACCTCACGCTGCTGCCGGACGGCACGCTGCTGTGCCACATGGGCGATGGCTTCGACTCCGGCACGGCGCAGAACCTCGACTCGTTCCGCGGCAAGATCCTGCGCCTGAACCTCGACGGCTCGCCGGTGAGCACGAACCCGTTCTACAACGCCTCGAACGGCATCACTGCGCGCGACTACGTGTACGCCTACGGCGTGCGCAACCCGTTCGGCGGCGAGTGGCGCGCGGCGGACGGCTCGCAGTACTGCGTCGAGAACGGCCCGAGCGTGGATCGCTTCTCGAAGATCGTCGCCGGTCGCAACTACGGTTGGAACGGCAGCGATCAGAGCATGACCAACTTCGCGCTCTACAACTGGAGCCCTGCGACCGGGCCGGTGAATCTCGCCTTCATCCAGCCGCAGACCTTCGGCGGCAGTGAGTTCCCCGCCGCGTTCCAAGGGCACGCCTTCGTCACCGAGTCCGGACCGACGTACGCGACCGGGCAGAACGCGCAGGGCAAGCGCATCACGCGCTGGGTGCTCGACGCGAACGGAGCGCTGCTCTCCGGGCCGCTGCCGTTCGTCGAGTACTCGGGCTTCCAGAAGGCGACCGCGTGCGGGCTCGAGGCCGGTCCCGACGGTCTGTACATGACCGACCTGTACCGCGACTTCGGCACGAACCCCGTCGCCGCCGGCGCCAACCTGCTGCGCATCCACTACCGCGCTCCGCTCGACTGCAACGGCAACGGCGTCGACGACACGTGCGACGTCGTGAGCGGCGCGAGCTCCGACGTCGACCTCAACGGCGTCCCCGACGAGTGCGACTGCCGCGGCGTGCGCTACTGCACGGCCAAGACCAACAGCGCCGGCTGCGTTCCGCAGATCTCGGCCAGCGGCTCGGCCACGATCGGCGCGCCCGACGATTTCGTGGTCACGGCCTCCAACGTCCTCAACCAACGGCAGGGGCTGATGCTGTGGGGCTTCGCGCCCGCCGCGGTTCCCTTCGGCGGCGGAACGCGTTGTGTGGCTGCGCCGTCCGTGCGCATGCCGCAGCAGGGCTCGGGCGGTTCGGCGAGCGGTGTCGACTGCACCGGCGTCTACACGCAGCCCTTCTCCGACGCGTACATGGCCAACCAGTCGTTGACCGCGGGGATGGTGGCGCACTTCCAGTTCTGGTCGCGCGACAGCGGTTTCGCGGCGCCGAACAGCGTCGGACTGACCGACGCGCTGCGCGTCCTGCTGTGCCCGTGAAGCGCGCGCAGCTCAGCGCCAGGTGAGCGAACGCACCGCGACCCGCGGTTGACCGTCCGTCACTTGCGTGAACGCGAACAGCACGCTCCCGCCCGACGCCGTCAGGCGTCCGATCCCGTTGTCGCGCGCGCCCGAGGTGGGCGCGATGGTGTGAGGACCGTCCGTGCGGAGCTCGCGATCGAGTCGCGCCACGCACCAGCGCGCGGAGGCGTCACCGTCCTCGAGCCACGAGACGATCAGTGAGCCGTGCTCGTCGAACACGGCGTCGACGCGGCCGACGGCGTGCTCGCCGACGAGCTGCACGCGCGGCGCGAACGTTCGGCCGCGATCGTCCGACACGGCGACGTGCACGCCCGCGGAGTTGGCGCTCCCCATGCTGAACCAGGCGAGCGCCAGCCGACCGTTCGACTCCGCGAGCGCCGGACCGTTCACGGGGCACCCCGCGATCTTCCAACCGTCGGCGCTGCTCCACACGCGCTCGGGATCGCGGCCGCTTTCGAGACGCACGAGCGCGATGTCGCGCACTTCGGACTCGTCGCGATCGCGATAGGCGATCCACACGGCGCCGCTCGAGTCGCGCAGGGCCGCGGTCGGGCAGCAGTCGCACACGCGTTCGTCGAGCCGCGTCTCAGGCCCGAGCGCGCCGTCGGCGGCGATCTCGCGCGTGTAGAGCGCCATCGCGCCGCTGTGAGCGTCGTGCGCGTCGTGCCCACCGTCGCCCATCTGTCGTCCGTCGAGCCACACCGCGCGCCAGCCCCGGTCGGCGAGCGGCACGAGCGACACGAAGCCGTGCTCGCCGGGACCGGCGTGCGTGTGGAGTCGCTCCGGCGCGGACCAGCTCGATCCGCCGTCGCCGCTGCGCACGATCTGCACCGAATAGTCGTAGCGACCCTCGGCGCTGCGTTGCAGCCAGTGCGCGAGCCGCTGGCGTTCGTCGAGCAGTGAGAGCGCGGGGAAGTCGGCCCAGTTGACGAACCAGTCCGAGCCGCTGGCCACGACTTGCGCGCTCGACCACTGGGCGCCGTCCCACGCCGCGCAACGCAGCTCGGCGACGCGCTCAGAACTCTCGCTGCCACGCTCTTCGACCCACGTGAGCACGGGCGCGTTCGTCGCGCCGCTGGCGAAGCGCGGCAAACGGCTGGGCGCGTCAGTCGGTTGGCCGGGCGTCTGAACGTCCAGCAGCGAACGCGCCTGCGAACTGCCGGACTCGTCGCTGCACGAGGTCGCTGCGCAGAGCGACAGCACTGTGGCCAAGCGCGCGCAGCGCAGCGAACGAACACGGTGCGGCGCGGGGTGCGTCATGGGATGGAGCGCCCACGATAGTCGCTAGCTCGCGCGAGCGCGCTTCCACTTCCACTCCTCGACCGCGCAGAACGCGCAGGGAACGATGAACAGCGTGACCAGGCTCACCGCCATGCCGCCGACGACGGGGATCGCCATGGGCTGCATCACGTCGGAGCCGCGGCCCGTGGCCCAGAAGATCG
>CALKYE010000074.1 GCA_938003765.1 uncultured Planctomycetia bacterium
AGAACGTGCCGGCGCCGAACGGAACGGCCTGCCGTCCGTCGAAGCCGTAGAAGAAGAGGCCCAGCTTGTTGTTGGGGAGCTGGTCACAGCTCACGACGAATCCCGCGTTCTGGCTCGCGCGCGGAAGTCCGGTCGAGCTCATGCGCGGCTCGCAGCCGCCGCTCGTCACCGACGACGTGCAGTACGTGAGCGGATCGGCGTACAGCGTGCGGACGAACACGTCCGTGCGATCGTTGGAGTCACCCGGCACGAGGTTCGTCGCCGACGAATGGAACACCACGAGCGAGCCATCCGCGCTGATGCACGGCCGCAGCGAAGTCGCGTCGCCGGCGGCGGCGGGCCCGCTGGCGCTCGAGACGTAGTAGGTCACGCCACGCGTCATGTCGCGCACGTAGCTCGACTGGAACAGCGTGCCAACGGCGGAGACGTTCGGGGCCGAACTCGTGAAAGCGACGAAGCGTCCGTCGCTTGAAACGCTCGGCTCGTACGAGTGGCCGAAAGCGCTGAAACCACCGCCGTGCGCGCCGCTCACGTGCCGGAGAACGTTCAAGCTCCGATCGACGAGGTACACCTCGGAGGAGCCGTTGGTGTCGCCGAACACGAAGTTCGTCGCCATCGTGGTGAAGGCCACGTAGCGGCCGTTCGCGGAAATCGAAGGCTGCGTCGAGCTGCCGTTGCCGAGCGCTCCCAGCGGCACGCGACTGACGAGCATCGTGCCCAGCCCGCCCCACATGTCGCGCACGAACGCATCGCACACTCCGTTGGTGTCGCCCGCGACGAGGTTGGTGGCCGTGCTCTGGAACGCGATGAAGCGGCCGTCGTCGGAGATGCTCGCGCCGCTGGCCGAGCTGTTGGCCGCCGCCCCCGCCAGCCCGCGCGACACCAGTTGGAACGAGCCGTTCTGGAAGTCGCGCACGTACACGTCAAGCGTCGCGTTGGTGTCTTCGGGCGAGTACTGGTTGCTCGTGGTGTGGAAGGCCACGTAGCGCCCGTCGTACGACACCGCCGGTTCGCGCGACTCGCCCGAGCCCGCGAACAGGCTGCCCGGGCTGGAGCTCACTCGCGTCATCGCGCCCGTGAGCAGGTCCTTGAGCATCACGTCCGACTCGCCGTTGAGATCGAACCCGACGAAGTTCGTCGCATGGGTAGCGAACGCCACCCAACGACCATCGCCGGAAATCGCCGCGTCGAAGGACGTGCCGTTGCCGAGCGCGCCGAGGGCCGTGGTGCTGGCGAGCATCAGCAGATCTGCGCCTCGATCGTAGACGTAGATGTCCGTGTGGCCGTTGATGTCCGTCGGAAGCAGGGCTGCCGAGGTCTGGAACGCGATCCGCTGGCCGTCGCGCGAGATCGACGGCTCGTAGGCGCCGTGGAACTCCTGGCCGCCAAGGGAGTTGAGGCTCACACGGACGGTGATGCCGTTGGTCCCCGCGGCCGAGACGAGGCCGGCGGCGAGGGCGGAAGCGCAGGCGCTGGCGAGCGCGTTTCGAAGCATGGAGTGCGACATGGAATGGAACTGTTGGCATGAAGAACGACTGAGCAGTCGACGGACGGGAGCGGCCGATGCGCCGCGCCCACGCATCCATCGGGACTGGCCCGTTTGTGTTTCTTGCTCGCGCTGGCGAATACGTGGGGACTCGCGCTGCGCGAAGCGCCGCCCCGGCACTGGGCATTCACGCGCTGGCCGACGCTGCCCGACTCGGCGGTCGCCGCGACTCCCGGCAGTCCGCTCCCCAAGGCGCTGAACACGAGCGAGTCGCTCCGCGGCGAACCAGGGATTGCCTCACCGACCCGCACGCGGTGCGTCAGATCCTCACGCAGCTCGGGCTGCCCAACGGAGCTGCGTGAACCACACCGGTGCGCCCGAGGTCGTCCCAGTGGCCGTGCGCTTCTCGGCGCTCGATCGTCCGACGACCATGCTTGCCGCAGCGCCGCGAGCGGCAGGGCTCCGTGTGACGCGGGAGCGGATCGGGCTCGATCGCGAACGGACGCAGGCGCCGCAGTTCGAGATGTCGAACAACAAGTAAGTCGGGGACATGCTCATCACGCGCGCGGCTCGCTCCGCATTCGCACGCAGCGCTGCAGCGGAGCAGCTGGGGAAGAGGCGCACCTCTGCCACACTTGCCCGCCGTGGCATGAACAGCGTGAGCCGTTGGCGGGGCATGCCAGTTGCGCTGCACTTTCCCAGAATTCGGCGCTTGACCAGTCGACCGTACGAAGACAGCCTTTCGTTTGTCGCTCCGACTGTTGCGCCCAAAGCTCGGCTGCCCACTCGAGCGATCTGTGCTGTTCCTCTCGAGTCTTGCCACTTCTTCGAGGAGAACTCTGCAATGAGTCGCTTTCTTTCGTTCGCCGCAGTGTTGCTGGTCGCGAGCATCGGCGTGTTCGCCAGTCCACGACGGCCTGCCGTTCAGGACATCCAGGAGCCCGTGCCGGTGAGCCCGCGGTGGACCCAATGCGCGCAACGCTGTGGTTCCTTCGACGGCGAGTGCGCCTGCTTCATCGTCCTGGGGGGCACTTGCTACGTGAAGCTGGCGGGGCCCGGCTCCTGCACCGGGGTCCAGTGCTTCGACACGATGGGTCATGAATGCGGTGACTGAGCGCTCGGGGGCAGTCGCAGCGCAAACTCGCGGCGACTGCGCCCTTGTCGGCGCGTGATATCGACTCCATCTCGAACCGCAAGGAGGACCTGTGCTCGTGTTGCCCTCCCGTCGCAGCGAACGTCGCCTGCGCTCACCGTCACGCCTCGCCGCTGTTACAGGCCTGTGCTTGGTGGCGCTCGGCTTCGTTTGGGCCACGCTCTCCGGCGGCCCTGCACTAGTCCACTCCCCCGATCCGCTGAAGGTCTTGCCGTCGGCGCCAGCATCGAAGAGTTCGAGCCAGGCGCGCTCGGACACACACCGATCAGCCGCCCCTGTCGAGCCGGTCGTCGCTATTCCCTCGAGTTCACAGCTTCCGACGATCACTGGAGTTGTGTTCGACGCAACAGGCCAGCGACTCGCCGGGGCTCGCATCGAGTTGCGTCCGAGCGTCGAGGCGGGCGCCGCGCGCACGCTCGAATCGGACGGTCCCGCGCTCGTCACGGTCTCGAGCGCCTCGAACGGAGTCTTCTCGATTCCTTGCACGGACGACGAAGTGCGCTGCGACATGGTGGTGCGCGCGATGGAGTGCGCTCCGGCGGTGCGCGAAAGCGTGTTTCCGGGCAGCCACCACGAGATCCATCTGTCGGCCGCCACAGGCGAAGTCCACGGCGCCATTTCCGACACTCTGACGGGCGCGCCCATAGCAGGCGCGAGTGTTGGGATTCGTCGCGAAGACACGTTCGACGTCCGGCGCACTCTGACGGATATCGAGGGTCGCTTCGCTTTCCGCGATCTGACAGAAGGCGCCTTCACCCTGGTCGCCGCCGGCGCTGAACACCGCGCTTCAACACACGCCGCACACGTGCGTTGCGGCGAACGAACACAAGTCGATGTGGCCCTCGAACGAACGGAGGCGCTGGACATCCTCTGCGTCGACGAAAGGAGCGGTGCGCCCATCGAAGACGTGGCCATCGATCTCGGCCATTTGCAAGTGCGCACCGACGAAGCGGGACGAGCTCGCGTGCCCGCAGCCGCCAGCCCGATCGAGGTCGTGCAGGCGCAGTTCATCAAGACGGGTTACGCCGGTCGAGTCCAGCGGCTCGAGGCCGATCCCGCTGGCGTCTGCACCGTGCGGCTCGGCCCGGGCGCGACTTGCGCGGTTCGCATCGAGCTCGCACCAGGGATAGGGAACGCCACGCCCAGATGTCATTTCAAGGTGACTACGTTGGGCGGATCGCGGCAAACGGCTGCTGAACTGTCGCGCCTGGCAAGCCACGAGTGGCTGGCAAGCCTCAGCGGTGTGCCCGAAGGTGCTCTGGTCGAAGCGATAGCCGGGGCGACAGGCGCGGCTTTGGCGCGCGCACGCGCGCGGCCCCTTTCGACGCCTGCGATCATCGACGACCTACCCGTGCTCCGGCTCTCGCCGGGCGCCGCCGCGATGGGCGTGGTCGTCGATTCACTAGGGGCCCCGCTGGATGGCGTGTTGATCGCCATGGTTCGAGCGCAGGAGCTCCAGCCGACAGTCCGCACCTTCGCGGGACTGATGGCCGTCCATCGGCGTGTTCACACGGATGCTCGCGGGAATTGGACGATCCCCGATCTTCCCCAGGGCGCCATGACGCTGCTTGCTTATGCCCCGGGTTTCGAGTTGTACGAGCGTGAGATCGAGTTGAGCGTTCCGTCGCAGGAGCCCATCCACATCGGCTTGACTCGCTCCCGCGGAACGGCCGGACCGTTGGAGGGGGTCGTTCGCGCCTGCGGATGCGCTTGCGAAGCCACGATTTGCGCCGTCAATGCCTATGGCCAACGCTGGCATACGGTGTCGGACGGCAACGGTCGGTTCGCTTTTCGTGAGCTGCCGGCCGGAGAGTACGCGCTCTTGGGCACCTTCACTCGCGCAGGTGGCATGCGGACGCACGGCTCGCGCGAACGCTATCGACCCGGCGATCCGCTCATCGCCCTGGATTTCGACCTGCGCTGATGCGTTGGTCACCACCGCGGCGACGACGGGACTCCTGTTGGTCGCCGTTTTCGTAGTCGCTGAACTGTCAGCCTCCACTCGAGCTGTCACGTGGAGCGTCTCTGTCGGCCCGGACTGTCTTCGAGCCGCGACTTCGATGCCTGCCGGTTGGGTCTGGCCTCGTGAGACCGAACTGCACTCCGTCTCCCCCGACGGCAAAGTGGATGTCGCTCGGCTCACGGCCTCGGACAAGAACGGCCGTCAGCTTGCCATCACCCAAGAGGCGCACGAACACGGCTCGGTCGTGCGACTGCCACCGGAAGCGACGCAATGCGAGTTCACGATCCCGCTCCAAGGGCACTTGGTGCGAGGGAACCTCTCTCACGGATATGCGGGTCCGGACGGGGCGAGGATCCTTCCACTGAAGCGCTACTTCTTTGGTCACGATGTCGCGCTCGGCGCGCTCGCCCCCGAACTCGCGCCTGACTTGCTCACTCGCGGCGTGCTGGTCGACGGTCCACTGCGAGACGTCGCCGGCCGGGACGCGCGACTCGCGGCGATACGCGTCGAGAGTGTTGCGCCCGAAGATGCCGTACGCGTCGTCCGCTGGATGAGCCAAGCGCTGGCTCAGCTGTCCGACTCAGGAATCCCCGCGCCAGAACGCCGCCCGACGGTGTTGATCGTCCCGATGACAACCTCAGCGGCCCGCTTCGAGCTCGGCCTTCGACCGCAGACTGAGGTCTACGCCGTCGAAGCGTGCCCGACCGCGCCCTGCGAGTCGACGTTTCGAGACGCTGCACGGTCCGCTGTCGACCGAATCGCCCGTCGCCGCCCGAGCGCCGAACGGACATTGTGGCGGTCGATGGCGACCACGATCGCTGTGGCCCTGGAGGCGCGCGTCGATCCTGCGGCAGGCGAGCGGCAGCGCGAACGGATCCGACGGGCCTACGAGAGCATGCCGCCGGTCCGCTCGGCGCCATCTCAGGCGCACTCGTTCGCCGGCGAACTGGCATGGATCACCGACGACATCGTCGCTCCGCGATTGTGGGAGATCTACCTCAGCGAGACCGTCAACACAGCAGAGCCTTGGGATTGGCTGCGCGAGGTCATGGAGGCCAGCGCCCACGATCCGATCGAGCGCTGGATCGAGCAGCGCTTCGGCGCGCCAAACCGGGCGCGCTTCGAGCAACTCTTCAACCAACCTGGTGTGCATCTGCGAACGGCGCCAACTCCCGAGACTCGACGCTTCCCTTTGGCGGACTCGGTCGAGGAACGACTCGATCGAGATCGAACTTCCGAACGCTATCGCTTCGTCTTCAGCGCCCTGGGCATGGGCTTCCTCGACAACTGCGGGTGCGCGCGCTCCCAGAGCGGCGGCCTCCCGCGGCGGCGGACCGCGATCGAGCACTTCCGGCGAAGGGACCCGTCCGCAGTGGTCCTCGAGCTGGGTGATTTCCTCGCCCCCCCGATGTCGGACATGGTGCGCACGGCGGCGCAGTCCGAAGCCGCCATCGAGCTCCTGGCGGGCTGCAACTACTCGGCCGTGGTTCCCGGAATCTCCGAACTGAGCAGTGACCCGGAATGGCTGCTCGAAACCTGTCTTCGGCACGATCTGCCCGTGACCGCGGCCAACATCACGCGCATTGGCGGCGCCTCCGTTCCGTGGCCCCAGCACGTGACGGTGCGGGTCGGCGCTGGCGAAGTGCACGTCGTTGGAATCGTGGAGCCGGCCTTCGACCGCTTCCGCAGAGAAGCGCTCGAGAAGTGCGTGCTGCCCAACTGGGAGTTCGAACCGGTTCTGCCTGCACTACGGCGCGCACTGTCCGGCGCGCGGCGAGAGCAGATCTGGATCTGTGCAGGTTCGATCTCCCCGCAGTCCGTCGAGCAGATTCTGGCCGACCCGATCGCGGCGAAGATCGACGCGATTTTCAGTTGCGCGTGGCGCCTGCACATGAGTTCGCCCACTCAGGAAGACGCCGACACCATCGCCCTGCTGGACGCTCCACAGGTCGGTCGCTTCGGCGGCACGTACTTCTGCTACCCGCTGCTCGAGCGATTCGGATTGACGGCCAGCCTGTTGGAGATCGACCGTCATGGCCAGGTCGTGCTCGGCCAGAGCCACGGCATCGCGCTTGCGCCGGAACTCCCGCGCCACAGCGAGTCGGTTCGGACGCTGGATCGGTTGGCGCGACTGGAAGCGGGGGACGCTTCCACTTGGCAGCCAAGCCCGCTTTCGACTCTGGCGTTCGAAGCACGCGGCGCTGCGGCATACGCCGGCAGCGAGGCCTGCCAGGCGTGTCACGAGCGAGAGCACAGCCAGTGGCTCGGCACTCCTCACGCTCGAGCCATGAGCGCGCTGGCATCCAAGGCTCGTGAGTTCGATCCCGCTTGTCTGCGCTGCCACACGACGGGGTTCTTGATCGGGGGCTACGAGCCGACAGCGGACGAACGTCGGCGCTTCGAGAACGTCCAGTGCGAGACCTGTCACGGTCCCGGCGCACTGCATGTCGAACGCGCCAAGCTCGGCCAGGCCCATGCAGCGCCGCTCCGCCGGAGCCCAACCCAGGATGTATGCGTGTGCTGCCACGACGAAGCGAACTCGCCGACATTCGACTTCGATCGACGCATCCACCACGTGAAGCATCACTGAGATGCGCCCCGTGTCCGTCGCTGCCGAGAGTGCTGCGCGCTCTCGCTCGGATCACTCCGCGCCCGCCGCGGCGGTAGCCCTCGATCAGGACAAGGCGCTCATGCGCCGTGCGACGACTCCCAAGACCCGACGGTCCGGGCGGAGCCTCGCGCGCAGAGCCGGGTTCACCTTCTCCCGGACCGCCGCGCTTCCCTGACCTCATGTTCGCATCCGGCGCTGCTCCCGCTCCCGCGCACTGGCGAAGATCGCGAGGCAATGGCAGTGGTCCCCGCAGGAGACGCCAAGTCGGAAACCACTGCGTTGAGAGCCACAATGCCGGTCGACTGGAACGCATTCCGCGCGAGCCAGCGGGCCGCGCTCGGCGCGCCGTTCGTCGCCGGCCAAACCCTCTGGGCGCAAGCGTGGAACAGAGACGCGCTGTCCCCGAGCTGACCCGAGAGGCCGGTTTCCGAACGCGCAGCGCATGTCCGCATCGAACCGCGCAACACCGTGCGCATCGTGCTGCACCGGGCGCTGGCGCGCCTGGCCGAGATCGTCAACCCCGACGAGGAGTGACGATCCCGGCGGCGGGTGGCGCTCGTCGATGACTCTCAGGGCCCGACGACGTACTCGAGCGCGTTGCTGAGGAAGGTCGTGTCGAGCGCGCCCT
>CALKYE010000075.1 GCA_938003765.1 uncultured Planctomycetia bacterium
CGGCTCCGCGCCCGTCGCCTTCGCGCCCGCTCCGCGCAGCTTCACGAGCTTTTCGAGCACCTGGAACCAGAACGGGGCGCCGAGGGCGACGGCGCAGACGGTGACGAGCAGGCCGAGCGCTTTGCGCGACCAGCGTTGCCAGCGCTCGAGCGCGGCCTCGGATGAAGTCGCGTCGCTCCAGCGCGCGTCGGGCCAGCCGAACTGGAGCTTGGCGCGAGAGCTCGTGTCGTAGAGCTGATCGACGGCGTCCTCGACGCGCGCGCGGGCCGTGAGCCAGCTCTCGCGCTGGCGGCCGAGCGTGGGCGACGACTCCGCGGGAGCGGCGGGAGCGCCGGCCAGCGCGGGCGGGGGAGTGCGCACGAGCTCGACCGCCGATTGCACCGCGGCGGCGCGCGCGCTCGGGTCCGTGGCGAGCTGCTCGGTGATCATCAACGTGTCGGCGTTGGTGAGCGCCACCACGACGAGCGCGATCGCGAACTGCCAGCTCAGCGTCTTGCGGCGGTACCAGCCGGTCGCGCGCTGCATGGTGCGCTCGAACCAGGCGTCGAGTTCGAGTTTGAGCTGTTCGAGTTGGGCCTCAGCGCTCGCTCCGGCGGCGCCGAGCTTGTCGCGCACGCTCTCGAGCGCGTGGATCAGCGTCGCGCGCAACTCCTGGGGCAGCGCGATCGCGCCGACCTGGCCGCTGTGGATGCTGGCCTCGAGCGCCGCGAGTCGCTCCGCGGCCGAGCGCACGCCGGTGCTCGGGCCGCTGAGCACGCTCATCACCGCATCGGCGAACGCGCGGTTGGGGATGTACGACGGATCGCGTCCCTCGCGGCCGAGCGCGCGAATCAGGGCGTGGTCGTAGAGCTGCGCCACGAGCGCCTGACTCTCGGCCATCAAGCGAGCGATCGCGTCGCGCAGCATCCTGCCGCGCCAGTTGAGCCACGCGGCGAGGGCCTCCTGGATGGTCGAGCACACCAGACTGAGCAGCAGGTAGACCAGCGCCAGTCCGATCATCACTTCGAGCACGGTGGATCCGAACACGACTTTCCCCTCCGGCGGCGGGACGCCGCGCGCCAAAGCTACGGAGGGGCGTCCAGCGCCTCAATCGAACGACGCGTGCTTCAGCGCAGCTCGCTGATGAAGTCGCACAGCGCGCGATTGGTGGCGTCGACGTTCTCGAACACCGTCATGTGACCCGCGTCGGGAATGACGGCCAGCGTCGCGTCGCGCATGCGCGTGGTCAGCGCCTCGAGTTCGTCGCGCTTGGAGATCGCGTCGTGCTCGCCGACGATCGCCAGGGTCGGCAGGCTGAGCTCTCCGGCGAGCTGCGACGAGTCCGGCCGCTCCGCCATGCCGCGCTGAGCGGCGGCGATGGCCGCGAGCGGCGCTTCCTCGATCAAGTCGGTGACCAGCGAGCACACCTCGGGGCGCGACTCGAGCGTGCGCGGCGCGACGAGCTTGGGCAGCAGCGTGTCGATCACGAACGCGTGGCTGCGGCCCTCGACGATGTCGGCCATCTCCAGCCGGGCGCGAGCGGCCTCGGGCGTGTCGGCGCGCGCGCGCGTGTTGCACATCACCAGCGAGTCCACGCGCTGGCGGTGGCGGCGCAGGAACGACCAGCCCACGTAGCCGCCCATCGAGAATCCGACGTAGGTGGCCGGCTCGCGCACCTTCAGGTGGTCGAGCGCCGCCGCGACGGCGTCCGCCTGTTCGTCCATGCTCAACTTCATCGGCGTGGCGCCGCCCAGGGCGTTGGCCCCGAATCCGAGCAGGTCGACCAGGATCACCTTCCCGATGGCGCGCAGCGGCGCGATCTGCTCGCTCCACATCCCGCTGTGAAAAGGGAATCCATGGACGAGCACGATGGGGCGTCCGGTCCCGTAGGCAACGCAGGCAGGTGCTTTGGACATCAGCGCAGGGTACGCCCGTTCGGACGCAGAACCTCGCGCTCTACGGGAACTTCATGGCCTTTCCGATAATCCCGGCATGCAGATCAGCTCCTCACCGCACTTGTTCTCGGTCTCCGACGGCGCCGACTCGCAAGCGCAGCCTCAACTGCGCGGCGGCATCGACTTGGGCGGCACGAAGATTCAGGCAGTCGTCGTCGACTCCGAGCACCGAGTCGTGGGCTCGTCGCGTCGCGCGACGCCGACGACGGGCGGAGCCGGCGACGTCGTCGATGCGCTCGCGCTCGCGCTGCACGAAGCCTGTCGCGTCGCTCACATCGCGCCGCACGAGCTGGCCGGCGTCGGTGTCGGCACGCCCGGCGCCGTCGACACGCAACGCGGCGTCGTGTCGAACGCGCGCAACCTGCCGGGCTTCGACGGCGCCGTCGAACTCGCAGCGATGCTCTCCGAGGAGATCGACACCAAGGTGCGCGTCGGCAACGACGTCGGCGTCGCGTTGGACGCCGAGACGCTGCTCGGCGCCGGCGCCGGTCACGCGTCGTTCCTCGGCGTGTGGTGGGGGACGGGCGTCGGCGGCGGCGTGGTGCTCAACGGACAGCGCTGGCACGGCCGCGGCGCGGCGGGCGAGATCGGCCACACGATCGTCAAGCGCGGCGGAGCGCTGTGTCCCTGCGGGCGGCGCGGATGTCTCGAGGCCTACGCCGGTCGCCGCGCGATGGAAGAGCGCGCGCGCCGCCAGCAATCCAAGGGCAAGCGCACGGCGCTGTTCGAGCTGATGGAGAAGAAGGGTGTGGATCGTCTGACCAGCGGCGTGTGGGCCAAGGCGCTCGAGAAGGAGGACAAGCTCGCGACGCGCATCGTCGATCGCGCGCTCGACGCGCTGGCCGCAGCGCTCGGCTCGTGCGTCAACCTGCTCGACCTCGAGGCGATCGTGATCGGCGGCGGCCTCGGCACGCGCCTGGGTCAACCGTACGCCGACGAGATCGCCGCGCGCATGCGCAAGCACCTGTTCCGTCCCGACGCGCCGCCGCCGGTGCGTGTCTCGACGCTCGGCGACCTCGCCGGCGCGCTGGGCGCGAGCCTGCTCGTCGCGCGGCCGGTCGGCGTGCGCGCTCCGCACTGAGCGACTGAAGCGAGTAGCCGCCCGCCGCGCTTCGGGTAGTTCCGGCATGCTGCGAGCCCTGCCGTTGTTCGTGGCGCTGCTCGCTCTGCACGCGTGCAGCGAGACTGCGAGCCCGCCCCAGGCCGTTGCGCCAGCGTTCGACGTCGAGCTCGAAATCGCCGCCGACGGCGCGGTTCGACTCGACGGCGCGCCGCTGCCCGGCGAACTCGGGTCCGCAGAGGCACGCGCTGCGCTGCGTGCTGCGGCCGCGCGATGCGTGGGGCGCTACGACGAGCAGGAACTGACGTCGTGCATCCTTCCGTTGGTGCGGGTTCGACTGGCGGTCGACCCGAGCACCGACTTCGGTCGCGTAAGCAGCTTGCTGTTGTTCGCGAACGGAATGGGAGTGCATCTGTGGAACCTCTCGCTCGTTCGCGGAGACGGCTCCGGCGAACTCCTGCGTCTCACGCTGCCAGCGTGTCCACACGGGCACGGCTTTCCGCACCCCTTGAGCGACGAGAGGAAAACGCAGGCGAAGCTGGCGGTCTCCGGCCAGCATCAAGACCGCACTCTGGATCCACTGATCGGCTGGGAGTTCGAGATGTGGACCTACGATGCTCCGCGCGAACTGCAAGTCGACCTCGACTGGCCGCAGGTGGAGCGCCTCGTCGCCGAAGCTCGCGCGCAATCTCGAACGAGCATCCTCACCCGCACGATCGCGTCCGACACGCCGTGGCGCGAGGTCGAGGTGCTGCTGCGACAGCTCGACGCGCTCGGGGTCGACCACTACGCGTTCTGGCCCGCGGACTGACGCGAACGCCTCGCTCGCGCGTGAAGCAGCGCGCTCGACGGCGCGGACCTGCTTAGACTCCGACTCGTGAGCCAGTCCCTCGACTCGCGAGCCAAGGAGGCCTTCCTCGAAGCGCTCGAACGGCCGACCAGCGAGCGTCACGAGTTCGTCGCGGCGCTGCGCGCGAGCGAGCCGGAGATCGCTGATCGCGTGGCCGACCTGTTGCGCGCGCACGGAGGCCGCGCCGCCGCCGAGCTCGATCGCGCGCCGCAGCGACTCGGTTCGGAACTCCGAGCCGCCGTGCGCGCGCCCGGGCAGCGCATCGGCGACTACGAGTTGCTCGAGGAAGTCGGCGAGGGCGCGTTCGGCTCGGTCTGGCGCGCGCGTCAACTCTCCCTGGAGCGCGTCGTCGCGCTCAAGCTGTTGCGCTCCGGTCGACTGGCCGACGCGCGCGATCACGCTCGCTTGCGCGCCGAGGCGGAGGCCGTCGCGCGTCTCGACCACCCGCACATCGTGCCGGTCTACGACGTGGGGGACAGCGACGGCATCGGCTACTTCAGCATGAAGTGGATCGAGGGCGGTCCGCTCGCGAGTCGGCTGCAACAGCCGTGGCCGCTGCGGCGCGCCGTGCTGTTGATGGTCGACATCGCGCGCGCCGTGCACCACGCGCACCAACGCGGGCTGTTGCACCGCGACCTCAAGCCCTCGAACGTTCTGCTCGACGCGCAGGGAGACCCGCACGTCGCCGACTTCGGCGTCGCCAAGCGGCTCGACGAGGCCGATGCGGCGACCACGCGCACGTTGGTCGGCACTCCGGCCTACATGGCGCCCGAGCAGGCCGACGGCGGCGAGCTCACGGTCGCGACGGACGTGTGGGCGCTGGGCTGCATCCTCTACGAGCTGCTCGCGGGCCGCGCGGCGTTTCGCGCGGACACCATCGCCGACACGCTGCGGAAGGTGCGGCAGGAGTCGCCCGAGCCGTTGCGCAAGCTGAGATCCGACACGCCGCGCGATCTCGAGACCATCGTGCTCGTCTGCCTTCGCAAGGAGCCCTCGCGCCGCTATTCGTCGGCCAGCGCGTTGGCGGACGACCTCGAGCGTTGGCTGGCGCACGAGCCCATCGCCGCACGCCGCACGAACGCGCTCGAGCGTCTCACGCTGTTCTGCCGACGCTCGCCGCTGGCTGCGACGCTGATCGGACTGGTCGCGGCGCTGCTCGTGTTGCTCGCGAGCGTCGCCACCTGGGCCAGCATCGAGCTCAGCAAGCGGCTGCGCGAGTCGTACATCGGCGAGGCGCGCGCGATCCGCCTCGCAGGTCAGCCCGGGGCGCGCGTCGCGTCGCTGGCGCTCTTGCAGCGGGCCGCGGCGATTCGACGCGGCGACGAACTGCTCGACGCGACCATCGCCAGCCTCGCATTGAGCGACATCGAGCTCGAGCGCGCCGTCCCGCGAGTCGCCGGCGCCGGCGTCCGCACGTGGGCCGACCCGCAGCTCGAGCGCGTGGTGTCGCTCGTCGAACGCCGAGCGATCGTCGCCGAGCTGGCCACCGCTCGCGCGCTCGCCGAGTACGAGCTGCCGCGCGAAGGACTCTCCGCGCGCTGGTCGCGCGACGGTTCGAAGCTGCTGGTGGTTCTCGCTCCGGACGCGAGTGCTCCCAGTGCGTTGGTCTTCGACGTGAGCAACTCCGGCGACGGCCTGCCGCTCAGCGCGCCGCTGCTGACTCGCACGGTCGACTTCCGCGATGGCGCCGACGAGCTCGCGTTCGTGACACCGAACTCGCAGCTGGTCCTCCTGAGCCTCACGACGCAGGACGAGCGCTTGCGGCTCGACGTCGGACCGCACGCCGACGGGCTGCGCTTCCGACCTGGAGGCGAGGAGTTCGCGCTCCTCCGCGGCGGTGAGCTGAACACCGTCGAGTTCCGCAGCGCCGACGACGCGCGCGTGCTGCGCGAAGTGAACGCTGGCGCGTGGCCGGTTCAGATCACCTGGCTCGCGAGTGGGGCGGGCTTCGCCCTGGCCTGCGGGGACTCGAAGATCCGCGTGTACGACGAGCACGGCGTCGAGCCGCGTCTGGTGCTCGCGGGCCACTCGGCCGAGGTCGTCGATCTCGTCGCGAGTCCGAACGCGCCGCTGCTGCTCTCGTACGCGTGGGACGAGACCACGCGCCTGTGGGATGCGCGCAGTGGCCGCGAGCTCAGCCGCCTCTCCGCGCGCTTCCTGGGCTTCGACGCGACAGGGGATCGGCTCGCGGCGATGGACACCTCCGCGCTGAACCTGTGGCGCGTGTGGCACGGCGACGTGCTCGTCTCCGCGCGCGCCCACGTCGGCAAGTCGCCGGTCGCGCTGACCTTCGCCGACGACAACGCCACGGTCGCGAGCGCGGGCGCGGACGGGCTGTGGATCTGGAACAGCGCTGCGGCGGACGTGCCTCGGCGGGTGTTCGAAGGCGACCTGCGCTCCGCGGCGTTCGTCGACGGATCGAGCGTGCTGGCCGCGAGCGGTCCGGACGGACTGTGGCGCGTGGATCTCGGCTCGTCCGAGGCGCCGCGTCGGATGCTCGACGGTCCCCTGTGGATCGTCGCTCGCGCCGCCGAGGCCGAGTTGCTCGCGGTGAACGGGAGCGAGACCGTTCACGTGCTGGACTCGCGCACGTGGTCGCCTCGCGCGGAGCTGCGCGGCGCGCCGGGGCTCGAGCACTTCGCGCTGAGCCGCGACGGCGCGCGACTGGCGGCGGGCTGCTGGCGCGGCAGCGGCGTGCACGTGTGGGATCTGGACTCGCCCGCGACACCGCGTCACTGGCTGAAGGAGCTCTCGCACGTGGCCGCGGCGGTTTCGCCCGACGGCGAGTTGGTCGCCACGACGAGCGGACAGAGCTTCGAGCTCTGGCGCGCGGGCGACGGAGCCCGGCTCGTCTCGATCGATCGCAAGCGCTCCTTCGGCGCCACTCCGGGGCCCGTCGCGTTCCGGCCCGACGGCGCTCAGCTCGCGTTCGGCCTCTCGACCACCACGGTCCGCCTCGTCGACGTCGACGAGCTGCGCAAGTGGGGCGACCTCACGCTGCCGACGTCGGAGGACATCGTGGCGCTGGCCTATTCACCGGATGGTTCGCGGCTGGCTGCGGCTTGCAGCACCAACTCGATCCACGTGTGGAACCTGGCCGAGCTCGCGCGACGCCTCGACAAGTGAGTGCGCGCCGCGCGAGCTCGCGCTGTCAACCGCGGCGCCCCGTGGGCAGCAGCATCGGCACGCGGCGCTGATAGTCGCGGTACGAATCGCCGTGCTCGGCGACGAGGGTGCGCTCTTCGATCTGGACGCCCACCAGGATGTACCCGGTGCACATCACGGCGAAGAACAGGTGGCCCATCGTCATCACGGGCGTGGCCCAGAACGCGAGCAGGAATCCGAGCATGAGCGGGTGACGCACCATGCGGTACAGCGAGCGCTCGCGGAACTGCGGCCCTTCGTGCGGGCGGGCGAGGAAGTGGCGCACGACCTGGCGCAGGCCGAAGAGCTCGAAGTGATCGATCAGGAAGCTCGAGAGCAGGACGACGCCCCAACCGAGGACCGAGGCTCCGCGCAGGAATCCTGCGGCGACGCCTTCGACGGCCCACACTTGTCCGGGGAGCTGGCGCCACTGCCAGAACATCGAGGCGAGGATCGCGCACGTCACGAGCACGAAGGTCGAGCGTTCGATCGACTGCGGGACGATGCGCGTCCACCAGCGCTTGAACGTCTTGCGCGCCATGATCGTGTGTTGGACCGCGAACAGCGCGAGGAAGCCGCCGTTGACCAGCAGCGCCTCGACCAGCGGCGCTGCGCGACCGCCGTCGACCGTGGTCGGAACGAAGAGGCCGCTCACGAATCCGAAGGCGTAGAGGAACGTGCCCAGGAACGCCACGTAGGCGATGGCGCCGTAGAGCAGGATGCCGAAGCGGTTGAGGAAGCTCGCGGCAGGCGCCTTCGAGACGTGCTGTTCAGGGCTGCTCGCCGCGCGAGTCGATTCGGCGGTGCGGCGCGCGGGCGCGGAGGTGGGAAGGGTGGTGGTCATGGCGGTCGTGGATCGCGGGTTTCCGGCGGCAGTTCCGTCGTCCGGCGCACTGCGCGCCGAAGTTCGTCCGCCGCCTACCGTGGCGCGCTCGAGCGCGCGCGACTGCCACACTCACTCGCCGAGAATCTGCGCCAGCCGCGCACGCCCGAAGGCCCACTCGCGCGCGGCGGTGCGCTCCGAGATCCCGAGCGCCTCGGCGACCTGGGCGACCTCGAGCCCCGTGAACAGGCGCAGTCGCACGACCTCCGCCGCGCGCTCGTCCTCGCGCTCGAGGGTCTCCAAGGCGTCGCTCACCTCGAGCGCGCGCGTGGGCGCGTCGCTGGCCGCCAGGTCGGCCCCGGTGAGCGTCATCCGCTCGAATCCCGCCCCGCGCTTGCCGGCGAGGACCTTGCGCGCGTGATCGGTCAACACGCGCTGCATGGCGCGCGCGGCCGCGCCGAAGAAGTGCCGCCGCGTGTCGAAGCGCGGCGCCGCGTCCCCGGCGAGCCTGAGCCAGGCCTCGTTCACCAGCGCGGTGGCCTGCAGCGTGTGTTCGCCGCGCTCTCGCGCCATCTGCGACGCCGCCAGCCGCCGCAACTCCTCGTACACGAGCTCGAAGACCGCGCGCCATGCATCCGGACGGCCTTCGGCCTCCCGGAGCAGATGCGTGATGTCGCGCGGCGGCTCCATCGGTCGGGCCGCAAGGCTATCCCAGGCTGTCGAGTCCTGCGTCGTCATGTTCTCGCGCGGCGGCGGTGCGCCGCTCGCCGACCGTCGTGGCGCAAGCGAGTCGCCTGACCTGCCAAGAATTCCTGAGTTTCGTCGCGCGGGCGTCGTGGATGCGGCGCGCCGTGCGTCGCGAGCGGTTGGCATGGCTGCGCTGGTAGATTCGCGCGATGGGCAAGAATTTCGACGGCATCGACGCGCGCATGGCGGAGTGGCTGGGCGAGCAGCGCATGTTCTTCGTGGCCACCGCGCCGCTGGGCGGCCAGGGTCACGTCAACCTCTCACCCAAGGGGCTCGACAGCTTCGCGCTGCTCGGTCCGCGCTCCGTGGCGTACCTCGACCTCACGGGGAGCGGGGCGGAGACGATCGCCCACCTGCGCGAGAACGGCCGCATCACGCTCATGTTCTGCGCCTTCGACGGGCCGCCGAAGATCGTGCGGATGTACGGGCGCGGCCGCGTGGTCGAGCCGCAGGACGCCGGGTTCGACGAGCTGCGCGCGAAGTTCGCGTCGCGGACGCTGGCGCGCTCGATCATCGCGATCGAGCTGGAGCGCATCGCCGATTCGTGCGGCTACGGCGTGCCGCTGATGGAGTTCGTCGCGGAGCGCAAGCAGCTGACCGACTGGGCCGAGCGCAAGGGGCCCGCGGGCGTGCGCAAGTACCAGCTCGAGCACAACCGGACGAGCCTCGATCAATTGCCCGCGCTGCGCTGGCCCGAGCAGCTCCCGAGTTGAGTTCGACGCGCGAGCGTTTGACGCAACGCAGCGGTGCGCTCGTCGCTCTGGCGACGCGACGGACTGCGCGGGACCGGCTCTCGCGCTCACACTACGATCTGCGCGCGCACGCGCTCATGCGGAACATCCCTGTACGCCAACTGCTGCTGTGCGCCGCGCTCGGAGCGGCGTGCATCGGAACGCCGGACGACGGCGTGCTTCCGCTCAGCGCCGCGGGAGGCGGGTTGAGCGAGCGCTGGGAGCTCGACGCCGCTTCGACGCGCCCGTCCAACTACATCCGCTCGCATCGCCAGAACTACGCGCTGCTCGGGCGCTGGTCCGACGACCCCAATCAGGAAGTGCTCGACGGCGCCGCGGGCGGTGTGACGAGCGCTCAACTCGATTCGGTCGAGCTCGAGTATCAGCTCAGCTTCAAGGTCAAGCTCGTCGAGGACGCGCTGTTCGGCGGCGATGTGTGGGCCGCCTACAACCAGCTCTCCCACTGGCAGGCGTACAACTGGAATCAGTCGGCGCCGTTCCGCGAGACGAATTACGAGCCCGAGCTGATCTGGACGCTGCCGCTCGACGAGAAGCTGCTCGGCCTGCGCGCGCGCATGATCAATCTGGGCTTCTCGCACCAGTCCAACGGCCGCGGCGAGCCGCTCTCGCGCAGTTGGAATCGATTGTGGGCGCAGGCGGGCCTCGAGCGCGGGCCGCTGTCGCTCTTGGTGCGCGGCTGGTGGCGCATCCCCGAGAGCGACTCGGACGACAACAACCCCGACATCGAGCGCTACATGGGTTACGGCGACGTGCTCGGCGTCTATCGCTACGAGCAGCACCTGTTCACGCTGCTCGTGCGCCACAACCTCGACCTCGACGACGGTCGCGGCGCGGCGCAGTTCGACTGGAGCTTCCCGCTCACCGAGAGCGAGAACGGCGGCGGCCTGCGCGGCTACATCCAGGTGTTCTCCGGTTATGGCGAAACGCTGCTCGACTACGACCACTCGCAGACCGCGATCGGGCTGGGGATCATCCTCGTCGACGCGCTGTAGGGCCGGCGCGCGCGCGGCTCCGATCCTGCTCGCCGCTCGTTCGATGTTGTTGCGAGCCGCGCTCGCTCCGGGCCTGCTGCTGATCGGAACGGGATGCGCCGAGCCGCTCTCGAATGGAGCTCGACGCGAGCAACCTCCCGCGTTGCAGCTCGTCGTCGCGGCCGATGGCGATGTGGAGCTCGACGGAACGCGTCACGATCTCGACGCCGCAGGATTCGAAGCGCTGCAGCGGGCGACGTGGGAGCACCTGGCCCGCGCGGACAAGGGACGAGAGGCGCTGCTCGATCCCCACAACCCGCACGGCCCGACGATCTGCGATCGGCCGGTGCGCGTCGAGATCCACCCCGACGCGCGCTTCGATTCGTTCGCCTGGGTGATCGCGCAGGTCGAGGGGCAGTGCTTCGCCCGCGCGGAGCTCCTCACGAGCGGCGGCGACACCGAACCGCTGCCCATCGAGTTGAACCCCAGCGGCGGCGCCAACGTCTTCGGACGCGCGCGAGGCGCCGGACCCGCAACGCTGAGCATCGCGCTCAGCGCTCGCAACTCGACGCGAGACGCGGCTCAGCGCGGCCCGTGGTCGCTCACCGAAGGCCCCGACGACGAAGCCGCGGTCTCCGCCCACGGACTCGACTGGCATGAGCTCGTCGAACTCGTCGAGAGCCGTCGCCCGCACGTCGGCTGGCTCGAAGCCTCCGTGGAGATCGCACCCGACGCGAGCTGGACCGAGGTCGCCGCGATCGTGCGCGCCGCACGCTCGCTCGAACCGAACGACTTCGTGATCCATCCGCCGCGCGCGCCCCGCACGCAGCGCTAGGCGCAGCGTCAGCAGGGACGACGGC
>CALKYE010000076.1 GCA_938003765.1 uncultured Planctomycetia bacterium
CTCGCGCTCGCCGCGCACTTCCACCAGCTCGTGAGCTACTCCTTCGTGCACGACGCGCTGCTGGAGAAGCTCGGGCTCGCCGCCACCCCGCACGTCACGGTGCAGAACTCGATCGCCGAGGGCTTCTCGCGCGTGCGCCGCAGCGTCGCGCCGAGCGTGCTCGCGGTGCTCGAGTCCAATCGCCGTCGCAGCGCCAGCGTGCGGCTCTTCGAAGTCGGCAAGGGCTACGCGCCGAGCGAAGGCGCCGAGCCCGCTGAAGTTCACGAGGTGGCGCTCGCTCTGTGCGCCGCGCCGCACAAGAAGGACGCGCGCTTCGACGACAACTCGCTGTCGCGCCTCAAGGGCGTGGTCGAGGACGTCGTGCGCTCGCTCGGTCTCGAGGCGGGCGCGTGGCGCAAGTGCGAGGCCGCTCCGAACTGGGCCAATCCCGGACGCTGCGCCGAGCTGCGCATCGGCGAGCTGACGGTGGGTGAGTTGGCGCCGCTCGAACCGGGCCTGGCGCGCGCGCTGGGACTGTCGGGCGAGCTCGAGAGCGACACCGCGCTGGCGCGTCTGTCGATCGACGCCCTGCTCGGCGCAGCGCAGCGCAGCAAGCTCTACCAGGCGCTTCCGCAGTTCCCCGACACGCTCGTCGACGTCGCGCTCGCGTTGCCCGAGGAACGCGCGGCCGCCGAAGCCGCTGCGGCGATCGAACGCTGCGGAAAGGGCCTGGTCGCGGGCCTCGAGCTGTTCGACCTCTACCGAGGTCCGAACGTCGGCGCGGGCCGCAAGTCGCTCGCGTGGCACGTGGTGCTGCGCGCGGCGGACCGCACCCTGACCGACCAGGACGTGAAGAAGTTCCTCGAGCGCGTCGAGCGCGAGGCTGCGAACCTGGGCGGCGCGCTGCGTCGCGAGTAGCGCTCGCTCAGCGCTGCTCCAGGCTCGCGTCGAGTTGCTCGAGCTCGCGGGCTCGAGCCTCGCTCGGCGCGGCCACTTGCCAACGGCGTAGCAGCTCTCGGCGCTCGCCGCGAACTTGACGCGCCTGAGCGGGCAGCGGCGGATTGGCGCGTTCGAAGTCCTGCTCCAACTCGAGCAGCGCGCGTTCGGCCGCCTCCAATTCACCCAGACCCTCCAGCGCGCGAGCGTGGGTCATGGCCGGGTTGACGACGTACTCGTGCGTGCGACCGTAGCCCTCGCGCAGCACCTCGAGCGAACTCGCGAACAACTCCGAGGCGCGCGCGAAGCTCTCCTGCTGCGTGAGCACCTGAGCTAGACGCGACGCGGTCACGCAGGTCGCGAGGTTGCGCTCGCCGAGCGTGGCGCTGCGACGCGCGAGCACGAGTTCGTACATGGCGATGGCGTCGGCGGGCTTGCCTGCATCCCACAGGACTCCGGCGAGCCCATTCTGAGTTTCGGTGGCCTCGCGTGATTCGCCGGCGCCTGCCTCCTCCAGCGCAGTGAGGACCTCGCGCATGAGCTTCTCGGCCTCGACGTACTGCCTTCTCGAGGAATAGACCATCGCCAGGTTGTGCTGCGCATTCAGCGCGCGGACGTCGGAGGGGCCGAAGGCTTGGGCGGCGAGTTCGATGACCTCTCGGTACATGGCCTCGGCCTGGTCGAGCCGCCCCGCGTGCCTGTGCAGCAAACCGGTGTTGCCCATCAGGTGCAAAGCGAGCGGCAGGCCGTTTGCGCCCATGCGCTTGGCGCTCTCGAGCGACTGGGTGTACAGCTCGAGCGCCTCGTCGAGCTGGCGCAGGTCGTGCAACGCCGAGGCGAGGTTGTTGCGCGCCGTGACCGTGCGCGGGTCGTGCTCGCCCACCTCTTCGCGCCAGCCATTCAGGGTGCGTCGATACACCTCGACCGCCGCCTGCAGTCGCCCCATGTCCTTGAGGAGCAGACCCATGTTGTTGGCGGCGTTGAGCGTTCTGGGGTCGCGCTCTCCGAAGAGCCTCGTGCGGCGTTCCAGCACGTCGCGGTTCACAGGTTCCGCCTCGGCCAGGCGGCCGCTCATCCGCAACGCCAAGCCGTACGTCGAGGCCACCTTCGTGGTGTTGACGTGATCGCGCCCCAGCGCTCGCACCATCACGTCAAGGGCCGCCGACGCCAGTTCGACCGCTTGGGCATGACGACGTTGCTGCACCCGTAGGACGGCGAGGCTCCCGCGCACGGCCGCGACGTCGATGTCGTCGGCGCCCCGGGTTCGCTCCAGCTGCTCGAGGGCCCGCTCGAGCAGGTCGCTGGCGTCGTCGACGCGCCCTAGATCGCTGAGCACGGTCCCAAGGCAGTTGCGCGCATGAACGACGTCGTCGTGCTCCTCGCCCAACAGTTCCAATCGAGTTTGCAGCGCCGCACGAGCCGCGCGCTCGGCGAGGTGGTGCAGGCGCATCTCGTTCCACAGGTAGGCGAGATCGATCTGGAGCGTGGCGCCGAGCAGCGGATCGCGTTCTGCCTCGTCGAAGGTCCTCTGCAGCGCCGGCCCGAACATCTGCTTGTCCAGCACCGCTCGCGCCACGTCGGCGTCGTTGGAGAGCGAGAGCGCACGCTCGACGATCTGCAGCTCTTGCTCCGAAGGTCGGACTTTCGGGTCCAGAGCGCGAAGGTTCTCCATAAGCGCGCCATCGGTCGCGCGCCCGAACGAGGCCAGATCGAGTCGGCCGAGAATGTCGGTCTGGAAGTCGTAGTTCCACTTGAGGTGCGCCTCGCTCTTGCGCACCCGTTCGAGCGCCGTCTTCGTGGCCTCGCGTTCGCGCTCGGCTTCGGCGCGCCGCTCCTCGGCCGCCTCCGTCGCGCGCTCCGCCGCGAGCCTGCGTTGCTCGAGCAGAGTATTGGACTCGGCGATCTCCTTGTTCCGCTCGGACAGCGTGTAGGTCTGCGCCGTCACCGTCGACCCGCCCGCCAGCAGCGCGACGACGAGCGCAGACAGCGCACCCGCAAGCGCGCGATTGCGCCGCACCCACTTGGCGACGTGCGCCCACGCGCCGACGTCGTGCGCGCCAACCACACGCCCGTCGAGGAACGCGCGCAGCTCTGCGGCGAACTCGCGCATCGACTCGTAGCGGCGCGCGCTGTCTGGCTGCATGGCCTTCTCGCAGATCGACGCGAGTTCGGGATAGGCCTTGGGCGCAGCGCGCTCGAGCGGCGTCGGCGCACTCGCGCGTATGCGCTCGAGCCACTCGGAGGGCGGCGTGCCTTCGAGCTCCGCGCTGTACGGCGCACGGCCCGCGAGCAGCTCGTAGAGGATCGCGCCGACGGAGTACACGTCCGTGCGCGGTCCGACCGCGGCGCGCTCGCCGCGCACTTGTTCAGGCGCCATGTAGCCGGGCGTGCCGGCCACATCGCCGTCAGCGCTCTGTCCGGGTGGCGTTTCGCCGGACGCACCGGCCCCGCGCTCCAGACCGTCGAGCCACTGTGACCACGGCTCGCCTGCGCCATCCGCCGTCCCGCGCGCGGCGGTGAGCACGCGCGCGAGCCCCCAGTCGACGACGTACACCTCGCCGTACGGTCCGATCATCACGTTCGCGGACTTGAGGTCGCGGTGCACGACGCCGCGCGCGTGGGCGTAAGCCATCGTGTCGCAGACGCGTGCAAGCGCTTCGACGAGCCGCGCGAGCGTCCACTCGCTGTCACCGGCGCGGTGGCGCGCGAAGGCTTCGAGCAAGCTGACGCCCTCGACGAGCTTCATCGTGTAGTACGCGCGGCCCTCGCGGTCGGCGCCGACGTCGTGCACCGGCACGATGCCGGGGTGCGCGAGCTGGCTCGCGACGCGCGCTTCGTTGACGAAGCGCCGGATCGCGCGAGCGTCGAAGGCCGGAGCGCCCGGTGCGCTCCGCAGCGCGGAGCGTGCGTGCACGAACTTCAGCGCCAGGGTGCGGCGCAGGCGTCGGTCCCAGACCTTGAAAACCATTCCGCCGCCGCCGCGGCCGAGCAGGGCGATGAAGTGGTAGCGCTCGTGGTCGCCGGCTTTGACACCCAGGCTCTCCAGCGCTGCGCCGGCGCTCTCCGCTTCGGCGGCCTCGCGGTTCGAGCCGGGCAGCGTCCAGCCGGGGACGTCGACGAGCGTTCCGGGCACCATGCCGCGCACGAGCGGCTCGAAGTCGAGCCAGTCGCGGTGCATGTGCTCGAGCTCGCGCGCGAACGCGGGATGTCGTTCGAGCAAGCGCTCGATCGACTCGCCGCGATCGGATTCGCGGCGCGCGAGCCAGGCGACGAAGACGGATTCCGCACCAGAGCCGGGATGCTCGGACGCATGCATGAGTTCGCTCTCCTTTCGAACTGCAGACGTGGGGCGCGGACTCTAGCGACGGCCCTGGCTGGGCGGCGAGTGGCGGCGCGAGTAGATTGGACTCAGTTCTCGCGCGTGAGACGCCGAAGTCCGCCGCGAGTCCCGCCGCCGTCCGTGAAGATCGTCCTCATCTCGCCGCCCAGTCCCCCGGAGTTTCGCGTCAGCCGCGGGTTGATGGGGGGCTTTGGGATGGCGGTCAACCCAGGTCTGCTCTACCCGCCGATCGAGTTGGCGCACGTGGCGAGCGTGCTCGAGGCCGAGGGCCACGAGGTCGCGATCCACGACAGCGACGCCGCCGGCCACGGTCCGGAGGAAACGCTCGCCGCGGTGGTGGCGCGCGCGCCGCAGTTCATCGCGCTCGACAGCTCGAGCACGTCGCTCGACCGCGATCTGGCGCTGGCGCGCGAGCTGCGCGCGAAGCTGAAGGTTCCCGTCGCGATCCTCGGCTCGCAGGTCACGTTCACGCCCGGCGAGATCTTCAGCGCCGACAACGTCGACTGCGTCGTGCGCGGCGAGCCCGAGCACACGGTGCGCGATCTGGCGCGTCGCGTGGCGGCCGGAGAGGGCTTCGCCGGCGTCGAAGGCATCTCGTGGAAGCGCGCGGACGGCGAAATCGTGCACGAGCCCGAGCGCGAGAAGATCAAGAACCTCGACGAGCTCCCGCTCCCGGCGCGCCATCTGCTCGACAACGCCGCCTATCGCTTCCCCGGAGTCGAGGGGGCGATCACGACCGTCAAGAGCTCGCGCGGCTGTCCGCTCGACTGCTCGTTCTGCGGCTACACGCTCGCGCAGGGCCTGCGCTTCCGCTTCCGCTCACCGGAGAACGTGCTGGCCGAGCTGATCGAGATCCGGCGCAAGTTCGGCATCGCGCACGTCGTGTTCCGCGACCCGATCTTCACCACGCGCAAGGACCGCATCCACGCGATCTGCGACGGCATGATCGCCGAGAAGCTCGAGCTCGCCTGGCAGTGCGAGACGGCCGTGAAGGTGCTCGACCGCCCGTTGCTCGAGAAGATGGCCAAGGCCGGCTGCGTGCACATCTCGCTGGGCGTCGAGTCGGGCAACGCCGAGATCCAGAAGAAGCACTGCGGCTCGAAGCTGCTCGACAAGGAGCAAGCCGTGCAGGTCTTCAAGGACGCGCGCGAGGTCGGCATCGAGACGCGCGCCTTCTGCATGATCGGCTTCCCCGAGGAAACCGAGGCCATGGCGGACGAGACGCTCGAGCTCGTCGAGCGCTGCGATCCCGACCAGGTGCAGTTCTGCGCCGTGACCGCGTACCCCGGCACGCCGCTCTACAAGATGCTCAAGGGCGAGCGCGACTTCGACTACGCGACGATGACCGGCTTCCAGGCGCTCGAAGGCAACGAGCACATGAGCGCGGCGCAGATCGAAGCGAAGATCCGCGAGGCCTATCGGCGCTTCTACCGCCGCCCGCACCGCCTCGCGCGCGAGCTCAAGAGCCCGCTGCGCCTGGCCGGCAAGGTCGCGCGCTACTTCACGTTGTTCCGCAAGCGAGCGTGAGCGGCGAGAGCGCGGACGGCCATGGTGGTTGCTTGGCGACGTGTCGAGTTCGAGACGGAGTGCGGCGGCGATCGGCGACGCGCGCTCCTGATGCGCGCCCGCCGTCGGCGTGCGACGCGAGCGTCCACTCTGGGACTGCTCGCGTGGACCTGTTGGGCGAGCTGGGCGCTCCGCTTTCGCTTCGAGTGTCGCCGTCTCCGGCGCAGCTACGAAGCGCTCGGAGCGAGCAAAAGTAAACTTGGCGCGCAGCGCGCCTGATTCTCAGCGCCGGAGCTACTTCAGGAGCTCCTTGGCGCGCTTGCGCAGCTTCTCGTCCTTGACGACCTGCTGCAACGCGCGTTCGAGCTGCCCCAGCTCGTAGTAGCGCACGCGATTGATCCGCAGCCGCTTGTCCTCCTTGTCGAGCAGATCGAGCGCATCGCCGAGCGCGCGCGGCCCCACCGAGTCGTGCAGCGCGATCCACAGCGCCATCACCGACTCCTTGGACTCTCTGCCCGGCTCGACGCCCGCCGCTTCGGCGCGCTCCTTCTCGAGCGAGCGCCACTTCACGTCGCGCAGACCCGCGAGCAGCTTGGAGTGCTTGGAGTCGCGCGAGAGGTGCTCGACGATCGCGACGCCGGTGTAGTGCGCCCAGGTGTGACGGTCCTCCTCGTTCGAGCGGTCGCCCCACATCGCCACGACGTGTCCGAGCTCGTGACACAGGCCGTAGAAGAGGAACTTGCCGTCGGCGGTCGGCGAGGTGAACGCGCTGGCGTCCGCGACGGGGAAGTCGATCTGCGAGTGGTAGGGGAACTGCGGCGCGAAGTGCGGCGGGCGTTCGATCTGCGCTTCGAGGTGGACCAGCACGCGCAGCTTCTTTCCCGGCAACTTGCTGAACTCGTCGAAGCCGAACACCTCGTCGTAGGCGCCGAGCACCGCCTCGAACACATCCGCGAACCGCTCGCAGTACTCGCGCTCCAGGCCGCCGACGCCGCGCACCAGGAAGCGCGGACGCGACACCAGAGTCCCCAGCGCCTGCGCCGCGGCCTCGTCGACTTGCGCCAGGCGCGCGCGCGCGGCTTCGAAATCGCGCTCCAGGTCGAGTTCCACGGCCGCGTTCGCGGCGGCGCTCAGGGCGCTCGCGAGGGCTTCGGCGTTGCGCTCACTCGGCGTCGCCGCGAGCAGCTCGTCGAACGCGCGCCGCGCGGGCGCGGGCAGCTTGCTCGCGAGCTCGTCCTCGCTCTCGCGGGGCTTCGCCGCGTGCTGCGCGTTGAGGCGCTCGATGGCCTGCGCGTACGTCTTCGCCAGCTCGGCGGGATCCGCGCGCGCCAAGGACGCCGCTAGCAACGCGACTGCGATCAGCGAATTCATCGACGGTGCTCCAAGAAAGCGCGCTCTCGTCACGTGGCGCGACTCGAGCGCTCTGCGCGAGCGAACAGCGGGTGCACGATACCCCCGCGTCAGCGCGGACGCAGCCAGCTCGACGTACGCTCGACCATGAACGGGACGCCGCCCGCAGGTGGTTGGAGCACGATCGCGATGCTGCGTGGGTCCCGCAGTCCAACGCGCACGAACGCGGCCGGCCTCGCCGATCCGGGCATGCGTCGCGGATCCGCGCTCGAGTCGGCGTCAGCGTCGGTCGCCGACGAAGGACCACACACGACCTCGACCAGGTCGTAACCCAGTTGCTCGCGCGTGCGGTGTTCGACGACGAAGGCCGACCGAGGATCGCTGCCGATCAGCACGGCGCCCTCGACGCGGACGTCCGCGAGCCGCCTGACGAAGCGGGCCCACTCGGGCGTGTCGCGCGCGCGCTCGCGCGAGTCGAACCAGCGCCCCTCGCGCACGATGACCTTGAACGTCGCGCTGGAGCTCGACAAGCGCTCGATCGTCGCCGCGAGCGCGTCGTCTTCCACGATTCCAGTTCGGTCGACCAGGAACAGGTCGAGCTGTCCCAGCCGCCGGTGGGCGGCGCCCTGCGGCGCGTCGCCGAGCGGCAAGCTCTCGGCCCACGCGCGCCGCGAGGCGCCGCGGAGGGCTTGGCTGGTCTGCGCGCCGTTGAGCACAGGGAGGTGGAGGAGCTGCGCCGCACCCCACGGCCGGATCAGGTCAGCGCCGCGGAACAGATCGACGAACTGCTCGCGTGCGACGCCGAGATCGTCGGACGCCTGCGCCTCGACGTCGCCGAGCACCACCGTGCAGTCCACCGACCGTGCGAGCACGCGCGTCCAGAGGTCCGCGGGCGGTCGCGCAGGGAGTTGCGCAATCAGCAGCGCTCCACGAACGAACGAGTCATCGGACCCCAGGCAGCTCCTCGCGAGCGCATCGCTCCAGGACGCGCGGGGCAGACTGCTGGCCTCGCGTCGCCAAACCGTGATCCCGTGCGCGTCTTCTATGCGCAGCTCGAGGCCACTCCGCGCGAGATGCTCGATCTCGACCCGCCAGCGGACCCACAGACCGTGCTCCGGACTCGCGCGCTCCATGGCGCTCGACTGGATGGACGCGCTGCGGCGCGCGGGGCGTTCCGTCGGCGAACTTCGGATGACGAAACGATAGTCACCCTCGGCCGGAACGCGTGCGCTTGCCACCAGCGTCCCGTCCGGATCGATGGCGAGCAGCGGCCCGATCAGCTCGGCGCGCTCGTGGCGCTGTGGGGCGGCGGCGCCTCCGAATGCGACAAGGACGAGCGCGAGCGCGAAGTGCATGGCGCCCGTTAGCGCGCAGAGCAGTCTGAGTCAACTCACGCGGCGCTTCGTATCCTCTGCGCCCATGACACCCAAGACTGTGCGCAAAGGCGGCAAGAAGTCCACGAGCGGCTACCTCCACGGCTTCACGCGCGACGAGCAGGATCGGCTGTACCACCAGGCGCGCTTCCTCGAGCACCGTGTGCACGAGGGGTTGCCGCTGCGGCGCGCGAAGAACCTGATCGAGATCGGCTGCGGCGTCGGCGCGCAGACCGACATCCTGTTGCGGCGCCATCCCGACCTGCACATCACCGGCGTCGACGCGTCCGCGGACCAACTCGAGCGCGCGCGCAAGCACTTGCGCAGCTTGCCTTGGGCCAAGGGCCGCGCGCAGTTCACACAGGGCGACGCGGGCCAGCTCAAGTTCGCCGCCGACAGCTTCGACTCGGCCTTCCTGTGCTGGATCCTCGAGCACGTGCCCGATCCGCTGCTCGTGCTGTCCGAAGCGCGCCGCGTGCTGCGCCCCGGTTCGCCGATCGTCGTGACCGAGGTGCTCAACGCGACCTTCTTCCTCGAGCCCTACAGCCCGCACACGCTCGCGTACTGGATGGCGTTCAACGACCACCAGCTCGAGCTCGGCGGCGATCCGTTCGTGGGCGCGAAGCTCGGCAACTTCCTGCAGGCCGTCGGCTATCGCGACATCGAGGTCGAGGTGAAGCCGATCCACCTCGACAACCGCTTCCCCGGCGAACGCGCCGAGTTCATCGCGTATTGGTCCGACCTTCTGCTCTCGGGCGCGCCCGGGCTCGCGAAGGCGGGGAAGGTCTCGGCCGAAACCGTGGCGGGCATGAAGCGCGAACTCAACGAGGTCGCGCACAACCCCAACGCGGTGTTCTTCTACTCGTTCGTTCAGGCGCGCGCGTTGGTGCTCTGAGGCGCGGAGGCGCTCACGCCTGCGTCGATGGTGTGCGCAGCACGCCGTAGAGCGCGAGCAGCGCGCCGCCGGCGGTGAGCGCGCCGCCGCCGACGATGAAGATCACGAACGGCGTGGGGCCGACGTCGAGCTGCGAGGCGAGCGCGACGAGCTCGCCCGCGATGACGCCGAAGGCGCCGATGCGAATGAACGTGGCGGGATTACGAGCGCTCATCAGTGGGCTCCGTCCTTGGACTTGACGTCGGGCAGGTCGAACTGCTTCTCACCGCGATAGGCCTTGGTCACCTCGCCAGCCTCGACGCCGTGCGCGGGCTTGTGGCACTCCAGGCACGAGACCGTGTCGGCGCGGAAGGACTCGATCTCGTCGCCGTGGCCGATGGCTTCGTCGAACGATGCCGCGCCCTCGTGGCAGTGCAGGCACTCGCGGTTCTTGTACGGGTCGTAGGTCTTGATCGGATCGGTCGGACCGCCGCCGTAGTGCACGACCAGGTGCTGCAGGCCCTTCATCTTGGCCGACAGACCGCCGTACATCGTGTACTCGGTGTGGCAGGTGTAGCAGGCCTGCTCGCGCGGGACGTAGCGGTTGGCGAAGTGCTTGCCCGCGAGCGTTTCGGCGTCGAGGAGCGTCGAGCCGTGCGGGTGCATCTCGTGGCACGAGAGGCAGAACTCGGTCTTCTTCGACATGCCGATGTGGCGCTCGGCGCCGATCGTCAGCACCAGACCGGGCACGGCGATGAAGGCCACGGCCGCCATCACGGGACCAGCTCCGTGGCGTGCGCGACCGGGGCGGAACAGGAAGTCGGCGGCCAGGAGCACGCCGATCAAGGTGGCGACGATCGCGATGATCGGGCCGGGCACCAGTTCCAACATGACGGGGGCTTTCTGCGAGCTGCGCGGACGTTCGCCGGCGCCTCACGCTCCCGTCGGGCGCGACGAGTGCGCCCGTACGATCGGAGAGAAGCTCGGCGCTCGACGTTCTACGCGCTCTCGCCCGGCGCCCCGATGCGTCGTGGTGCGTAGTGCGGCGCGGCAAGTTGCGCGCTCGCCGCGAACCGCTGCGGGTCGAGCTGCGCCGGCGTCAGGGCAGTTGGGCCACGCACGACGACGGGCCCAGGCGCACCGAGCCCGCGGGAGACGTGAAGTACGACTGCGCGTGCCACGTACGGTTGGGCGAGCCGACCGGCAGCGGCGGCAAGGCGACGGCGCTCGACAGCGAGCCGGCTGCGTCGAGTTGCCCGACGAGCTGCGGCGGCAGCGCTCCTGCGAGCGCAACGCCGACGACGCCGACCATGCCGCTGCTCCAGACGAAATCCGGCGCGAGTGAGAGCACGACGTGCACGGACTCTCCCGGCGCACCCGCGAAGGTCGCAGCGGCTGGATTCGCGCCGACGGCGAGCGATGCCAGCGTCATGTGACGAGCCAGGCCGCCGCCCACGCGCCCAGCTGCCGAGCCTGCGGGACCGCGAACGAAGTCCTTCGAGGGAGGCCACTCGTTGAACGCGAAGGAGCAGTTCGAAGCGCCGTACGGGCCGCGGAGCAACTGCGGACGCGTGAACCACGACTGCGATGGGCTCAGACCCGCGAACGAAGCGCCGTGCCCGCCACGGCCGAGGTCCTGGAAATTTGAACTGTTCTGGCACACCGTCGGGAGCAGCGACAGGCCGCCGCCGACGCCGCCCTGCAGCATCGAGTCGTTCGAGTACAGGAACGAGCCATCCGCTTCGAGTCCACTGCCGCCGCGACCGGTGGCGCAGCAGGGGATCCAGTTGGTCGCCGCGCCCGCGGAACCTCCTGTCGCGCTCGAGCGATGCAGCGCCAGTCGGGAATCGCGCAGCAGCGCGCCGACGCCAGCTTGCCTAGCGCCGCTCGACTGACTTCCGCCGCGCAATTCGCACTCGACCATCACGACGTTCGGAGACGAGGTCACGGCGAAGCCGGGCGCCTCGCTGTCGGGGTCGATGCGCATCAGGCAACGTTGGACGCGCACCGCGCCAGCGCACGACGCCAACTGGAGCGCTTCGTCGAAGGTGATGCTCACGAAGCGCAGGTCCGCCAGCACGACCGCTTTGGCCGCCCCGAGGTTCTGGATGTAGCTCGCGCCCACTCTGACCGGGAACACGGTCTGGCTGGCCGCCACGAACAGCTCTTTGTCGTCGATGACGAATCCCGGATAGACGCCGGCGTCGATCAGGATCACGTCGCCGTCGCTCGCCGCGTCGATCGCGTCCTGTGGAGTCGCGAAGCCACCGACTCCCACCCTGTGGACATCCGCTCGAATCGCGGATGCGAAGACGCCTAGGATCGAGACCGCCAGAAGCCCACGGAACAGCGTCATGCCGCTTCCTCCTGAACGCCGCGTCTGAGTGCGGCGGGTCCACTGGGACCGTGATTCTCGTCCGCCCGAGGTCAAGGCTAGTCCGTTTGCGGCCGGGCGCTACCGTGGCGCGACTTCGAGACCCGAGCTCATCGCCATGTCGCAGATCGAAAACGTCCTCCACGAGAACCGTCGCTTCCCGCCCAGCCCCGAATTCCGCGAGAAGGCGCGGCTGGCGAACGAGGTGACGTACCAGCGCATGTACCGCGAGTCGATCGACGATCCCGCCACGTTCTGGGGGCGCGTCGCCGCGGAGCTGCCCTGGATCCGGCCCTGGTCGCAGGTGCTCGACTGGTCCCATGCGCCGTTCGCGCGCTGGTTCGTGGGCGGCAAGCTCAACGCGAGCGCGGTGGCGCTCGACCAGCACATCGCGGCGGGTCGCGGGGCGCGGCGCGCGCTGGTGTGGGAAGGCGAGCCCGGCGACTCGCGCACGCTGACCTATTCCGAGCTGCTTGACGAGGTGTGCCGCTTCGCGAACGCGCTCAAGGCGCAGGGCGTCAAGCGCGGCGACCGCGTCGCGATCTACATGCCGATGATCGTGGAGGCCGTCGTCGCGATGCTCGCCTGCGCACGCATCGGCGCCGCGCACTCGGTGGTGTTCGGCGGCTTCAGCTCGACGGCGCTGCGCGATCGCATCGTCGACGGCGACTGCACCGCGGTGATCACCGCGGACGCGAGCTGGCGGCGCGGCGCGATCCTCGACCTCAAGCACCAGGTCGACGAGGCCGTGCGCGACTTGAAGCAGGTGAACAGAGTCGTCGTGGTGCACCGCATCGGCGGTCGCGCGCACATGCAGGCTGGCCGCGACGTCTGGTACCACGAGATCTGCGCCGGGCAGAGCACGCACTGCCCGCCCGAAGCGATGGACAGCGAGGACCTCTTGTTCCTGCTGTACACGTCGGGCTCGACCGGCAAGCCCAAGGGCATCATGCACTCGACGGGCGGCTACCTCGTCGGCGCGTACCTCTCCACGCGCTACGTGTTCGATCTGCGCGACGACGACGTGTACTGGTGCACGGCCGACGTCGGTTGGATCACGGGTCACAGCTACATCGTGTACGGCCCGCTCGCCAACGGCGCGACGATGGTGATGTACGAGGGCGCGCCCAACACGCCGCACCTGGGGCGCTTCTGGGAGATCGTCGAGAAGCACAAGGTCACGGTCTTCTACACCGCGCCGACGGCGATCCGCACGTTCATGCGCTGGGGCGACGAGCATCCCGCGCGCTTCGATCTGTCGAGCTTGAGGCTGCTCGGCACCGTCGGCGAGCCGATCAATCCCGAGGCGTGGATGTGGTACCACCGCGTGATCGGCGGAGAGCGTTGCCCGATCGTCGACACGTGGTGGCAGACCGAAACAGGCGCGATCATGATCTCGCCGCTGCCGGGCGTGCAGGTCACCAAACCCGGCTCGTGCACGCGGCCGTTCTTCGGCGTCGAGCCGGCGATCGTCGACGAGAACGGCGCGGAGCTCGGCGCCAACCAGGGCGGCTACCTCATCATCAAGAAGCCCTGGCCCTCGATGCTGCGCGGCATCTGGAAGGACCCCGAGCGCTTCAAGAGCGCCTACTGGGCCAAGTTCCCCGGCCGTTACCTCGCGGGCGACGGCGCGCGGCGCGACGAGGACGGTTGCTACTGGGTGATGGGGCGCATCGACGACGTGCTCAACGTCAGCGGCCACCGCCTGTCGACGATGGAAGTCGAGAGCGCGCTCGTCAGCCACGACAAGGTCGTCGAAGCTGCGGTCGTCGGCCGTCCCGACGACGTCACGGGGCAGGCGATCGTCGCGTTCGTGACGGTGGGCTCGAAGCACACGCCGGGTTCCGAACTGAAGGCCGAGCTCGCGGAGCACGTCTCGCGCGAGATCGGCAAGCTCGCGCGCCCCGCGGAGATCCGCTTCACCGAAGCGCTGCCCAAGACGCGCAGCGGAAAGATCATGCGCCGCCTGCTGCGGGACATCGCGGCGGGAGTCGAGTCGAGCGGCGACACCAGCACGATCGAGGACTACGGCGTGCTCGCCAAGCTGCGCAACTACGACGACTGAAAGCGACGGGATCGCGCGCGGTTCCGGGTGAGGAGCCACGTCGACTCGCATGCGCAGCTC
>CALKYE010000077.1 GCA_938003765.1 uncultured Planctomycetia bacterium
GTCGCCGTCACGCAGGACGGCGCGACGCACTTCGGCGACTGGCAACGCTCGCCGCAGTCGCCGCAGTGAAGTTCACGCAGCGGCGACGGCGACGCATCTACTTGTGGTGAGCGCACCCGTGTCGAGCGCGCTCTCCCTCACAGCTCAACCGGTGTAGTCGCGGCCGCGGCGCGGCTTCTTGTTGCGGCCGGCGAGGATCACCTTGCCCGAGCCCATGCCCATGCGGCGGACCTTCTTGCGGCCGCGCGTGGGTCCGCAGTTCTTGAAACGTGCTTTTGCCATGGGTGTCGCTGCGCCGCCGCTAAGGGGGGCTCGATCAGAGGGGCTCGAAGTGGACCAGACGGAGGCGGCGGTCTCGGGTCCGCGCGGGGCCAGCGAGGCTCCGGCGGCGCGGGCGCGCGCCAACTTGGGGCGAAGGTTGTACCCGCAGCGCGCCGCAGCGGCAAGTCGAGCGGCGCTGGCGAACCGGCCGAGGCGCTCAGCGCAGGGGCGCGTGGTCGCGGGCCGAGTCGAGGTAGCCCAGGGTGCGCAACGCGCGCACGTCGTCGCCGCCGGCGGCGTCGATGGCCAGCTCGACGGGCCGCCAGCGCGAGAGGTAGCTCTCGAGCGCCGCCCGGAGCTCGGCCACGCGCTGCGGGTGCGCCGAGGCGACGTCGACCAGCCCCTCGGCGTCGTCGGACAGGTCGTGCAGCGCGTAGCGGAAGTTGGGGGCCACGCCGTGTCGCACCAGCTTGTGGCGGCCGGCGTAGAGCGCCACCTGGGTCCGCTCGACGCGCGGCATGTCGGCGTGCTCGACGACCACGTGGCGCGCCTCGTCCGGCTGCTCGAGCAGGTTGACGCCGAGCATCTGCGCGCTCGGCGCGAGGCCCGCGAGCCCCAGGAGCGTCGGGGCGACGTCGACACCGCTGACCGGGGCGCCGACGACCCGCGCCGCGACTCCGCCGGCCGGACGGACGATCAGCGGCACGCGCACCTG
Organism: uncultured Planctomycetia bacterium; assembly: GCA_938003765.1. Lineage (GTDB taxonomy): Bacteria > Planctomycetota > UBA1135 > UBA1135 > WYBT01. The sequence goes on from CALKYE010000077.1 coordinate 977, forward strand.
GCACTCGAGGATGTCGGCGTGCTCGAGGCGTCCGCCCTCGCCGAAGGCCTCGCCGTGGTCGCTGGTGAGGAGCAGCGCCGTGCGCCCCAGGTCGAGCTTGGACAGGAACGCGTCGACCTTGGCGTCGAGGTCCCACAGCTCGGCGTCGTAGAGCGACACCAGCCGCGCGTGATCGCTCGCGTTCATGCGGTAGCCCGGCGTCGCGCGCACGCGGTCGCCCCGCTCCGAGTAACCGTCGACGATGCCGTCGTACTCGCCCGCGAAGCGCTGTTCGGACTCCTCGTGCGGCAGGTACGGCCAGTGGACGTCGTACAGGTTCACGAAGCAGAACCAGGGCCGCGGATCGCCGTTGTCGATCCACTCGAGCGCCTCGCGCAGGACGCCCTCAGCCGGACGCTGGTAGTCCTGGAACCAGTGCGGCAGTCCGTTGAAGCGCAACTGCGGCGCGAGCGCGGCCGCGAGCGACTGCAGATCGTGCACGAGCGACCACGCGTGCGTGTAGGTCACCCACGGATCGACGCGGTCGCTGTAGTGCTCGAAGGCGTGGCTCACCCCGCTCTGCGCGCGCAGCACGTCCGTGCCGACGAACGCTCCAGTGCGATAGCCCGCCTCGCGCAGCGCGCGCGCGACGCTCGGCGTCGAGAGCGGCTGGAAGCGGCGGTGCATGAGGCGCGCGCCGTGCTGCGACGGATGCACGCCCGTGAGCATCGAGACGTGCGACGAGAGCGTGTACACCGAGGCGGAGCGCGCGGTCTCGAAGCGCAGCGCGTCGTCGCAGGCGCGCGCCAGATGCGGCGTGGTGTCGCGCGAGTAGCCGTAAGGCGTCGTGTTCTTCGCGCGCGCGGTGTCCCACACGACGAAGAGCAGGTTGGGGCGCTCGCTCATCGGCTGCGCGTCCGCGCGATCGTCGTACGACAGATCGAGCCCGACTCCGACGCCCACAGCTGCGAGGGTGATCGGAATCAAGGTGAGCGCGGCGCTCACGCGCGCGACGAACACGCCCGCCAAGCGCAGCGCGCAACCCAGCGCGATCAGCACCGCGAGCAACCACAGCCACGGCAGCATGCCGCGCAAGGCGCTCACGTCGCCGCCGAGTCCGGTGAAGTCGTCGAGGCACGCGTGAGCGAGCACCGGGAGCACGGTCCAACCCACGGAGCGAAGCGCGACGCGCGCCGGATGCGTGCGTTCCGGACCGGGCGAGATCAGGTCGAGCAGCCAGCGATCGAACAACGCTGCAGGCGCCTGCGCGAGCAGCGCGAACACCGCCCACAGCGCGAAGGTCTGAACGAAGGCGCCCGGTCCGACGTTCCAGTGCCGATGGCTGTTCTTGAGGATCGTGGTGTCCACCGCCGCGAGAACGCAGGCGGAGACGACGACTGCGCCAGCCCGTACCGAAAACGGGATCTGCGGCCGCGTGGCCGGCGCCGGAGTGCGTGCGGGTTCGGGCAAGGGACGGAAGTACTTCGCGTGACGCGCAGGACCGCCTTGAATGGGCTGCGAGCGATTCGCGCGGCCACGGGAATGGCTCTGCGAGTTCACTGAAGGTAGCGCAGCGGGCGTCCCGCGCGCAGGAAAACGGGGTTCGCGCCCGGACGGGTGAGCGGGCTGTCAGGCGAGCTCAACCGCCGTCGGGCTGGAAGCGGACCTCGAAGCGGGCCCCTGGAATGTCGCGCTCGAGGGGGCGGATGAGGCGCTCCAGAGCCCAGTTCACGATCCCGCGGGCGCGCTCGCGCGGGTCGGGCGCCAGCTCCGCGCGCTCGTAGTGCGGGACGTTGTTGGCCATGTCGTTCCCGTCGTGGCCGAACCACTCCTGCGCGAGCAGCACGGGCGCCGGGAGGGTCAGGGTGACGCACATGCCGTCGCGCCCGGTGGCCTCGGGCTTCAGATGGGTGAGGTCCACGCCCCACACGTCGACCGGCCCGGCGTCGCGCGGCCCGCCGACCGTGTGGGTCACGAGCCAGGGGCGCTGCGTCGAGTAGCGGAGCTGGATCAGCCGCGCGTGGAAGTACGGCTGGCCGTACACCAGCCACAGGTCGAGCCGTCCCTCGCCGGAGCTCGGCATCTGAGCGCGCGTCTGGCGCATGCGCTCGGCAAGCTCTGGCGCGCGCAGGTTGAACAGCACGCTGGTCACCCCCATCCCCACGGCCACGAGCACGATCAGCACGAGGATGCCGTTCACTCGCCGGGGAGCACGAACGGGCGCAGGCGAGTGAGGTACGTCCACGCCTCGCATTGTGCTCGCCGCCGCCGCGGGCTTCCACTCACGACGCGCGGGTCTAACCTTGCGCGCATGCCCCGGCGCATCTTCATCGGCGACATCCAGGGCTGCCGAGTCGAGCTCGAGCGCCTGCTCGAGGCCGCGCGCTTCGATCCCGCGAGCGACGAGCTCCAGCCCGTCGGCGATCTCGTCAACCGCGGTCCCGACTCCGCCGGAGTGCTGCGGCTGCTGAGCGCCCTGCCGACCGGAGGCGTGCTCGGGAACCACGACGTGCACCTGCTGCGTGTCGCAGCGGGCAAGCGCCAGGCGCGCGCGGACGACACGCTGAACGAACTGCTCGAAGCGCCGGACCGCGACGCGCTGCTCGAGTGGCTCCGCCAGCGCCCGTTCGTGCGCAAGTGGGACGACGTGTGGATGGTGCACGCCGCGCTGCATCCGGCCTGGGCTGATCCCGAGAACGAGCTGGGCGGCCTCGACCCGCTCGAGCCTCACGCGGCGATCGATTTCGCCACGCGCGCGCGCTACTCGAAGGCCAGCGGCGAGCGCCCGCGCACCGACTGGCCGCCGCCCGATGCGCCGTACGCGCCGTGGTTCGAGCACTGGTTCCAATCGCGCGTCGGCGACCATCGCACCGTGGTCTACGGCCACTGGGCGCGCATGGATCTGGTGCTCCGCCCGCGCCTGCGCGGGCTCGACTCGGGCTGCGTGTGGGGCGGCCACCTCTCGGCCTGGATCGCCGAGGAGGACCGCATCGTGCAAGTGCGGGCCGCCAAGGCCTACGCGCGCTTCGACGAGTGAGCGGACGGCCAGCGCGAGGTCATCCCAAGTCCTGCTCCGGGGAGCGCCAAGCATCCCAGGTCGCGATGTGAAGCAGGCCCTCGGCTGGGCGCCGAGACCGGTCGAGAGTTCGTGACTCGCGCCGCACTCGATCCCCTCAAGGGGTGATTTCGAACTCCAGTGCGTCAGAGAGACTGCTGGCCTTGGGCGCAGGCGGATCCCGCATCCAGGCCTGTGCGTTGACGCGCATGCCCGCTGCGAGCGGTTGCCCGATCGCGCCGGGATTGGCGGCGAGGAATGCCAAGAAGTCGACAGCCAGAGTTCCGTCGCACGCGGCCGGCGTTCCGCCCGTGCTCTGCGGCGGCATTCGTTGGGTCGGCCCCTTCACGCACATGAAGCTCGTGCTTCCCGCCGCCCAACTCAGAGCTACGGGCCCGCTGACGCCGTAGAACACGAGCCCGCTGCGCTGGCCGTCCGCGGCGCCCACCGCGATGGTGAAGCCGGAACTCGCGCTAGCGCTCGGAGCACCGGACGCACCGATCGAGGGCGTGCATCCGTTGGTCGTCGTCGCTCCCGTGCAGTAGGCCGTCGGGGCATGGCTCAGCTCGCACAGGAAAACGTCGTCTACGTTGTTCGAATCTCCGGACACCAGCGCGTTGGATCGGCAGTCGAACGCGACGCGTCGTCCATCCGCGGAAATCGAGGGGCGCCTCGCCGGGTAGCCGAGCATCGCGCCCCACGGACTCAGCGACAAGCAAGAGATCGCGCCGCTCGTCCGCTCGAACCGGAACACGTCGTCGCTGAAGCCGATGTTGCTTGGAGCGAGGTCTTTGGCGCTGCTCGCGAACGCAATGAACTGGCCATCGCGCGAGATCGACGGCCCCCAGCTGTAGCCGATGCCGGACGAGCCGGCGGGAGTGCGGCTCACGAGAGTCGTCGAGCCGGTGAGTCGATCGTGCAGGAACACGTTTGTCGTGAACGTGAGGATGCCGGGCGTCAGGTGATCCGCGTGGCTGGTGAAGGCCACGAATCGTCCGTCGCCGGACAGCGCGGGCTCCCAACTCGCGCCGTTGCCCTCGTTCCCTGCGGAGTCGACGCTCACGCGCGTCGTGAGCCCCGTGGCTCGGTCGCGCACGAACACGTCTTCCACGCTGTTGAAGTCCGCCGGAACAAGCGTCGCGCAAAGGCTGGAGAAGGCCACCACTCGTCCGTCGTCCGAGATCGACGGAAGCCAGCTGTGTCCCGTGCCCTCGAGGCCGTTGAAGTCGAGGCTGACGCGCTCCGTCACGCCCGACTGGAGATCGCGCACGAAGACATCGGCTGAATCGTTGGAGTCGAAGGCGATCAGATCGGGTGCGATGCTGCTGAACGCCAGGTAGCGCCCATCGAGGGAGAGCTTCGGACTCACGCTGTGACCCGACGCGGCGCCGCCGAGCCACGACACGCTGGCGCGGACCGTCGATGCGTTCTGACGATCGTGGACGAACACGTCGTAGCTCGCGTTGGTGTCCCCTGGCACGAGGTTGTCGGCGGAACTGTCGAACGCTACGTAACGACCGTCACCGCTCATCGCCATAGCCGAACTGACCGCGTTCGCCTGCACGCCCCCAGTCCCGACGCTCACCCGCGTGGTCAGGTTGGATTGAAGGTCGCGAACGAAGATGTCTCCAACCCCGTTGGTGTCGCCCGCGACCAGGTTCGAGGCGGCGCTGAAGAACGCGACGAAGCGTCCGTCGGACGAAATCGCCTGGTGTTTGCTGACGTCGTTGCCGTGGGCGCCCGATGAATCGGCGCTGACCAGCGTGATCGTCTGCGGTGTCAGCACGGCGGCGACAAGCGCCGCGGGGAATGCGCTCAGCATGACGGAACCTCTCCGACTTGGACTCTTGTGGGGACCGATCCGTGGCGGGCCGCCGCCGCATCGGCCGAGTACAGCTCCTACACCACGAGTCTTGCCGGTCTACGTCGATTCACGCAAGCAAAGGCGGGCGCGGCCAGAAAACGGCTCAGCTCGCCGTCTCGGCCGCGACCCACTCGCGGAACGCGCGGCGGTACAGATCGCCCTCGAGCAGCGTCTGCGGATCGCACGAGCGCTTGAGCGCCGCGAAGGCGGCCATCCGATCTCGCGGAAGGAAACGCGCCGCGTCGCTCGCGTCGATGACGGCGTCCTTCGCGAAGTAGAAGCGGCCTCCAGCGGAGATCACCAGCTCGGTGAGCTCATCGCACAGCTTCCACAGCTCCGCGCGGCGCGACGGACTGACCTTGAAGTCCATCGCCATGCTCCAGCCGTCGACGGCGTGCGTGAGCCAGAACGGATCGGGGCGGTGGCGCTTGAACACGCCCAGGTACGGCACGTGACCGGCGCGGCGGCAGCGCTCGAGGATCTCGCTGTGCACGGCGTGCGCGTGTTCGTGCGGCACGAAGGGCTGGTACTGGATGAGGCCGTACTCGCCGCGCCGCCGACCGTAAGCCCACTTCCAGTTGGGCACGTAGTCGAGCAGGAAGGCGAAGCCCGCGTGCGACTGGCGGTACGGCGGCGCCATGCTCTCGAGCCGGCCGGCGACGTACTTCGCGGCGTTGATCGAGCGCATGCCGAGGTCGTGGTTGAACAGGCTCAGGATGCGCCAGACCTGCGACTTGGGGAACAGCCCCATGATGTTCGCGGGCAGCTCCTGGTGCGCGACGCGCAGCGTGTGCTCGGGACGGGCGTCCTCGCCGGGTTCGAGGTAGTCCGCGCGGTGGATCAGCCCGCGACCGGCGCTGTCGCCGCCGCTGAAGCAGTCGATCCAGCCCACGAGGTAGTCGGCCTCGTGCTTGTGCCCCTCGAAGTAGTCCATCATCTCCTTCAAGGTGCGCGGGCTGACCGCGCTCACGCGCACGTCGCCGGAGTGCACGCGCTTGGTCTGGAGCACGATGCGCGTGAAGCACCCCAGCAATCCGAAGCCGCCGATCGCCGCGTGGAACAGGTCGGCGTTCTGCGTGCGACTGGCGGTCTTGTGCTCGCCGCTCGGCAGCGCGATGTCGAACTCGAGGCAGGCGTCGCCGATCGTGCCGACGGCGAAGTTGTTCTTGCCGTGGATGTTGGCCGCGAGCGCGCCCGCGACGGTCGGGAACATCGTGCCCGACACCACGCGCGGCCAGTAGCCGAGCGGCAGGATCGTCTTCCACAGCTTCTCGATCGTCACGCCCGGCTCGAGCGTCGCGACGCCGGTGTTCACGTCGAACGCGAGCACGCGGTTCATGCGGGAGATGTCGAGCACCAGTCCGCGCGAGTTCATGCTCGCGTCGCCGTAGCTGTTGCCGCCGCCGCGCAGGACGAGCGGCTGGCCGCGCTTCGAGGCGAGCGCGAAGCACTCGAGCACCTCCTCGACCGAGCGCGGGCGCAGCACCGACGCGAACGAGCCGACGGCCATGCCCCAGCCCTCGACGTACTCCAGACGCTCGGGCACTCGCCGCGAGGGCGCGACGGACAGCGATCGCAACGTCGCGGCCATCAGATGTTCATGCCCTTGAACAGGAACGAGGGGATGTTGCGGATCACCAGGCCGACGATGCGCCACTTGAAGGGCACGAAGACCTCGTTCTTGCCGGCGCGAGCCGCGCGCAGGATGGCGCTCGCGCAGTCCTCGGCGCTGATCGCGCCCTTGATCGTTCGGCCCTGAGCGCGCGCCTGCGCGAGCATCGCGGTCTCGACGAAGCCGGGCTTGATCGTGCACACGTGCACGGCCCAGTCCGCGAGCCGGTTGCGCAGCGCCTCGAGGTAGTGGTTCATCGCCGCCTTGGTCGCGCCGTACACCGGGTTGCCCTTGCGGCCGCGCTCGCCCGCGATCGACGAGATGCCGACGATCGCGCCCGAGCGCTGCGTGCGCATGAGGTTCGCCGCCGGGTTGAGCCAGGCGATGCAACCGCCCACGTTCACGCCGAGCATGTCGAGGTCCTTGGCGGTGTCGAACTCGTTGGGGCCCACCTCGAGCATCAAGCCCGCGGCGTACACGATCAGGTCCAGTCCGCCCAACTCGCGCACGGCGCGCTCGAACGCCGCCTCGACCTCGTCGAAGCGCGCGACGTCGTGCGCCAGCGGGATCACGCGACCGGGCGAGTGCGCGCACTCACGCGCGAGTTCGTCGAGTTGAGTCGCTCGCCGCGCGACCGCGACCACGTCCACGCCCTCGGCGACGAGTTGCTTGACGAGCGCCGCTCCGATGCCCGAGCTCGCTCCGACGACGATCGCGCGACGCTCCTTGGCGCGGCGCACGGGCGCGGCGGGCGCAGGCTCGTCGTGACCGTGAGCGCCGTGGCCGTGGGAGTCCGTCGCGTGAGCGTCGGAAGGCTGCGCGAGGGCTGAGGGAGACGAGTGGCTGGAAGCGTGGGACATGGGGGCGGGCATTGTTTCGGAATCCGCGCGCAGATTCCAAAGCTCAGCAGCCGCTCCGCTCAGTACAGCCACAGCGAAGCAGCGCCGCTGAAACGCGCGCAGGGCTGCGGAACTCCGCATTCACGGCCGAACAATCGCACGCGCTCGTACCAGGCGCGCCCCCGCCATTCGAGCTCCGCCGCGGGCCTCGCGCGCAGCCCCCACGGCGCCAGGTAGTGCTCCCAGGCCGTCGCGCGCGCTCCGCGGCGCACGTGGATCGGATCGTGGCCGTACCACTCGAGCTGCGGATCGACCTTGTGGAGGCCGCGCGCGCGAGACAACTGCTCCAGACGCGCTTCGAGCTCGCGCGCTTGCGCCAGCAGTCGCGAGCGCTCGATCGCGTGCCACGGGAACAGGATCTTCGACCACAGTCGAAACTCCCAGGGTGGCATGCGTTCGACGCTCGCCAGCGGAAGACCGGTGACGACCGTGAGCGCGTCGTGGCGCGCGAGTCGATCGAGCGCGAGCTCGAGCCAGCCCTGCACCTGCGCCGCGCTCGCGCCGAACGCGAGGTCGTTGCCGACGTCGGTCAAGAGCGCGAGCGTGCGCGCGGAACGCGTCGAGTCGAGCGCGCTCCACAGTCCGCAGGCGTCGATCCCGGGCAGCACGCGTCCGAGGAAGCGGCTGAGTTGACCGTAGGAGCGGCCGTTGCCCGCGGCGGCGTAGAGCTCGAGCGGTCCGTCGATTCCAGCGCGCGCGAGTGCTGCGACGTCGCGCAGACCTGCGCTGAGGTTGGAGGCGCCGAGCACGACGACGCGCGTTCCGGCGCTTTGAGGCTCACTCACGCGCCTGTTCTAATCCGCCGCGGCTGGCCCTGCACGCGCGCGGCTCGCCCACCACGAACATGACTCGAGCCACCGACCGCGCCTTTCGCTCCTCGCTCGCCCTGACTTTGTCGCTCGCTGTGTGCGCCTGCGGAGGCGACACGGCGCCGGAGCCGCCGACGCAGGCCGAGCAGCTCGCGCGCGAACTCGCCGCAGCGCAGTTCAACAAGGCCAACCGCAGTCTGGTCGAGGCGCGCAAGGCGCTCGAGCCGCTGGTCACGCGCAAGGACGCCGCGCTGCGCGACCTGGTGCACGCCGCCGTCGTGGAGCTCGAGGCCACCGACCTTCCGCGGGCCAAAGCCCTGCTCGAGCGCGCCGCGAAGCTCGACGCGCGCGATGCGGCGCTGAACTACAACTTCGGTCGGCTGGCGGAGCTGGAGGCCGACTTTCCCGCGGCCGCGGCGGCGTTTCGCAAGGCCCTGGCCGCGGCGCCGAACGACACGCCGACCAAGGTGCACCTCGCCAGCGTGCTCGACGAGAGCGAGCCGCGCGAAGCCGAGCGGCTCCTGCGCGAGGTGGTCTCCAGCGGACTGGAGAACGAGGGCGCGTGGTACGTCTCGGCGATCTACAAGCTCGGCCGGCTGATGAGTGGCGACGACGCCCGCCGCGATGAAGCCGAAGCGCTGCGCGCCGAGTGGACCGAGCTCGGCAAGCGCGGGTTGAAGGCGCCCAACGACGGAGAGTTCGCGATGGGCAACCTGGGCCGCGTGACCTGGCCCGGACCCAACGGCTCGGCGCCGGCGGCGCCGGGCCGGGCGCTGAGCCTCGCGGCGCCGACCACGATCGCTCCGGCGCTGAGCGGAGCGGCGTCGCTGCTCGCGCGCGACCTCGACAACGACGGAACGCTCGACCTCGTCGGGTTCGGACCGCGCGGAGTGGCGCTCTCGCTGCAGCGGAGCGGCGGATGGCAGGACACGACTGTGTCCGGCGATCCCGCACAGCTCGTGCTCGCGCACGACTTCGCCAACGACGACAGCGTGGACTTGATCGTCGCGAGCGGAGCGAACTTGAGCTACTGGCGCGCGCAACGCGCTGCGGACAAGTCGGTCTCGTGGCGAGCGCTCACCGCCGAGCAACTCGCGCTCGCGGCGTTGCCCTCGCCTCCACGCGCGGCTCTGGCGCTCGACTTCGATCACGAGGGCGATCTCGACCTCTTGTTCGTCGGCGACTTCGGCGCGCGCCTGTACCGCAACGACGGCGCACCGGGAGCGGGCGGCGCGTTCACCGACGTCACCGAACAGGCGGGACTGCCGCGGCAGGGCTCGTTCGCGTGGTGCGCGATCGAGGACTTCGACACCGACCAGGACGTCGATCTCCTGCTGGGCGGAGAGCAGTCGTTGGCGGCCTTCAGCAACCTGCGCGGCGGCAAGTTCGAGCCGGTCCCGCAGTGGTTCGCCGGCGCGCCCGCGAGCTCGAGCGCGCACGTGCTCGCAGACTTCGACGGCGACGCGCGGCCCGACGTGTGGAGCGCGCGCGACGGAGCGGTGCTGGTGCGCCGCTTCGACCGCTCGCTGAAGCCCGGGACGGCGCCGCAGGGCGTGAATGGACTCGCGAGCGCGCGCGAGCTGTTCGCCGTCGACCTCGACCTCAACGGCGCGCTCGACGTGGCCTGGACGAACGGCGCGCGGCTGGAGGTGCGCTACGACGCGGGCCTGCCGAGCGAACGCGCGGGAACCGTGGAGCTCTCGTCCGCTGCGAGCGGAGCGCTGGTCGAGGACCTCGACGGCGACCTCGCGTGGGACGTGTGCTGGCCGACCGACAACGGCGTCGCATGGCAACGCGGCTCGCTCGCAGGTGCGCGCGCGCTGCGGCTCGCGTTCCGTGGCAAGAAGGACAATCGGCGCGGTATCGGGGCGGTCGTCGAGCTGCGCGCGGGTCCGATCTACCGCCGCACGTTCTGGCGCGGCGAGGCGACCTTGCTCGGCGTGGGCGAGCAGGATGGAACCGACATCGTGCGCGTGCTCTGGCCCAACGGCGTGTTCCAGTACGAGCTGCGGCGCGACCTGGGCAACCGCGCGGCGACCGGCGGCGGAGCGCTCGGCGCGCTGGAGCAACCCGAGGGGCTGATCGGCTCGTGCCCGTTCCTGTACACCTGGAACGGCCGCGAGTACGAGTTCATCTCCGACGTCCTCGGCATCACGCCGCTGGGTCTGCCGATGGCGCCCGGCATGCTCGTGCCGCCCGACCACGACGAGTTCGTGCTCGTGAAGGGCGAGCAACTCGTCGCCAAGGACGGCGTGTTCGAGCTGCAGTTCACCGAGGAACTGCGCGAGGTGACCTACCTCGACCGCGTGCGGCTCGACGTGGTCGACTCCCCCGCCGAGGTCGAGATCTTCCCCAACGAACTGTTCTCGTTCCCGCCCTTCCCTGTGGCGCACACGCACACCGTGCGCGACCCGCTGCGGCCGCGCAAAGCGCTGGGCAGCGACGGCGTCGACTGGTCCGACGAGCTCTCGGCGATCGACGAGCGGTATGCACAGCCCTTCGAACACGCGCCCGCGCAGTTCCTCGGGCTGGCCACGCCGCACTGGATCGAGTTCGAGTTCGACCCCGAGCGCGTGCGCGCCGCGAACAAGCTGCGCCTGATCGCGACGGGCTGGTTCTACTGGACCGACGCGAGCGTCAACATGGCGAGCGCGTACGACCCGACGCACGAGTTCGTGCCGCCGCTGCTGCAGGTGCTCGGAGAGGACGGTCAGTGGCGCGCCGCCGGCCCGCCGCTCGGTTTCCCCGCGGGCAAGACCAAGACCATGGTGGTCGACGTCACGGCTCTCGTGCCGCGCGACACCGCGCGCTTCCGGCTGTTCAGCACGCTGCGCCTGTACTGGGACAGCGTGCGTCTCGCGGTCGACGACGACGACGCGCCGACGCGCACCACCTCGCTCGAGCCGCGCTCGGCCAAGCTGTGGGCGCGCGGCTTCAGTCAGCCGCTCGAGCCGCGATCGCCGCGCGAACCGGAGCGCTTCGACTGGAACGTGCTCTCGGAGCGGCCGCGCTGGAACCAGCACCCCGGGCTCTACACGCGGCTGGGCGAGTGCCTCGAGCTCGTCACGGCGATCGACGATCGCTTCGTGATCATGGGCTCCGGCGATGCGCTCACGATCGCGTTCGACGCCAGCTCACTGCCGCCGCTGGAGAACGGCTGGCGGCGCGATTACCTCGTGTTCCTCGACGGTTGGGCGAAGGACCGCGATCCCAACACGCTCGAGGCCTTGCACGTCGAGCCGCTGCCGTTCCACGGCATGAGCGGCTATCCGTACCGCAGCGACGAGCGCTTCCCCGACTCGCCGGCGCACCGCGAGTGGCGGCGCGAGTGGAACACGCGCCCCGGCGTCGACTGGATCGAGCCGCTGGCGACCTCGCCGCAGTAGCTCAACGCGCTAGCGCGGCGCGGTCGCACGACAATCGTCGGTCAGGCGAGGCCCTCGAAGGCCTCGATTGCTTGCCGGAAGCTCGGCGCCATGGGAGCGCTGCGCCCGCGCGCGGGGTCGTAGATCACGAGCACGGCCTGCGCTTCGCACCAGATCGGACCGGTCGCGCTCTCGCGCACGCGGTAGCTCTGCTCGATCGAGCTGGTCCCCAATCGCGTGGTCACGACTTCGATCTCCACGTCGACCCCGCCCTTGCCCGGCGCGACGAAGCGGATGTTGGTCTGCGCCAGGAGGAACGGGAAGTGGCGTCCGTCCAGCAGGCCGAGCTTCTGGAAGTACGCGTGGCGCGCTTCCTCGAGCAAGGTCATGTAGACCGCGTTGTTGAGCACGTTCTGGTTGTCCTCGTCGGACCAGCGCGTGCGCGCCTTGCAGCGGAAACGGATGCGCGACGACTCGGGGACCTGGGGCGCGTGCATGGGCGCGGAAGCTTATCAGCGCGGCGCCGCAGGGTCGTGAGCTGAGGCGACGCGCAGCGGGCGAGCCGCAGGTCGTCGCGCGACGATCCACACGCCGGCGAAGGTCAGCCCTGCGGACAGCGCCATGTTGTGCGGGAGCGGCTCGCGCAACCAGAGCTGGCTGGCGACGACCGTGATCGCGGGCTGGATGAAGATGAAGCTGGCGGTGGTCGACGCCGACACGCGCGCGAGCGCGAACACGTTGAGCAGGTACGTGAGGATCGTCGGTCCGATCACGATGTACAGGAGCGACCACCAGCTCTGCGCCGCGGCGTCGGCGGGGAACGGGTCGGCGTCGATCGCGAGCACGGGCAGCGCCCAAGCCGAGAGAGCGAAGACCCACGCCACCACCACCAGCGGCGGGTAGCGACCGAGCAGCGGCCGCGCGATGACCAGGTAGATCGCGTAGCAGAGCTCGTTGGCGATCACGAGCAGGTTGCCGGTCAGGTGCGAGGACTCGAAACTCGCTCCGCGCCCGAAGAGCAGCACCGACGCGCCGACGAAGGCCAGCGCCATGCCCGCCGCGCGCACGCGGTCGAAACGCTCCTCGCGCAGCACGATCGCCACGATCGCCGTGAAGACCGGAATCAGGGGCAGCAGCAGCGCGGTGTTCACCGCCGTCGAGCGCTGCAGCCCCTCGAGGAACAGCGCCATGTTCAGCGCCACGCCCAGCAGCGAACACAGCGCGAGCCGCGGCAGGTCCTCACGTCGGGGCAGCGCCGCGCGGCCGTGCGAGGCGAAGGCCACGACGATGAGAACCACGGCGCCGACGGCGATGCGCCAGGCGGTGACGCCGCGCGGTTCGAAGTCCGCGAAGGCGTGCTTGCCGAAGACGGGGAACAGTCCGAACAGGAGCTGGACCACCAACAACGCCGCGACTCCCTGGCGGCGCGCGGCGACTTGCGCCGGCGTGAGCTCCACTCGATCCATGCGGCCGGACGCTAGCGAATAGCGGCGCGCGCAGCACCAAGCGCGTTGCGAACCGCACAGTCCCCGAGGCGCCGCACGGCCGTACACTCCGCCGTCATGGACGACTCCCGAACGGTGCGCCCGTGGCCGCTCATCGCGAGCGAGGCCGGCGCCGACCTCATGATCTGCAGCGTGCGCTACGACACGCTCACCAACCCGCGCACTGGCGCGGCGCTGCGGCGCACCGTGCTCCACACGCCGCAGTGGTGCAACGTGGTCGCGTTCACACCCGAGCGCCGACTGGTGGTCGTGCGGCAGTTCCGGTTCGGGTCGTCGTCGATCACGACCGAGATCCCCGGCGGCGTGGTCGACGCGGGTGAGGAACACGGCGCCGCCGCGCGCCGCGAGCTGCGCGAAGAAGCCGGCTACACGAGCTCGGACTGGCGCTATCTGGGTTGCGTGGAGCCCAATCCGGCCTTCCACGACAACTTGTGCCACCACTGGCTGGCGCTCGACGCGCAGCCCACTCACGCGCAGGAACTCGACCCCGGCGAGGACATCGCCATCGCGACTCTGTCGCTGGATGAACTGCGCGCGGCGATTTGGAGCGGCGAGATCCGCCACGCGCTGGTGCTGACCGCGCTTGCGCGCGTGATGGATCTACGGCCGCCCGCGGGTCCGAACATCGAGTCGAGCTGACCGAGAGAAAAGTCGCTCGACTCGCGCCTCCCCACCGGCGAGGTTCGCAGCGCACTGTTACCATCAGCGCGGTTGACGAGAGCCACTCGCGGGCGGCGAGTAGCGATCGGAACTCCACGCAATGGTTGCGGAACAAGAAGATCGCGATGTCCGAGAGTGGGTGCGCCTGGCGAGCCAGGGCGACCACCAGGCCAGTCGCTGGCTTTATCAGCGCTATCGGCCGCTACTCGCCGTCATGACGAGCGCGCGTATCCCGGCGCAGATGCGCCAGCGCTTCGATACAGAAGACGTGTTGCAGTCGAGCTTCTCGAACGCCTTTCACGCACTGAAGGACTACGAGTTCACGACCGAGGAAGCGTTCCGTTCGTGGCTGCTGTCCGTCGCGCTGAACAAGCTGCACGATCGCGTGCGCGCCAATCGAGCCGGCATCCGCTCGGCGTACAAGGAGATCTCTGGCGTCGATTTCGATGCTCGCCAGGACGACCACTCGCAGTCCGAGACTCCCAGCGTGATCGTCTCGCAGGCCGAGCGACGCGCGCGCCTGTTGAGCGCGATTCAGTCGCTGCCGCAACCCCAGCGCGACATCGTCACGATGCGCTGCCTGGAGTCGAGAGGCTGGAGTCAGATCGCGGCGCACACGGCGCTGAGCGAGGATCAAGTCCGCCGTCGCTACAGCGACGCGCTGCAAACCATGCAGCGAATCGTCGGCTGAGCCCCGCCAGTTCGAGGCAGCGCAACTCCTGCGCGCAAGTCGCCCGCCCCAACCCACCGCGAGCCCCCGATTCCGGACATGGTTGAGCCTGCGAGTTCAGACCAAGAGCGTCGCGCCGATCGCGCCGGGACCGAGTTGCATCGTGCGCTGATGGCGCAGGAGGACGGTCTCCAGCCAGGCGCTGTCGAGCCCAAGCCCGTCGACGGCCCGCTGGCCCTCGCTCAAGAACTGCACGCCCTGGGCGAGTTGCTGACCGAGCCCGAAGGGGCGTCGACGCCGGAGCGCTGGGGACGCTTCCAGATCCTGCGACCCCTGGGCCGCGGAGGGCTGTCCGAGGTGTACCTCGCGCAGGACGAGAAGCTCGGCCGTCGAGTGGCCGTCAAGCGCCTGCGTCCGCACGCGGCGCTCGACGATCGCACGCGCAGTTGGCTGATGCGCGAGGGGCAGTCGCTGGCGCGCATCCAGCACCCGGGCGTGGTCGGAGTGCTGGACCTCGACACTTCGGAGGACGCGCCGGTTCTGGTGATGGAGTACGTCGAGGGCGCGACGCTCTCCGCCGTGCTCGCCCACGTGGCGGGTTCACCCAGCGAAGACCCGCACGTGCGCGCCGCGGCCATCGTGCTCGATCCGATCGCGGCGCGCGTCGATCTGGCGCGCAAGATCGCTGCAGCGCTCGCCCACTGCCACGCCGAGGGCGTGCTCCACCGCGACATCAAGCCCTCGAACGTGGTCGTCGACCTCGAGTTCCAGCCGCGCCTGATCGACTTCGGCCTCGCGCACCTCGACGGAGCGTCGGACGTGGTCGCGCAGGCCCACCTGACCGAGCAACTGGTCGGCACTCCGGCCTACTTCGCGCCCGAGCAGATCGACGCCACGCGGATCGGAGTCGACCCGCGCTCGGATCAGTTCGCATTCGGCGCGTTGCTGTACGAGCTCTTGAGCGGCGTGCAGCCGTTCGCGCGCGCGTCGCGCCAGGCGACGATGCAAGCGGTCCTGAACGCCGAGTTCGCTCCGCTGCGCCGCGCCGCGCCGCACGTCGCGCCGGAACTCGAGTGGATCGTCCAGCGCTGCCTGGAGCGCAACGCTCGCGAGCGCTACGCCGACATGGCTGCGGTCGCGAGCGATCTCCACGCGTTCCTGCACTACCGCGCGGTCTCGGCGGCGCCGCCTTCGCTCGTGAAGCAAGTGACGCGCTACGTGCGTCGCAACGCCGCGAAGGTCGCGGCGGCGGGCGGCGCCATCGCGCTCGCAGCACTCACCACGGGCGCCAAGTACGCCCACGAGGTCAACGCCACGCAGCGCGCACGAGCTCAGACGCTGGCCGAACTGCGCGGCTCGCTGCGCGAGTTCTCCCAGCCGGATGACTTCCAGACTGCTCTGTACCGCGTCGCCGACGTGGCGAGCGAGGTGCAGTCGGAGGTCGGAACGTTGCGCGCCGTGCTGGCGGGGTCGGTCAACGACGAGCTGGGACAGACGGCGAACGAACTCGCGGACGCGCTGCTGGCGCGCGTCGCACTCGAACGCGACGAGGGTCGAATCGGCCTGCGCGACTTCCAGCTCTCGCGCTGGCGCGGCGCCCTCTCCGCTCTCGCCCGCGTCCGCCCCGACGACGAGCGTGTGCGCGCGGAGATCGCGCGCGAACGCGTGTGGGGACCCAACGATGAAGCGTTGGAGCAGCGCCTGGAGCGTTGGGCGCCCGGCGGCGGCGGCCAGTCGCCGCGACTGGTCCCGGCGCAGTGGATCAGCGACCCGGGCCTGGGGCGCTACCGCTGGAGCGTGTTCGATCGCGCGACTGGCGCGCTGGTCGCCGAGCGCGAGTTCACGCTGCACAACGACTGCGAGCCGGTTCAGCTCCGCGTCGAGCCGCCGGTCGAGTTCGAGTGGGACGGCGCGCTCGTCGAGGTCCGCTCGAATGATCAACAGGCGCCGGCGGGCGCCTCGCGCGTCCGCATCGCGTCGGAGCTGGTCACCTGGGCGGACTTCGAGCGCGTGCTCCCGCAGGTCTCACCGTCGAATCACCCCGACAACCACTGGAGGCTGTGTCGCGACGCGCGCGCCAACCTCGGCGCTGAAGCGGCGGCGCCGCAAGCCGCGGCAGTGGTCTCTTATCCCGACGCTGAGCTCTTCGCCGCGCGAATCGGCGCGCGCCTGCCGACCTCGAACGAGGTGACGGCCGCCATCGAGCAGGGCGTCGTGGCCGCGCCCGCGTCGCCGATCGAGTACGAGTGGCTGTGCCAACCGGGTTGGATGGCGAGCAACGCCGCGGTTCACAAGTACCGCGAACCTCGGACTCGACGCTCGGAGTTCATGAACGCGCGCGAGTTCCAGGGAAGCACGTCGAGCGGCTGCATCTGCTTTCGAGTGGCGCGCAGCGAACGCTGACGCGCGCGCTGCGCCATTCCACCGACGCTCGCATTGCGATTCGCTTCCCGAGACGGCGCCCCTTCAGTGGCCCGTCCGTGCGGGCGTCGACGCGCCGACGGATCTGGAGCCGGCCGTGGAGAGCTCGTCGCCAGCGCAACAGCGTCGAACTGGTTCGACCGACTCATGAACAACTACATTCGAAACTGCCGCATGACGCGGCAAGGCAGCAGCGGTTCCGCGAGCGCGATCGCCGCAGATCCGGTGTTCGCGCAGATTCAGGCCGAGACCTCATCGGTGTGGAGCGTTCCGCGCAGCCACACCGAGTTCGTGGCGGACATGGTGCGGCTGCTCGAACTCACGCACGCGAGCGTGACGATCGACCCGCCGAGCGCGCCGTCGTACGAGGTGAAGTACTACCTCGAGCACACCGATCCGTGCATCTACAACGAGATCTGTCTGTGCGTCACGCGGCTGCTGGTCGGGGACAGCGGAGTGAACCCGGTGGAGTTGACGATCGAGACCGTGACGCCGTACACGGCGTCCTGACTTCGTCGATCGTGGCGCGGGCCCGCGCGTGGGTTCGCGCTCGAAACTGCGCGCGCGTCCGTCGCCGCCCACCACGGCGGCGGACGCGCGCCTGTGTGTCTGCTCGAGACTTCCCCGCACGCTCGCCCCACTGCGAGCGGATGCAATCGAGGAATGCGCTCGAGGCGCACGCGCCTGAGTCGGCGTGCTCGCAGCGGCCGCGTCGGCTCGACGAGACTCACAAGCGTCTGGGAACGACGCCTCGACGAGCCTTGCGGCGACGGGACTCGGGCGACGGCTCAGACGTACAGTTCGCCGCCCGCGCGGCGGAACTCATCGCTCTTCTCGCGCAGGCCCTGTTCGAGCAGCGCTTGCTCGCTCGCGCCGCGTTCGGCGGCGAGCTTGCGCACGTCGTCGGTGATCTTCATCGAACAGAAGTGCGGTCCGCACATCGAGCAGAAGTGCGCGGTCTTCGCGCCTTCCTGCGGGAGCGTCGCGTCGTGGTACTTGCGAGCGGTCTCGGGGTCGAGGCCCAGCTCGAACTGATCCTCCCAGCGGAACTCGAAGCGCGCCTTGGAGAGCGCGTTGTCGCGCTGCTGCGCGCGCGGATGCCCCTTGGCGAGATCGGCGGCGTGCGCCGCGATCTTGTACGCGATGACGCCCTGCTTCACGTCCTCGAGGTCGGGCAGACCCAGGTGCTCCTTGGGCGTCACGTAGCACAGCATCGCCGTGCCCCACCAACCGATCATCGCCGCGCCGATGGCGCTCGTGATGTGGTCGTAGCCCGGCGCGATGTCGGTCACCAGCGGCCCGAGCGTGTAGAACGGCGCCTCGTGGCAGTGCTCCATCTGGAGCTCGACGTTCTCCTTGATCTTGTGCATGGGGACGTGCCCCGGGCCCTCGATCATCACCTGCACGTCGTGCTTCCACGCGACCTGCGTCAGCTCGCCCAGCGTGCGCAACTCGGCGAACTGCGCTTCGTCGTTGGCGTCGGCGATCGAACCCGGCCGCAGACCGTCGCCGAGCGAGAACGACACGTCGTAGCGCGCCATCACTTCGCAGATGCGCTCGAACTCCGTGTAGAGGAAGTTCTCCTTGTGGTGGTGCAAGCACCACTTGGCCATGATCGAACCGCCGCGGGACACGATGCCCGTCACGCGCTGCGCGGTGAGCGGGATGTAGCGCAGCAGCACTCCGGCGTGGATCGTGAAGTAGTCCACGCCTTGCTCGGCCTGCTCGATCAGGGTCTCGAGGAACACCTCGATGTCGAGCTTCTCGGGTCGGCCGCGCACCTTCTCGAGCGCCTGGTAGATCGGCACCGTGCCGATCGGCGCGGGCGAGTTGCGCAGGATCGCCTCGCGCGTGCGGTGGATGTCCGCGCCCGTGGAGAGGTCCATCACGGTGTCCGCGCCCCACTTGAGCGACCAGCGCAGCTTCTCGACCTCTTCCTCGATCGACGACGCGATGGCGCTGTTGCCGATGTTCGAGTTGATCTTCACCAGGAACTGGCGGCCGATCGCCATCGGCTCCAGTTCGAGGTGGCGGATGTTGGCCGGGATGATGGCGCGTCCGCGCGCGACCTCCGAGCGCACGAACTCCGGGTCGAGCCCCTCGCGCGCGGCGACGAAGGCCATCTCCTCCGTCACCACGCCCTGGCGCGCGAAGTAGAGCTGTGTCGGCCGGCGCACGCCGCTGCGTCGCTCGACCCACTTCGCGCGCAACGCGGGCAGCGCCCCGCCGGACGCCTCCGGACCGCGCGTGTCGTACAGGTCGATCGACGAGCGTCCGCCCTCCACCCAGACCCGGCGCATCGGGACCCGGAGCTGTTCGGCGCCGAAGGGGACTTCGAGATGCACGCGCTCGCTGCGCGCGCCTTGCGCGGGGACGGATTGGGTCATGTCAGCTTTCCTACGCCGGTGTGAACCGGATCAGGTTCGAGGGGTGCTTCTCAGCCGCGGCGCAGCCGCGATCCCTCGCGGTCCACGCCAGCGACGCCCCCAGCTCGTCAGAAGCTGCCGAGGATAGTCTCGGCGCACCCGGATCGGGCGAAGCGCTGCGCACATTCGAGCTCGGGGCTCCGCGGCGCGGAGCTCCGCGCGCCAGCTCTGCCGCAAGCCGCGCTTGCAGCATGCGACGTCGATCCTTCGCGTGCGCGCGCGTCGACGGGCGCCCCGCTCGACCGGAGTTTCGCAGCGCGACGCGGGCGGCCGCGCACTCCCGGGCCGCTGAAAACGATCGCTCCACGCGCGCGAGCTGCGCGGGGCAACGCGCGTCCGGCGCACATCACGCACCGGCCGGCCGCACGCTCAGCGGAGACGGCGCGTCGCCGTCTCCCGAGGCTCACTCTTCCTCTTCCTCTTCGTCGAAGAGCTCGCGGTCGTCGTCGTCGTCGACGTCGTCCTCGTCGTCCTCGTCCTCGTCGTCCTCATCTTCGTCGTCGTCGTCCTCGTCGTCGTCGTCATCGTCGAACTCGAGGTCGTAGTCGTAGTCGCCCTGGGACGCGTCGACGGCCTGCGGCGCCACGTCTTCGGCGGAGGCAGGTTCCAGGTCGCCCATGGTGCTCAAGATGAATTCGGAGATCTGCATGTTGTCGAGGCGGCTCGGCCACCGCTCGGTCGGGGGAGGCGGCGCAGCGCGCGGTTGCGCCGCTCCGAGAGCGCCAGCCTCCGGGGGGATCAGGGGCGCATCTTTTCCAGCGCGCGCGCCCGCGGCGCAAGCAAAAAGTGTCGCGCGCACGCGGAGCGGCCTCCCGGACGGATCGGCTCAGACATCCGTCGCGCGCGAATGGCGACGCGAGGTGGTAGCGGTGGAGGGACTTGAACCCCCGACACGCGGCTTATGAAGCCGCTGCTCTAACCACTGAGCTACACCGCCGAGCGTGCCGGCGTCGGGCGACGCCGCCGTCCCTGACGTCGAACCCGGCGCGGCGGACCCGCGATCAGGGCTCGAGGCCGCCGACCGAGGACAACGATCCCGCCCGGCGCGTCAGAGAGGGCGAAGACGGTATCCCTGGGGTTGCGAGCGGTCAAGCGCGCGGCGATGACGCGCGGCGCCCCCATGGCGCACGGGCCGCGGCGACAAACTTGGCTCAGACGCGAAGTTTTTTTGAGTTCGTTCGCCAACCTGTCGGCCGATGACGTTCTTCATTGCGAGACGCGTGGCGGAACTTGCGCCGGCGCGCGTTCCTCTCGATCCGCCCACCCTGCGAGCGCGCCCACACCGCGATCAGCACGGACGGATCGAAGGGGGCCAACTGTTGTGGAGAGAGACGAGGCGCTCCCGAATCACGGGAGCGCCTCGCCTGTTTTCCGGACCGGGTCGCGTCGCTCGCGCCCGCTGCGCCGCCGCTCGGGCCCCGGCGTTCAGCTCCGGGCGACGGCCTGCACGACGCCGCCGATCGAGTGGTAGCGAAGCGTGCGGGTGACCACGCTCTCGCTCTGCTCGTCGTAGATCGAGCAGGTGCGAATCGGCCGCGAGTAGAGGTGCATCGTGACCGCCGGACGCCCGCCCGCGGGTTCGATCCGGTGCCAGCCCATCTCGTCGACGATGAACGCGACCGACCCGGTCGAGAACTTGCGCGACACTCCAGCCGCGAGCTGGGTCCGAGGCGCCCCGCGCAAGGTGAAGAGGGACTCGTTCACCTCGCCGTCGAGCACCGCCATCCAGCAGCGCTGGCCCTGGTGGTCGTGAATCGGGCTGCGCTGCCCGGCCCCCCAGCACAGCACGATCAGCTCGAACAGCTCGCTCTGGCGCACCAGGTTGCGGGCGTAGTAGTCGGCCTCGAAGTGCGCGAACGCGCGCCAGTCCTGCGCGCCGCTGGCGGCGTAGCGCGCGAGCGCCGCGGTGACTTCGGCCGTCCGAGCTTCGTCGCCGAGCGAGCGGTCGAGTTGGGCCAGCAGTTCGTCGATGGGCTGTCGGGTCATACGGTGTTCAATTCCTGCGGAACAGGCGCGCGCCGAAGCTGGCGCAGCGCGGTCTCGAGCGCGATGCATGCGGCTTCCACGTCGGCCGAACTCAGACCCGCGCCGAGCGAGAAGCGCAGTGTCCCGCGCGCCAGGTCCGGAGGCGTCTTCATCGCCAGCAAGACGTGGGAGAGCGCTCCGTCCGAAGCCGAGGCCCCTGCGGTGACACTGACGCCGCGCGCGGCCAGCGCCGCCTGCAGCTCGACCGCATCGAAGCCAGGGAACGACACCGACAGTGTGTTGTGAAGGCGCGGGCCCGCTCCGTTGAGGCGGGCGTCTGCGCACACGCGACGAATGCCGCTCCACAGCTGCTCGCAGCGCGCTCGAACCGGATCGGGGTCGAACGCGCCGGCAGCCATCCGATCGAAGGCCCAGCCCAGCGCCACGATGCCGGCGGTGTTCTCGGTGCCGCCGCGCATGCCGCACTGCTGCCCGCAGCCCACGACGAACGGCGGCAGAGCGACGCCCGAGCGCGCGTAGAGCACGCCGACACCCTTCGGCGCGTAGAGCTTGTGCCCCGACAGGCTGAGGAAGTCGCAACCCAGCTCGCGCACGTCGATGGGCAGCTTGCCCACGGCGGCGACGGCGTCGCACAGCACGGCAACGCCCCGCTCGCGGCAGGCGGCCGCGAGTTCCGCGACCGGCTGGAGGATCCCGGTCTCGTTGTTGGCGAGCATGAGCGCCACCAGCCGCGTCTGGGGACGAATCGCCGCTAGCAGGTCGGCTACCGCCACGCGGCCGTCGCGATCCGGGTCGACGAAGGTCGCCGAGCCGCCGCGCTCGGCCACGCGCCGAGCCGACTGGAGCACGGACTTGTGCTCGATCGAGCTCACGACCACGTGGTCGCGGCCCGGTGCTCCGCGGGCGCCTTCCAGCACCGCCCAGTTGTTGGACTCGGTCCCGCCGGACGTGAACCAGATCTCACCGCTGCGCGCGCCGAGGCCGTCCGCGATCCGCGCGCGCGCGGCGTCGATCAACGCCCGCGCGGCGAGTCCGGCGGCGTGCGGCGCGGACGGATTGCCAACCGCAGCGTCGAGCGTCGCGAGGAAGCTCTGACGCACGATCGGGTCGATCGGCGTCGAGCCGTTGTAGTCGAGGTAAACCGGGCGCGTGTCGCCGTGCATGCTGCGGGATTATGCCGCAAGCGGGCCCGCGCGCGCCCGCGCCGATCGGCCCGTTCGCACGTCGCCTCGACCGCTCGTGAGCACCGCGTTCGCGCCTCCATTTTTCCCACATCTGGCGTTGCGCGCTCCGCGAGCACCCACTACATTTCGGACGTGAACGGTTCGCCGTTCACACATGCGAGATCCATCGAGAGGCGTTTGCACTTTTGCGAGCGGTGCGATCGCCCGGGAAGCTTGATGGGTCTCCTCTCTCCCTCGGGCCAGTGATCGGCAAGGGTCACTGGCCCCCTTCGTTTCCACGCCGCCAGGCCGCGCGGCGCTCGCGCCGGGGCCGATGCGGTCCAGTGAACCCGCGCCGCAGCTTTGGCATGGCGCGATCAGGGTCCGAGCTCCCCCCTGCCGGCGGACGAATCCTTCGACGACCGTCCGTGGCGACCCGTCGGCGCGCACCCCGCTGAACTGTCACGGCGGCGCCTAGAGCGCTTCGTGTAGCGTCGGATGTCGCCCCGCAGCGACGCGCACTGACGCGAGGCCGCCCGCCGGATCGGGGGCGTGTCGGCTCGAACGAGCCCATCGGCTCGCCGTCGCTCGAGGTCGGCCCCGCGGAGCACCTTCAAGCGGGGCTCGCTCATGGCCCCGCCAGCGCCTCAGCGCGGCTCGAACGTCACCCGCCGCGCGGGGACGCCGTCACGGCTGGATCTGCCAGACGTGGCTGGCCGGATCGAACTCGTGCAGGGTCAAGCGCTCGTTCAGCGCGTCGTGCGACCACGCAGCACTCGGCAGGCCATCCCGCATCACCGCCAGCGGCGCCACGGGCCAGTCCTCGATCACGATCTCGTCAGCGACACCGTCGGCTGCGGCGCTGGTGACTTGGAGCGTCGCGGCCGTGCTCAGACCGGCGCTGAGCGTTCGCACGGTGATCCGCTGCACGTTCTCCGTGTCGGTCAGCGCCACGCTGTTCGTCTGCGTGTCCACCGACCAGGTGAACGGCGAGAACGCACCCGGCGCGTCCTGTTCGAGAACGAAGTGGTAGTACGCCCCGTCCTCGTCGGCCAGCGTCCGCGACGCGCTCGGAGTGGTGAGCTGGAACTGACGGAGCCAGTCGCACACCTGACGCTCGTCGACGGCGTCCCACGAGTGGCCGACGTAGCTCGACACGGCGGCCAACTGTTGTCCGGTGGCAAGCGGCAGCGACGCCAGGTGCGCCGCCAGCACGTCGTGTTGCGTCGACAGGTAGCGCACGTCGCCGTTGGCGCGGAACAGGTGCACGTTGGTGTGCGCCAGGTTGCGCGCCAGATCGGTGCCCGGAGTGATCTGGAGTTGGTTGTCGAGCCGGAACAGGCCCGAGCGCAGCATCAACCAAGGATCTGCGGAGCCGGGCAGGCCGTTGCCGAAGATCTGGTCGTAGTAGTCCTGCGTCTGCATGATCTCGTTCACGTAGGCGTGCTCGTGATCGAGCAAGCCCGTCAGGCTCGCGATCGCCGCAAAGCGCGCCTCGTTCACGTCGAGGTTGCGCGCCGCGTAGTTGAGCGCCGCCCCGCCCCCCATCGAGAAGCCCACCGCGTAGATGCGCGTGGAGTCGATGTTGAAGTTCGTGAGCGCCCAGTCGATCGCCCGCTTGGTGTGGATCTGCGACGTCAGCGACGAGAAGTGGACCTGCCCGAGCGAGCGCGGCGCGATCACGTACCACTGTCGTCGGCGCGCCTCCTCGAAGTAGCGCGTGCTCAGCATCGCGTCCGACTCGCTCACACCGAAGCGGTGGAACACCACCAGCAACGGTCGAGCGTGGTTCGCCGCCGCCTCCTGGACCCACACGCGTTCGAGCGTGCCGGTGCCGGTGCCGAGGCTGACGCGGTAGCGCTCGGGCGCCTGCGGCCGAAGCGCGGGGTTGATCAGCGAAGAGGAACGGGTCGCGCCGAACTCGGTGGACGACTCCAAGGCGAGGTCGAGCGCATCGAGCCGCTCGTCGAGCGCGTACGGCCGAGCGCCTTGCTCGAGGCCGTGGAACAGCGACGTCGGCTGGCCCTGGGGGGCGGGCGCCGGACGCTGAACGGAAGCGGCGCGCGGCTCTTGCGCGGTCGCGCTGTGGACGGGTGACGGAACGGGGGTGCGCTCGCCGGACGGGTCGGGGGCCTGCGCGCCGCTCGAGGGCGCAACCAAGGCCGCCAAAACGCTCAAGAACATCGAATTCCGCAAGTGGTCTCTTCCTCTGCGGGAACAGGCGGCACGAACGTGCATACCCCCTGCGGCGCCGGCTCCCCACCCGCGGCCCCCCCGCTTGATTTCATACTAGCCCGCTTTCGCGGTTGCGGCGTGCTCGCTAGCACCCGCGACGAGCGCACGACGACGTCAGGACCGCAGGATTTTCCAGGCCAGTCCGTAGCGCAGTCCGCGGCCACTGGCCTTCGCCTCATCGGCGCCGAACGCCTCGAGCGCCAGCTCCACGCAAGCCAGCCCTGCGGGCAGGATCGCGGCGCGCGAGGACTCGATCGGAAGCTCGAGTCGGCGCGTGCTCGACATCACGCGCAACGTCTCGGACCAACGCGCGGCCCCGGCGCGCGTGAGCACGCGCCCTTCGCTGCGCTGCGGCTCGAAACGCTCGAAACCAAGCTCTAAACACGCCAGATTCGCCGCCGTGCCGCCCAGCACGACGATCGAGCGACGCGCCGCATCGCGATGCGGATGCGCGCCGGCGAGAGCTCGCTCGAGCGCGCGGCGGATCTCGACGCGGGCCTCGCGCCAAGCCTCGTCCGGCCACGCGCTTTCGGCGCCCGCACCGAGGTGACGCTCGCTCAACACGAGCGCGCCCACGTCCGCGGAGACGCGGCTGCGACCACCGTCCCAGATGAGCTCGGTGCTGCCTCCTCCGACGTCGATCACGCCGACATCTCCGGCCGTGACGTTCGCGTCATGCCCGGCCGCTCGCAGCGCGCTGACGGCCGCCGTGTAGCTCAGCTCGGCCTCGAGCTCACCGCTGACGACCTCGATCGACAGGCCGCACGCGCTCCGCGCGAGAGCGACGAACTCGTCGGAATTGGCCGCGCGCCGGAAAACCGCCGTCCCCACAGCGTGAACGTCCGCCGGCGCCACGCCGTGCTTCGCGACGAAGGCGCTCAGCTCGCGCAGCGCTGCGACGCCGCGCTCCATCGCAGCCGCTTCGATGCGCCCCGTGCTCGCGAGCCCTGCGCCCAGGCGCGGCGTCACGAACGCGTCTCCGATCACGCGCAGCGCCCCGTGCTCGTCGAGCTCCGCGACCAGCGCGAGGAACGTGTTGGTGCCCAGGTCGAACGCGGCCACGCGCCGCGGCGCCGCGTTCACTGCGACTCTCCGACCGCGTGGCCCGGAAGTTCGGCGAGTTGGCCGTGGCACACGCCTTCGAGGTTGAAGACCTGCACGCGCTCGCCGTCGCTGTCGATCACCGCGATGCGGGCGCCGCCGCGGCCGTCGTCCTCCGCCACCACGTCGGCGGGATGGCGCACGTCGGCGGCGTCGCGTCCGGTGCGCGCCAGCTCGCGAATGAGCCGACCGGCGCCGTCGACGAGCAGCAGGCAGGCCGGATCCGAGCCGGCGGCGATCACCATGCGTCCGTCGTCGAGCGGAGCGAGCGCCGCGGGCTGCACGCTGGCGCCGCGCGCGTCGAGCGGTCGAAACGCGAAGCTGTGCTCCCCGTCGCGGAACACCTGCACGCGCGCCGAGCCGTACTCGCACACGTACGTGAAGCGACCGCGCACGGCGACGCGCTGCGCATCGTTGAAGCGCGCCAGCGGATCGCCCAGCGGGCGCAACGAAGCCAGCGCGAGCCCGTCGGCGCGGAAGGTCTGCAGCGCGTGCCGACGCCAACCCGAGCAGGCGATCGTCAGCGTGCGCTGCTCGTCGTCCTCGCTCACCGCGACGTCGGCCACGTCGCGCAGCACGCCGCGCACGTCGTCGCGCTCGCGCTCGGCCCCGTTCATGCGCGCGGTCTGGAGCCCGAACAGGTTGAACGCACGCACGCAGCCGTGCGCGCGGTCGGCGACCCACACCTGGCGGTCGCAGTCGACGTCGATGCCCCCGGCGCGCAACCCCGCGCCGTGCTCGTCGCGCAGCGCGAAGCCGGCGCCGAGCGGACGTCCGTCGAGGTCGTACGGCCGCACGAACGACGCCTGCGCCTGGCGCGCGACGTAGAGCACTCCGGCCCGCAGCGCGAGCGAACCTTGCACGTCAGTCGGGCTCCACGTTCACGATCACCACCTCGGCGGGCGCCCCAAAGCGTAGCGGAAGGCCGATCGCTCCCAAGCCTCGACTGACGATCAACGTCGTCGCGCCGAACTCGACGCGCAGCCCCGGATGGGCCGGACCCGCGCGGCGCAGGAGCGGCAGGTCGAGCTGCGTGCCGTGCGTGTGACCGCTGAGCACCGCGATGCAACGCTCGCGCGCGGCGTGCGGCGCGAGCGCGGGGTGGTGGCTGAGCACGAGCTCGAAGTCGCCCGCGCGAACTCCGGCGCGCGCCGCGGCGAAGTCGAGCCACTTGGACTCCTCGAGGTCCTCCACCCCCACCACGCACAGCGCGCCGTCGCCCAGCTCGAGCCTCGCGCTCTCGTTGCGCAGCGTGCGCACGCCGCGCGCGGCGAGTTGCTCGACGATCCACGGATCGCGGCGTCCGCGGTAGTCGTGGTTGCCGAGCACCGCGAACACTCCCAGCGGCGCGCGCAGGCGTCCCAGGTCGTCGAGCACGCGCTCGAGCTCGCGCGGCGCGTGGGTGATGAAGTCGCCGGTGATCGCGATGAGATCGGGCGCGTGCGCCGCGATCCGCTCGAGCGCGTGCCGCAGGTCGCCGGGACCGAGGAACGAACCCGCGTGGAGGTCGGAGAGCTGCGCGACCTTCAACGAGCGCGGGAAGCCCGCGACGCGCAACGTCTCGTGACGCTCGACGAGCCCGCCAGGTCCGAGGAATCGCCAGCGGTACCACGCACGACCGCCGAGCGCCCGGCAGGCGAGTTCAACCGAGCGAACGAGCGATCGGCGCGCGAGCGAATGACGGCGCGGCTTCTGGCGGATGTCCATGGCGCGGCGCAAGCACGCGCCGCGCGCGACTATAGGCGTCCGCCGTCCAACTGCTCGCGGCGTGCTCTGACTCGGAGGAGTCTGCGACCGCGGAGCGTCCGACTGGACGTGACGGACTCACGCCGTGTCGGCGTCGTGCGGCCCCGCCATGCTTCGAATCGACTCCCCGACGATCGAGCGACGCGGCGATGGCGCGCTCGGGAAGGCTCACACGTCGGGGCCGAGCGCGAGGGGCTCGCCGGGAACGAGCAGGCAAGTTCCCTGCGCGTCCGTCAGCTCGGCCGTCCCCTCGCGGAGCTCGATTCGACCGCCGAGCGCGGTCAGCTCGATCGACAGCTCGCCCGAGACGAGTTCGAGCACGCCGAAGGCGGTCGTGAACGCGTGCGCGCCCCGCGCCTCGAAGCGGCCCGCGCCGAGCAGGTAGCGACGCTCGGCGGGCGACTCGACGACCAGTCCGCCTGCACCGGACAGCGTCAGCTCTGCGCCGTCGTCGAACACGCGCAAGAGCGTGTGCTCGTCCGCGAGCAGCTGGTCTCCGCGCAGAAGTCGCTGCGGTCGGTGCTCCGCGCCGAGCGTTCGCTCGCCCAAGCGGTACGCGCCGACTTCGGCCTCGACCTGCGCGAAGGACTCGCGCGGAGACTGACGCGCGAGCATCACGATCAGGAACGCCGGCAACACCATGGTCTTCACCCACAGGCGCGGCTTGAAGTCGCGTCCGGCGATCGCCAGCGCGGCGAGCTTGCGGCGACGCGCCAAGCGCTCGGCTTGCGCGCGCCCGACGCGGCCGTCGCGCGCGATCGCGCTGGCGGTGTGGGACTGGCTGGCGTACTCCGCCTTGCAGTCCGCGCACGAGTTGAGGTGCGCGCGCAGGCTGCGTTGGTCGGCGAGTTCGAGCTCGCCGGTGAACAGCTTGGGCAGCGCGGCCAGCGCTTGCGCGCAGCTCCACGGCTCAGCGGATCGAACGGTGGATCGCAGGGAGAGCATCGGGCCTCGCACACGCTCGTCGGCGCGATCGCGCGCGCGCTTGAGCCGGCCGCGGCGGCCGATGGCGCGGACGGGACGGGAGCGTGACCCGCGCGCCGCAAAGCCACTAGCGGCCGGCCTCTGCGCCCATCGACCGCAGCGGACAGCGTGCGACCAGCGCTCGCCCTCCCGCGACTCGCGAGCGGATCGACATCTCTCGGCGTCTGACGAGCACCATCACATGCACTACGTCCGCTCTTCCCTGACCGTTCTCGCCCTCAGCCTCGCCTCCGCGGCTCAGAATCCGCTGTACGTGAGCTCCGGTTCGACGCCGGGGCAGCAGCTGGGCTCGAGCCTCGCGCCGCACGCCGACATCGATGGCGACGGTGTGCGCGAGAACCTGGTGTTCCACGCGCGCGGCGCACGGCTTCTGCGAGGCAGCGACGGCGCCGTGTTGCGCGAGCACCAGCGCGCGCAGCTCTCGCTAGGCGACCTCGATGGCGACGGCTGGAGCGAGCTGGCGGCGGTTGGCCCGGACTCGGAGCTCTACTTCTGGAACGCGGAGTCGATCGACGTGCTCTCGGGCTTCAGCGGCGCGGTACTGGCGAACTGGAGCTGGAATCCGGAAGGATCGGCGCCCGCTGCGCGACGTCGACACCACCCTTTCGGCTTGGGAGACGTCAATGGCGACGGCTTCGGCGACCTGCTGGCGCTCGAATTGGACGGCGACGTGGGCGCGGTCACTCCACCCGCGATGCTGGTGCTCTCCGGCCTCGACGGCAGCGAGTTGCGGCGCCACGCCAGCGCCCGGACGGCTCTGCGGATGGGTGACGTCGACGGCGACGCCCGCCCGGACTACTTGCTCGACCCTTGGCCCCCCAACGCGAGCATGACGCCGCAGATGATCTCGGGCGCGAGCGGCGCCGTGGTGTTCGTCCACGTTCCTCCGCCGCTGGGCACGGCGGTCGGCTACCCAGCCTTGCCGACGAGGGACCTGGATGGCGACGGTGTTCCGGAGATCGTCCGCGGAGCGTTCACCTCCGAATTCCACATCCTCTCCGGATCGACTGGCTCGCTGCTCCGGGTCGTGCAGGGCTGGCCGGCGTATGCCCATTCCGCGCACGGCGCGAGCGAGGTGCTCGCCGCCGACGTGGACGGCGATGGCGTGCTCGAGATCGGCGCGTACGAGCACCTCACGAGCACGACGAAGCTGATCTCGATCTCGAACGGCGCAGTCATCGCTCGCTACGACGTGCTCGGACTGGCGTGCCTCAACGCAGGGGATGTCGACGGCGACAGCCGAGAGGATCTGCTCTTCGGGTCTCCGCACTCCGCAGAAGCACGCGGTCGCGTGTTGCTAGCGCGTGCGCCCTACGACGCGCGCGTCGGTGTGGGCTTCGCCTACGGGTCGAACGCTTGTCCGTGCGGGCCTGGCACGAACCCCGAGGCCGGCTGCGCCGGAGAGATCGCCACCGGCGCCGCGCTGACCGCCTGGGGCTCCGCGTCGCTCACCGCGCGGGACCTGCAGTTTCGCGCCAACGGCTGGCGCAACTTCTGGGCGCCCACTCACGGGGCGGTGTTCCTGCTGTACAGCCCCAACGCATTGCCTGCGCCCCTGCCGAGCGGCGCAGGACTGCTCGCCCTCGCGCCGCCGCGCTCCCGCATCGCGAGCCTCCGAGACGAGGTGTGGTATTGGACGATCGACGCGCCTGAGCTGGGTGCGTGGAACTCCTTCAACGCGGGGCAGGTCGGCTACTTCCAACTCTGGAGGCGCGAATTCCCGGTCTGGAACAGCCCCTGCGTGCGCCCGCACAACTTCTCGAACGCGCAGGCGATCACGTTCACGCCGTGAGCGCCTCGTGAGGCGTGAGCGCGGGACGCGCGTCAGCTCGCCAAGCGCGCCGCGCCGCGCTCCAGGCGCGCGAGGACGTGCTCAGGCCCGAGCAGGGCCATCACGTCGAACATGTCGGCGCCCTGCACGACTCCGCACAGCGCGAGACGCACGGGTTGGAAGAACGCCGGCAGCTTGAGGCCCTTCTCCTGCGCCCACTTCTTCGACGACTCGCGCAGATCCGCCGCGTCGATGCCGCGTTCGATGCGCGGCGCGAGCCACTCGCGATAGTCGCGGACCGTCTGCGCGGCGTTCGCGTGCTTGCGCACGGCGGCGAGCGCGTCGTCCGCCCACACGACGGCGTCGTCGGGCTGGAACAGGTACGCGATGCGCGGCGGAAGCTCGCTGTAGACGTGGATGCGCGCCTGCTCGCTCTTCACGGCTTCGACGAACCACGCGCGGCGCGCGGCGAGTTCGTCCGCGCTCGCCAGGTTCGCCGCCACGACGAACGGCGCGCACGCGTCCGACAACGCCTCGGGCGTCATGCGGCGCACGTACTCGCCCGCCAGCCAGCGGAACTTGTCGAGGTCGAAGATCGCGCCGGCCTTCTGCACGTCCTTGATCTCGAAGCGCTCGACGAGTTCCTTCACGCCGAACACTTCGGTCGCGCCGTCGAGCGCCCAGCCCTGCAGGCACAGGAAGTTGACCACCGCATCGCGCGGGTAACCCGCATCGCGGTAGTCCTGAAGCGCGGTGTCACCGGTGCGCTTCGACAGCTTCTTGCCATCGGATCCCAGCATCAGCGGCAGGTGCCCGAACTCCGGCGCGTCGAACCCCAGCGCGCGGTAGAGCAAGACCTGCTTGGGCGTGTTGACCAGGTGCTCTTCGCCGCGGAACACGTGGCTGATGCGCATGTCGACGTCGTCGACCACGACACAGAAGTTGTAGGTCGGCGAGCCGTCCGAACGCAGCATCACCCAGTCGTCGACCTCGGCGTTCTCGAAGCTCACGTCGCCGCGGATGTGATCGAGGAAGCGCGTCTGTCCAGCCGGCGTCTTGAATCGCACGACGGCCTTCTCGCCCGCGTCGACGCGCGCCTTGGCCTGCGCGGGATCGAGCGCCATGCAACGACGGTCGTAGGCGATGCGCTCCTTGCGCTCCTCCTGGCCCTTGCGCACTTCGTCGAGCCGCTCGGCCGAGCAGAAGCACAGGTACGCGCGGCCCGAGTCGAGCAGTTCGCGCGCGACGACGCGGTAGCGCTCGAAACGCTCCGACTGCCGGTACGGTCCGTGAGGACCGCCGACGTCCGGACCTTCGTCCCAGTCCAGCCCCAGCCAACGCAGGCCTTCGAGGATCGCGCGCTCGTACTCGCGCGTGGAGCGCTCGGGGTCGGTGTCCTCGATGCGGAGCAGGAACTGGCCGCCGTGGCGGCGCGCGTAGGCCCAGTTGAAGAGGGCCGTGCGAGCGCCGCCGATGTGCAGCATGCCGGTCGGGCTGGGGGCGAAGCGAACTCGGACGGAACGGGTCACGGCGGAACTCCTTGGGTGCTCTCGAGCGCCGCAGGATAGCGGCGCCACGCTTTGGGCGCGCGACGCGCGAGGGCTACATTCGCGCCATGACGCCGAACGCAAGCACCTCCCAGAGCGCTTCCACCTACCGCCCCGCACGCGAGATCGTGCGCCGCACGCCCAAGGTGCTGCTGCACGAGCACCTCGACGGCGGACTGCGGCCGCAGACCGTGCTCGAGCTGGCGCGCGCGGCCGACTACCAAGAGCTGCCCGAGAGCGATCCCGAGCTGTTGCGCGCGTGGTTCTTCGAAGGCGCGAACCGCAAGACGCTGCCGCTGTACCTCGAGGGCTTCAAGCACACCATCGCGGTGATGCAGACGCGTGAGGCGCTCGAGCGCGTGGCCTTCGAGTTCATGGAGGACATGGCGCAGGACGGCGTGGTGTACGCCGAGGTGCGTTTTGCGCCGCACTTCCACACCCAGCGCGGCCTGGGTCTCGACGGCGTGATGCTCGCCGTGTTGCGCGGGCTGCGCGCGGGCCAGGAGAAGTTCGGCATCGGCTTCGGACTGATCGTGTGCGCGATGCGCAACGAGCCCGAGCACCTCTCGTTCCAACTCGCCGAGCTCGCGGTCACGTTCCGCGCTCAGGGCTGCGTCGGGTTCGACCTCGCCGGCGAGGAAGCCGGGCACCCGGCGAAGGACCACCAGCGCGCGTTCGACTTCGTCAAGCGCCAGAACTTCTCGATCACGATCCACGCCGGCGAGAGCTTCGGCCCCGAGAGCATCTGGCAGGCGCTGCAGTACTGCGGCGCGCACCGCATCGGTCACGGCACGCGCTTGATGGAAGACATCGTCGTGTACGACCGCAAGGTGATCAAAATGGGCGCGCTGGCGCAGTACGTGCTCGACCACCGCATCCCGATCGAGGTGTGCCTCTCGAGCAACGTGCACACCGGAGCGACGCCCTCGATGGCCGAGCATCCCTTCCGCTTCTACTTCGACCGCGGCTTCCGCGTGACGCTCAACACCGACAACCGGCTGATGAGCCGCACCTCGATGAGCGAGGAGTGCGTGATCGCCGTCGAGCAGTTCGGTTGCTCGCTGGCCGACCTCGAGAAGATCGCCATCAACGGCATGAAGAGCGCGTTCCTCCACTACGAAGACCGGGTCCGCATCATCTTCGACGCCATCAAGCCCGGCTACGCGAAGCTGCGCGAGGAACTCGGGCTCACGCTCTGACGCCGCGATGCCCGGGCCCACAGGACTGCACGGCCGCGTCGAGCGACCGGTGTTCGCGAGCGTCGCGCTGCGCGGCAATCGCGCAGGCGACGGCCACGAGCGCGAAGTTCCCGTGTACCTGCCGCCGCAGGCGCGCGAGTCGAGTGCGCGTTTCCCGGTCGTGTTCCTCCTTTGCGGCTTCACGGGCGATGGCCGCGACTTCTTCGAGACGCATCCCTGGCGCCGGCACGTGGTGGCGCGTTTCGACGAGCTCGTGTCGCGCGGCGAGGTTCCGCCGGCGATTCTCGTCGCGCCCAACTGCTTCACACGCATGGGCGGCAGCCAGTACGTGAACTCCGCGCTGCTGGGGAACTACGAGGACTACGTCGCGCTCGAGCTGCCCGACTTCGTCGATGCACACTTCCCCACGCTGCGCGGCCGGCGCGCGCTCGTCGGCAAGTCCTCGGGCGGCTTCGGCGCACTTCGCTTGGCGATGCTCCATCACGAGCGCTTCCCCGTCGCCGGCTCGATCAGCGGCGACGTCGACTTCGAGTTGTGCTACGCGAACTCGTTCCCCGCGTGCCTGCGCGGACTCGTCGCGTACGGCGGCGATCCGGCGCGCTTCCTGGCCGAGTTCGCGCGCGAGCCGGACCTCTCGGGCGACAAGCACGAAGTGATCAACGTGCTCGCGATGGCCGCGTGCTACTCGCCGAACGTCGAATCGCCGCTGGGCTTCGATCTGCCGTTCGAACTGCGCACTGCCGCTCGCGTGGAAAGTGTGTGGCGCCGCTGGCTCGAGTTCGACCCGCTGCTCGCGTGCGAGCGCCACGTCGACGCGCTGCGCAAGCTCGAGTGGCTGCACCTCGAGTGCGGCCTGCGCGACGAGTACCACCTGCAGTGGGGCCTGCGGAAACTCTCCGACAAGCTGCGCTCGCTCGGCGTTGCGCACACGCACGAGGAACACCCGGGCTCGCACCGCGGACTCGTCGATCGCTACCTCGCGCTCTTGCCGCGCGTGACGGCGCACCTCGCGGCTCGCGGGACCCACTGAGTCGCCGACTGGATCGCTCCTTCGTTTCAGCGAAGCCGAGCTATCTTGGCCCCTCGCATGACGACCACGAGCTTGCCCTCGGAGTCCGAGTTCGACCCGCGCGCGCAGGAGCTGTTCTTCGCGTTCTGTGAACGGATCGAACGCGGAGAGAAGCCCGACTTCGAAGCGCTGTGCGCGACGCATCCCGAGCACGAACGCGAGCTGCGCGAGATGTCGGCGCTGCAACGATTCGCCGACGATCTCGCTGGCCGCGCCGTGCACACGGACGGCGGAGTGCTCCAGCAACTGCACGAGCGCTTCGGCGAGTCCTTAGCGTCGAGTCCGGGCCTCGACGCCGAGTCCGCGTCGCGCTGGGAGTTGTTCGAACGCCTGCAAGGCGACGGGCCTCGCGACAAGCGCTATCGATTGCTCGGCAAAGTCGCCGAGGGCGGCATGGGCGCGATCCTGCGCGTGTGGGACGAAGAGCTGCGCCGCACGCTCGCGATGAAGGTCGTGCTCGGCAAGGGCGGCGTCGCGAGCGGCGAAACGCCGGCGGTCGATCCCAAGACGCTCGGGCGCTTCCTCGAAGAGGCGCAGATCACCGGCCAGCTCGACCACCCCGGCATCGTGCCGGTGCACGAGCTCGGCCTGGACGCCGCGGGCCGCGTGTACTTCACGATGAAGCTCGTGAAGGGAGAGGACCTCAAGGCGGTCTTCGAGCACGTCCACGCGGGCCACAAGGATTGGAACCAGGTCCGCGCGCTCAACGTGATGCTGCGCGTATGCGAGGCGGTCGCCTACGCGCATTCGAAGAACGTCGTGCACCGCGACCTGAAGCCGGCCAACGTGATGGTCGGCAAGTTCGGCGAGGTGTACGTGATGGACTGGGGCCTGGCGCGCGTGCTGGGCCGCGAGGACAAGCACGATCTGCGCCTGCGGCCGGAAAGTGCGGCCAGCGCCAGCGTCGTGCGCACCGAGCGCCGCGAACAGCGCGACAGCACGCCCGACTCACCGCTAGTGACGATGGACGGCGACGTGGTCGGCACGCCCAGCTACATGCCGCCCGAGCAGGCGCGTGGTCAGCTCGACAAGCTCGGCCCCCACTCCGACGTCTACGCGATCGGCGCGATGCTCTACCAGCTCGCGACCGGCCGCCTGCCCTACGTGCCGGCCGAGGGCCGCGTTTCGCAGCACACGATCCTCGCCGCCGTGCTGCGCGGCCCGCCGGAGCCGCTCGAGTCGCTCGCGCCGCGCACGCCGCCCGAGCTGGTCGCGATCATCGAGAAGGCGATGCAGCGCGAGATAACAGCGCGCTATCCAACGACGATGGCTCTCGCCGACGATCTGCGCGCGTACCTCGACGGCCGCGTGGTCGCGGCCTACGAGGCCGGCGCGTGGGCCGAAACGCGCAAGTGGGTGCAACGAAACAAACCGCTGGCCGCGTCGCTGGCGGCAGCTGTGCTCGCGCTGCTCGGCGGCGTCGCGTTCTCGGTCAACTTCGCCCGCGAGACCGAGGCAGCCAACGTTGCGCTGCGCGCCGCGAGCCGCAAAGGCAGACTGAGCGGCATGATCCAGGACCTCGCGCGTCTGCGCGCGCAGAGCCGGACGCTCGATGGCCTCGACCAACTCGGCAAACCTGCCTTCCTCTGGTGGATCGAGGAGTCCGAGAAGCTCCTGAATGGCCAGGAGGAGGACCTCACGCGCGGCATCGACTGGCGTCCTGGCCTGAAGGACGTGCAGGCGAAGCTCGCAGAGCTCGACGCAAACTCGAGTCGTGACAGCGCTGCAGAGTGGCTGCGCTCACAGCTCGCGACACTCGAGACGGATCTCCAATGGCAAGCGCAGATGCTCGTCGTCGCGAAGGAGGCCGCACTCAGCGACAAGGCGAGGGCGCGCTGGGCTGAAGCAATCGAGGGAATCTCGAAGGCGCCGAAGTACGCGGGCCAGAAGTGGCCGAGCGGCGAGCGCCTGACGCCGCAACTGGGCCTGCTGCCGCTCGGCGAGAACCCTGTGACCGGCCTGTGGGAGTTCGTTCACTTGCAGACCGGCACGGAACCGAAGCTCGGCCCGGACGGCCGCGTGCTGCGCGATGCCGATGGGCGACTCACGCTGACGCCGGAGACCGGAATGGTCTTCGTGCTCTTGCCCGGCGGCCGTGTGCCGAAGAGCACCGTCGACGACGGCCAACTGGACTGGATCACTCAAGTGGACCTCGATCCGTTCTTCCTCTCGAAGTACGAGATGACGCACGAGCAGTGGGACCGTGTGTCGTTGCGGCGGGGTTTCCACTACCAAGGCGACACGCCGCTCGTTCCTGCGAACGGCATCAGTTGGGACGACATCACCGCGATGCTGCAACGCGAGGTCGGGTGGTGCGGCTTCCCTAGCGAGGCGCAATGGGAATACGGCTGCCGCGGCGGGACGCGCACGCTCTGGACGACCGGAGACGACAAGAAGGAACTCGTCGGCGTGGCGAGCATCGACTACCTGGAGGATTACACGAGCCAGATGGTTCTCTGCGCCACCGGGACTCTGCACGCCAATGCCCTCGGCCTGCACGACGCGCATGGAAACGTGTGGGAGTGGTGTGGCGATAACTTTCAGGCGATCGCGCCGCCGCGTGATCGCAACGGGCTGCGAGACGACAGCGTTTCCGGCACCCTGCGGGTCCTGCGCGGCGGCAGCCGGCGAGACCCCGCCTGGGTGTCGAGGTCGGCGAGCCGGATGGGCATTGGGTCTGAGTCCCGGCTCGACGGCACCGGCGTTCGGCCCTCCAAGCACATCACGCGTTAGCCATTCACCGCTTCACCTCCGGAAAGCGCCCGCACTGGTAGCTGCGAGGTGCCGAGCGAGCTCGCCCAGCCGCCGCCGGTCGAGCGCCGGCACGACCCGTGGCCAGTTGACCTCAACCGCCCATGCCGGCCCCGGCTGCCGGCAGCGGGGAGTCGGGCGCGCCCGCGGGAGCCGAAGCGCCCGCGGCCGCGGCAATCGCACGCGCACCGGCGACGACGCACCGGCAGCCAGCCTGAGCCCAAACTGCTGACTTCGCCACGGGATACTCGACACTTTGCGGCACGAGCGACGCGGCGCGCGGCATGCCCGACGGCCCGGGCCTGGGACCGTTGCTGCCGGTTGCGGAAACGCCGATCAAGCGTATGATCTTCCCGATCCGAGAGGATCATACCGTGCCCGACCTCGACCACGAACGCCTGAACGAAGCCCTCTTGGCCCTGGGAGAGACCCTTGCCTTCCGCGGCCAGTCCGCCGCCTTCGCGGTGATCGGAGGGTCGGGGCTGCTGCTCCTGGGAGCCGTGGAGCGCGCCACCCACGACGTCGACATCGTGGCGTTGGTCGACGGTGAGCGACTCGATCGCGCGCAGCCGCTGCCTGCTGCCTTGCACGAGGCTGCGCGGGACGTGGCCGACGCCCTGGGTCTCGACCCGAACTGGATCAATCCGGGCCCGACAGCGCTACTCGACTTCGGTTTGCCGCACGGCTTCGTCGAGCGCAGTTCGATCCGCCGATTCGGCGCACTCGTCGTCCACGTCGCGAGCCGCTTCGACCAGATCCACTTCAAGCTCTACGCGGCGACGGATCAGGGGCCGCGCAGCAAGCACACCGGCGACTTGCGCGCGTTGTCGCCATCGAGCGACGAGCTGCTCGCGGCCGCGCGTTGGTGTCGCACTCACGATCCGTCGCCTGGGTTCCTCACGTCGCTCCGCGGAGCCTTGGCCTTGTTCGAAGCGGAGGTGGGCGATGAAGAGCTCTAGCGCGATCGAGGAGCTGCGCGCGCGAGTCGTCGACTACGCGTGGAGCGCCTGGAGCAGCCTGGGCGTCTCGGGTTGGCGTCCGAGCACGTTCCCTGCGTGCATCGACATCGACGCGTTGGTGTTGCTCACCGGGCGCCTCGGCGACGCCGACGCGCGTCTGCGCGACGAGTCACTCGACTGGTGCGCGGCCAACATCGCGTTCGTCTCGCGCTCTCGCATCGAGCACCTGCGCAAGGACGGCGTTGCGGGCCTCGCGTGGGCGGCCTACGCAGGGACGCTGCAGCGCGTCACGAAGCAGCGCTGGCCCGGCGCTGGCGAGCCGTTCGAATGGCGCGCGTCGGGCAAGTCGCGGCTGGGCCAACGCAACGAAGGCGCGACGCTAGGCCTGCGCTGTCGCGCACTCTTCGGGGCCACGGCGCGCAGCGAAGTCCTGCGCATCCTGCTGCTCGAGGGCGAGGCGCGCGGGTTCGACGCGCGCGATCTCGCGGCGGAAGCCGCGTACACCAAGCGCTCGATCGGCGAAGCGCTCGAGAGCCTCGCGGCCGCCGGAATCGTGCGCTCGACCGCGGTCGGAAACAGCCTGCGCTTCCAACTCGCGCGTCGCGCGGAGCTCGAAGCGTTGCTCGCGCCCCTGCCGGTCGTACGCACCAGCCAACGCGCGTTCTGCCGCGTCGTGGCTACGGTGCTCGAGACCTGCGAGGCTGCAAAGTCCGCGTCCCCACGCGTGCAGCAAGTGGAGAGCGCGCGAATCGCCCGAACGCTCGCGGCCGACGTGCAGCGCATCGACCCAACTTCGAGCTGGCTCGGCTCTCAGCCGCAAGCACTCGACGAGTGGCTGCCGTGGAGCATTGCGCTCTGCGCGACGCAGTCAGGCGCGGCGGCCGCCAAGTCGCGGGGCTCTGCGAAAGCCCGCGCCCGTCACGGATAACTCGCCTCGACCACCGTGTGGATCCCGCCGCGCACCATGAAGTCGCCCTCGACCACCATCTTGTGCGGCGCGAGCAGCGCTACGAGATCGTCGAGGATCTGGTTGGTCACGGCCTCGTGGAAGGCGCCCTGGTCGCGGTAGGACCACAGGTAGAGCTTGAGGCTCTTGAGTTCGACGCAGCGCTCGGCCGGCGTGTAGCGGATGCGAATCGTGGCGAAGTCGGGCTGGCCGGTCTTGGGGCACAGGCAGGTGAACTCGGGGCACTCGAAGCGGATCTCGAACTCGCGGCCCGGCCGCGGACTCGGGAACCACTCCAGTTGCTTCGTGGGCTGTGAGGGCATCGCGGAAATGTAGCAGCGCCGCGCGCGGGCTTGGGCGCGAAGCGGTTTGGTAGTTTGGCTCGCTTACAACCCGTCCCCCGGCGCCCCCACCGCACCTCCCGATGACTTCGTCCACCCGCCAGCGCGGGCTCGTCCTGCTCGCGCTGTTCCTGTCCGGACTTGCAGGCCTGATGCACGAAGTCGTGTGGGCCAAACTGCTGGCCAACCTCACGGGCAGCACGGCCAAGGCGCACGCGGTCGTGCTGGGCGTGTTCATGGGCGGCCTCGCGCTCGGCGCGGTGCTGTTCGGCAAGCGCTCGGACAAGCGCGAGCGCCCGTTGATGGTGTACGTGGTGCTCGAGGTCCTGATCGGCCTGTACTGCATCGCGCTGCCCTGGCTGACGGGCATCGCCGGCGCGATGTACGAGAGCGTGGCCGCCGCAACCTTCGAGCAGGCCGGCCTGAAGACGGTGCTGCGCCTGGTGCTCTCGCTCGGCGTGATCACGGTCCCGGCGGTGATGATGGGCGGCACGCTGCCGGTGCTGGCGCGCTACCTCGTGCAAGAGGTCGCGCAGACGCGCAAGGCGGTCGCGAGCCTGTACGCGCTCAACAACATCGGCGCGGTGATCGGCTCGGGCCTCGCGGGCTTCTACCTGCTGCCCCAGTTCGGCATCTACGGCTCGCTGATCGCCGCCTCGTCGCTCAACTTCGTCGCCGCGGCGATGGTCTGGCTGGCCGACTCGCGCACGACGATGAGCGCGCAGCCGACCGAGCACGAAGCGCCGCCGACGGAGCACTACACGCGCGGTCAGTTCTCGGCCACGCTGTGGGCCCTGGCGCTCGCCGGCTTCGCGGCCATGGGCTACGAGATCGTGTACCTGCGCATCATCGCGCTGGGCCTGGGCTCTTCGACGTTCTCGTTCACGGTGATGCTGATGTGCTTCATCACCGGCATCGGCCTGGGCAGCGGAGTGATCTCGCTGATCAACGTGCGCAAGCCGCTGGCGCTGCTCGCGCTCTCGCAGTTCGGCGTGATCATCACGGTGGCGCTCTCGACCTACGTGGTCGAGCACCTGCCCTACTGGGTCAGCTCGATGCGCACCGAGCTGCTCGTGTGGAGCGACGATCCGACGGTGATGCTGGCCGACGCGGAGAAGCCCTACGGCTTCGAGCGCTTCCTCACCGGCCAGGCGCTGATCTGCTTCGCCATGCTGATCCTGCCGACGATGCTGATCGGCATGGGCTTCCCGCTGGTCTCGCAGATCCAGGCGCGCAGCGCGGCGAGCATCGGCGGCACGGTCGGCTCGACCTACGCCTGGAACACGATCGGCAACGTGCTCGGCGTGACGGTCACGAGCCTGTTCCTGATGCCGAACCTGGGCATCGACGGCGCGTTGCACTTCAACCTCGGGCTCAACATGGCCGCCGCGCTGCTGCTGCTGTTCGCCGCGACCGAGTTCCCGCTCGTTCAGCGCGCGACCACGCTCGTCGCGACGCTCGGCGTGCTGGCCTTCTACGCCGTCGGTCTTTCGCACTGGCACAAGACGCTGAACCACGCCGAAGGGCACCTGCGCCTGCGCCGGCCGCTGCCCTCGCAGCTCGAAGACAACGAGCTCGTGCGCTCGCGCTACCCCGCCACCAGTTTCGAGGCCTGGAAGCGCAAGCACATCCGCGACAACGATCCCAAGAAGGATGGCTGGGACGAGTTCTATCTGCAGGAGGACGCCGACGCGACCGTGATGGGCGTGCGGCGCGATCGCAACGCGGCGATCTACATCAACAGCAAGGGCGACGCCTCGACCGGGCCGCTCGACATGATCACCTTCGTGCTCTCGGGTCACATCCCGATGCTGTTCCTGCCCGACGCCAAGGACGTGATGGTGATCGGCCACGGCTCGGGCGTGACCACCGGCGCGATGAGCCTGCACCCCTCCGTCGAGCGCATCGACGTGGTCGAGATCTCCAAGGCGGTGCTCGACGCGGACTATCTGTTCAAGCCCTTCAACCACCAGGTCCTCGACAACCCCAAGACGCACGTCTACCAGGACGACGCGCGCACCTTCCTGCGCACGGTCCCGCGCAAGTACGACCTGATCGTCTCGCAGCCCTCCAACCCCTGGATCGCGGGCATCGGCAGCCTGTTCACCGACGACTTCTACCGCGACTGCAAGGCGCGCCTGAATCCGGGCGGCGTGATGATGGTGTGGTTCCACCACTACGAGCAGTCCAACGAGACGATCGAGCTGATCGTGCGCACGATCAACTCCGAGTTCCCGCACGTCGAGGCCTTCATGACGGTCGAGTCCGACGTGATCTGCCTGGCGTCTCTCGAGCCTTTGCAACCGGACTTCGCGCGGATGGAAGAGCGCTTCGACGTGCCCGAGATCCGTCAGGACCTCGCGCGCGTCACGTGCTTCAACCTGGCCACGCTGTTCGCCTACCACGGCGCCAGCCCGGCCCACTTCCGCGCGCTCAGCGGTGTCGGTCCGCTCAACACCGACGACCACCAACTGCTCGAGTACAAGGGCGCGCGCAACATGTTCCTCGGTCGCAACGCCGACCTGCTCGAGAAGGACCCGGGCTTCGACTTCGGGCCCGACGGGACCAGTCCGCAGCACTACCTCGACCAGTACATCGCCTGGCGCGCGCAGCAGGGCGAGCCGATCTCGGTGAGCGAGATGGACGTCGCGTTCGTGATGGTGAAGAACATCCTCACGGGCGAACACCGCTGCACGCAGCTCCTCGAGCGGAGGCGGCAGATGAACGCCGGCGTGCAGGCGCGCTACGCGCGCGCGTCGCGCGGCGCGCGCGTTCCGCTTGAGCAAATGGCCTTCTCCGAGGCCTTCAACTGGGGCCAATTCGTGATGGCCACCGAAGGTCCCGAGGCGGGCCTGGCGTACTTCAGGCGCGCCGCTGAGCTCGAGCCCGCGCACTCGCCGACCGCGCTCACGATCGCTTCGGCGCTCGCCAACCTCGGACGCCACGAGGAGGCGACGGCCGAACTCCAGCGCGTGAGCGACGCCGGCACGCGCCGCACAGACCCCAAGCTCCAGCTCGCGCAGTTCGCGATGCGCTCGGGTCAGACCGAGACGGCCACCAAGCTGTTCAGCGAGCTGATCGAGTACGAGGACAACGCGCTGGCGCTGATGTACATGGGCGAACTGGCGATCCTCACGCGCAACGCGTTCGAGGAAGCGGTCAAGCTGTGGAAGCGCGCCATCGAGCGCGATCCCAAGCTGCGCGAGGTCTCGCTCAACTACGTCATGCTCCTGCGCAACACGGCGCTGAACAACGCGGACCTCAGCGAGTTCGAGAAGCAGCGCCGATTGAATCTGGCC
The DNA here is from genome assembly GCA_938003765.1 of uncultured Planctomycetia bacterium. Lineage (GTDB taxonomy): Bacteria > Planctomycetota > UBA1135 > UBA1135 > WYBT01. Next base: position 43,339 of record CALKYE010000077.1, read on the forward strand.
TACTCCGAAGCGCTGTGGGCTTCGTTCACGCACCCGCAGGACGAGACCGCGAAGAACCTGGTGCGCGAGCTCCAGCCGCTGGTCAAGTAGCGCGGCCTGAACCCGCGGAGCTCCGTCGCGCGGAGTTTCGTCGCGCCGCGCGCTCAGGCGGCGCGCGAATCCCACCAGGCATCGCTCGCGATGCGAGCGCGACTAGCGCTCCAGCGAGCCTTCCATGCGCTCGACGCACTGGCCGTCGACGAGCGCGTCCAGGCGCCACATGAGCGGACCGGCGGCTTCGGCGCGCAGGCGCTCAGTCAACTCGCCGACGGCCTCGAAGCGCAGTTCGCTGTCGCTCTCGACGCCTGGAGCGAGCTCGTACGAGCGCAGTCGCTCGAGGTCGATCAAGCGCAGGGTCCAGGCGCGGGGCAGCGCGCCAGCCGGCGCGGGCGCGAGGCGCGCGAAGCTCCAGCGACCTTGATCGATGCGCGGTTCGCGCGCGAGCGCCGGCGCAGGCAGACGCGGGGCGAGTCGCGCACTGTCGATGCGGCTCCAGCCCGACTCCGACCAGATCAGGCGCACTTCGTCGCTCGCGAGCCACTCGAGGTTGCGCTCGAGGTCGAAACTGGCCTGCGGAGTCGCGCCCAGTTCGCTGAAGACCCCGGCGCAGCGGCCCTCGCTCTCGCTCTCGCCCGCGCGCGCCAGAGTGCGCCACGCCATGGCGAGCGGACGCGCGCTCTCGAGCGGATCCTCGAAGCTGACCAGCAACGCGCCCGCGCTCAGCGGGTCCACCTCGAGACCAGGCGAGCGTCCCTCGCGCACCCAGCTGACCTCGCTGAACGGCGCCGCGGCCGGCCGCAAGCGCGCTGAGCGCCACTCCCTCTCGCCCTGCTTGTCGACCACCGGTCGCAGCCAGACGGCGCCGGCAGCGCGCTGCGCGTGAGCCGCAGGCATGCGCAGCCATACGGAGAACGCGTCGACGTCCGCGCAGCGCCACGGCGCGCCCTCGAAGGCCCCCACGCCGAACGCGCTCGCGGGGGCATCGACGACGATGACCTCCTGGTCGATCGAAGCGAGCGCTGAGCGGGCGGCCGCGACCTCGCGCGCGGCGCGCGAGTACGCCAACGCGTCGAGGTGCGACACCAGCGCGAACAACACCCCCACCAACGCGGGCAGAGCTACGCGCGACGCTCCCGAGCGCGAAGTGATCGCGAGCGCGCTCGCGCTCGACGCCACGGCGGCCGCTGGAAGCAGCGTGTCCGCCAGCGACCAGTCGAGCGGATGGACGCGCGCGCGCGCGGCGAGGAACTCGGTGGAGACCAGCGCGATTGCGACGGCCGCCAGGATCCAGCCCCACAGACGCGGAGCGGCGCGCGCGGCGCCGAGCATGGGGTGCAGCGTCGCCAGCGCGGCGAGACCGGCCAGCACGAAGCCCGATCCGGGCGCGACGTGCGCGTTCACCGCGACCCACAGCATGCCCAGCCGCTCGACCATGGTCGCAGCGGTCGCGAACGGCGAGCCGAGCGAGGCGAAGGCCGCGCTCAACTCGGGCGGCACGATCGCGCCGTCGGCTGCGAGCGCGCGCACGACGGAGTCCACCGAGACGCACAGCGCGGCGACGAGGAACGAACTCGCTGCGGCGCGCGCTTTGGCCACTGCGGGGCGGCGGCGCGCCGACGAGGCGTATTCGGCGCCGGCGAGCCACAGCGGAAGCGCGAACGCGACGCCGTGGCACAGCCCGGCGAGAGTCGCGAGCGCGGCGGCCCAGCCGAGCGCGCGCGGGTCGCGCTGTTGGCGCGCGCGCAGGAAGCACCACAGGCAGGCGAACGCGAACACCAGCGCCCACAGCAGCGCTCCGGCGCGCACTGAAGCCAGAGCCGCGACGGACAGCGGGTGCAGCGCGAAGAGCAGAGCGGCGGCCCAGCCCGCGGCCCGCGCGAGTTCAGCGCCGATCCAGGGCTCGCCGAGGCGCCGCATGAAGCGTCCTAGCAGCCAGGCCGCCGCGAGGAGCAACGCGACGTGGTGAACGCGCCACAGCACGAGTTCACTCGCGGCCGAGGCGCCGTCGAGCGCGCGCGCGAACGCCGCGCCGGCGAGCGCCGCGAGCGCGTGCGTGTGGGACGGATCGAAGCGCGCGGCGTCGGCCAGCGAGTCGACCCGCCGCAGCGCCTGCGCCGCGCCGAGTTCCTCGCCGCGCAGGCTGTGCGCGAACAAGGGGCTCCACGCCCAGGCCGCCGCCAGCGCGAAACAGAGCGCGACGAGGGCGCGGCGAACGAGAGCGGGCATTGGGCGCGGGATTGTAGGCAGCGCAGCGCGCGATGCGACCCGCGCGAGGGCCAGCAGACGCTGGCGACACCGCGACGACGATTGGCGCTGCGCGCGCGCAGCCGTCGTCCGACGGCCGTTTGCGCGAGCGAAACGGCGCCGTAGGCTCCACTCGGACATGCACGCCAGCGCCCCTGAAGTCCCGCGACGGGCCCCGGCCGCTGCGCTGGCGGCGACCGCGCTCCCGGCGCTCGCGCTCACGCTCGCGGCCGCGTGGCGCTTCGACTTCCTGGTCGACGACGCGTTCATCTCGTTCCGCTACGCGCGCCACCTCGCGCAGGGCCACGGGCTGGTGTGGAACCTGGGCGAGTCGCCGCCGGTCGAGGGCTTCTCGAACTACCTGTGGGTGCTCCTGTGCGCCGCATTCGATCGGCTGGGAGCTGCGCCGATGGTCGCGAGCCGGCTCGTGAGCGCCGCCAGCGCGCTCGCCCTCACTTGGCTCGTCGCCCGCTCGATCGCAGCGCCAACCGCGACGTCGAAGCCTGCGCAACTTTGGAGCGCTCTCATGTTCGCGGCGCTGCCCCCGATCGGCGTGTGGGCCACGGGCGGCCTCGAGACCATGAGCTTCGCGCTGTGCGTGTTCGCCTGCTTCGACGCGCTCACGCGACCGGGCGGCGAACGAACCGCAAGTGTGAGAGCGAGCCTGTGGGCTGCTGCAGCCGTGCTCCTGCGCGCCGATGGGTTCGTGTGGATCGCCATCGCGCTCGCCGCGGCGGCGTTCGCACAGATTCGCGCTGGAGCGGCGAGCGGCGAGCGAGCGCGCGCGCTGCGCCCCGTGCTGATCACCGCGTTCGTCGCGGCCGCCGTGTGCGCGTCGTACGTGCTGTGGCGCCATTCGTACTTCGGCGAGTGGGGTCCCAACACCGCGCGAGTGAAGGTCCATCTCGGCCTGATCGCGCTCGAGCGCGGCGCGAAGTACGTCGCGAGCCTGGGGCTCGCGGTCCTGTCGATCCCGCTCGCGCTCGGCGGCGCGGTGTGGGTGGCGCGACGCGACGCGACGGGCCTCGCACTTCCGGCGCTCCTCGCGGTCGCGCTGGCGAGCGCCTACGTCGCACTCGTCGGCGGCGACTGGATGATGATGCACCGGATGCTCGTGCCTGCGCTGCCGTTCGTGGCGCTCGCCGCGGCGGCGTGGCTCTCAGCGCTCAGCTCACGCGCTGCGGCGCACTCCGCGGGCGCGACCCTCGTGCTGCTGGGCCTCGCGCCAGGCTTCGACCTCCACCTCGCTCCGCGCGCGCTGCGCGAGGCGAGCCACTTCCGCTGGGGCCAGGAGTACCGCAGCGAGTACGAGGTCTGGCGCAAGGGCGTGGTCGACATCGCCGAGTGGATCGACATCGGTCGCGCGCTCGCGCTGCACACGCTCCCCGGCGAGTCGATGGTGCTCGGCAACATCGGCGCCTTCGGCTACTTCCCGGAGAACCTCGTGGTCTACGACACCCACGGGCTGACCAACAAGGCGCCGCTGCAGCCCGCGAGCAAAGATGGCCGCGGGATGCCGGGTCACGACTTCAAGGTCGACATGGGCGCGTTCGCTGCGCTGTCGCCGACATACCTCAACGCGCGCATCGTTCCGCGCTCCGATCCGTTTGGCGGCATTCCCGGCAATTGGCGCGAGACGGGCCCGGACGGCAAGGTCCAACCGAACGCGCAGGCGCGCGAGCGCTTCGAGTTCCTGCTGCGCGAGTTGGATCCCGCGCAGGGCTTCGCGTCGGATTCGACGCTGCTGCTCATCAAGCACCGCCGCTGAGCGGCGCGCGCGGATCGCTCAACGCCGTTCGATCACGTAGAGGTGATCGATCGAGAAGCGCGACTGCGAGTCGAACACCCTCAGGTAGTAGGTCGCCGTGGTCGGCGAGATGAACGCGATGGCGACGGCGGGCTCGAACTCGGCGATGCCCTCGGTGGTGCAGAACTGGACGTCGGTGGTGCTGTGGTAGAGCTCGGTGGGAAGCGGCGCGTCGTCCTGCAGGATCAGGTAGGGCGCGACCGACGAACCCCACGTGCTGCGCTCGCCCGAGCCGCCGTTCACCGCCCAGCCGCCGTAGCACTGGAGCACGACCAGCTTGCCGGCCTCGGCGTCGACGCGGAACCAGTCGCGGTCGGCGTCGCTCAGTTCGCCCGCGAAGCGCTGGCCAGCGGCGAGCGCGGGCGCTTGCGCCGGCGCGTCGTTGGGCTCGGTCTCGAACGTCGCCGAGCGCAGCACGCGCGCGCGGAAGCGGTAGCTCGAGGCGCTGCCGTCGTGCGTCATGTGAACGTAGTGCGCGCCGCTCGCGCCGACGACCGCGCTGAGCTTGCGGCCGCTCCACGCGCCGCCGGCCTGCAACGCGGTGACGCCGTCGGGCCGCACGAGTCCAGGCACGGCGACGCCGACCAGATCATCGGCGTTGGAGCCATCGAGCAGCTGCAACTCGAACATGTCGCCCGCGCTGAGCACGACGCTGAACCAGTCCTCGTCGCCGGGCGCGACCGCGCCTTCGATCCACGCGCCGAGCGCGATGGGCTGCGCTTGAGCAGGCGCGTCGTTGGTCTCGATCTCGAGCGTCGGCGCGCTCAGCGGCTGGCGTGCGTGAACGAGCATGTACTCGCCCGACGTGGCGCCGCGCGCCTGCGAGACTTCGAGGTAGTAGGTCCCCGGCGCGCTGAAGGAGTGCTCGAGCCGCGGGTCGGCGAAGTGCACGTTGTCCGAGCTGGAGAGCTCCGTGACACCGTCGCTGGCGAGCAGGCGCAGCGCCATGTCGAGGTAGTCGCCCGCGCCGCCGAGCATGCCGCCGCGTTCGGCGTGGAGGTCGAAGCTCGCCAGCGTCGGCGCCGCGACCTGGAACGAGAACACATCGACATCGCCGCTCGACTGTGCGCCGAACAACGCGCCGGCCTGGAGCGCCTGCGCGGTCGCGGGAGTGTCGTTCACTCCGCTCACGCCGGCGTTCTCGACCTCGCGCTGAGCCGTCCCGAAGCTCGCCTTGCGCGCGCGGAGGATGTAGCCGCCGCCGGAAGGTGTCCCTGCGATCGGCTGGATGCGGACGAAGTACGAGCCGTCGGCCGGCGCGCGCAGGAACGAGAAGTCGAAGTCCTGCGGCTTGTGCTCGAAGCTCGGCGCGCCAGGCGCAGCGCCGGGCTGATAGTCGTGCGTGCGCCAGACCGTGGTCGCGTCCGGCATGTACACGTCGATGCGCGGGACGGAGGCGACCGAGGGTGAGTTCCCGTCGTCCCAGGTCAGTTGATCCGCGCGCACGGCGAAGACCTCGAGCTGCACCAGTTCGTCGCGCGCCAGCTCCAGGCGCCACCAGTCGACGTCACCGGCTTGCGCGAGCGAGCCCTGCCCGGGTTGGCCCACGAGCAGTTCGACGGCGCCGGAGGAAGTGTCGTTGGGCTCGGCCTCGAGCACGACGGACTCGGGCGAGCCGCCGCTAGATCCGCCGCCGCCACCGCCGCCGCAGGCGCCGAGCAGTCCCAACCCGAGGGCCGTCGCGAAGCAGGCGGACGCGCCCCGCGCAGCGTGGAGAGCAAAGGAGGGATGAGACATGAGTTGAGTGGCCCACGCGGACGGGCGCGTCCAGCCCACGCGTCCCCCCGCACTACGGCTCTTCATAGAATGCTTCAAACGCGGCTTCAGCGATACCTACCCTTTGTCCCTTTGTCGGATTGCGCTGGAGCGGAGCTGCACCGCTCACGTCCGAGGTCTCGCAAGCTCTGCTGCAGGCGCGCTCCGGCCACTCCTCGGCGCCGCGCAGGCGCGACAGAGGCATGAAAACCCGGTCACGTAGCCAGCGCGCTGGAGAGCGACGCGAGCCCCGCCATGCGCGCCCCCGCCGCTCCGAGGAGCCGCGCTGCGCTTGGCGCACTCATGGCGCGTGCGGTACATAGCGCGGGATGAGCACAACCCTCGACGTCTTCGCACCCCTGCTCGCCGCGGCCGACGGAATCGCAGCGAGCGACCCGCACGCCGCCGTGCTCGCCCTCACCGAGCGCTTCGATCCGCGCAGCGCGCAGGCGCAGGAGCTCAACGCGCGCTTGCGCCAACTCCTCGACGCGGGGGAGATCGCGCAACGCGGAGCTCCGCCGGTGAAGTACGGCCGCGTGGCGAAGGCCGGCCCGCAGACGCGCGAGTTCTCGATCGACGTGGTCGACATGAACGGCGCCGGTCCGCGGCACCGCCACCCGCGCGGTGAATTCAACTACTGCGTCGCGCTCGAGGGCGCGCCGACCTTCATGGGGCAGGCGCCGGGCTGGGTGGTCGAACCTCCGGGATCGGAGCACGTGCCCACGGTCGCCGGTGGTCGGATGTTGATCGTTTACTTGCTGCCGCAAGGGGAGATCGAGTTCCTCGGCGGCTGAGCGAGCGCGGCGCGCCCGCTATACTTTTCGCCCTTTCAGTCCGCCCCCACGAAGCGCAGCCGACACCCAAGGAGCCCCCCCCATGCAGTTGACCTCACTCGAAATCCGCAAGGGCTACCTGGTGGACTACCAAGGCCGCATGTGCACCGTCATCGACTGGAGCATCATGCGCAACGACCGGCGGCAGTACGTGTTCGTCACGCTGCGCGACCTGATGTCGGGCCGCGTCACCGAGCTCAAGGAACACGGCGACACCAAGTTCGACGTGCTCGACAAGGACAACATCGAGCTGTCGCACTCGTACAACGACGGCCTCGAGGAGGTCTTCTACGACAAGGACGGGGCCGAGTTCCGCTGCCCCGCGGCGGCCGCCAAGGACGCGCTGATGTGGGAGTGCGAGAACTACGTCGGACTGCTCGTGAACGGCGTCCTGGTCGCCGTGAGCACGCCGCAGACGGTGATCGGCACGATCGCCGACTGTCCGCCGCCGATGAAGGGCGCCAACGCGAGCTGGAAGGACGCCACGCTGACCAACGGGGTCAAGTTGAAGGTCTCCAACCTCGTGAACGTCGGCGACAAGGTGAAGATCAACAGCGAAACGATGGAGTTCCGCGAACGCGCGTAGCCGCGTGTTCGAGCGGGCCTCGGCCGCGCTGAGGAGATGAGCTGAACGCGGCGAGGCGCGGAATCGTTGCGCGCCGCGTGAAGCACGAGTCCGCTGTCGCGCGCTCGCCCGCGCGCGAGCAGCGCGGCAAGCACTACTCGCGCCGGATGCGGAACACCCGGATGTCGCGCCCGGAGTACTGCACTCCCCGCCCGCGGAACTCGCTCACGAGTTCGTGGCGCCGCGCGAACTCCTCATAGCGCTCGGCCGCGCCGGAGAACGTGGGCTCGCGCTCGAGCTTGCCGGCGCCCATCAGCGTCAGCACGACGTAGTCGCTCTCCGCCTCGATTTCCGCGCGGATGTCCGGCTGCGCGATGCTGCGCACGATGCGGATCTCGAAGTTCGGGTCCGGCCCTTCGAACGGTCCGCGCTCCTCGCACACGATTCGCGCGCCGCGCGGCACGTGCTCGACGATCCACTCCTTGGCCGGCTGGCGCGAGTCGAGCAGTTCCGACTTGGCGATGCGCGTCTGCGAGAGCGCCAGCGAACGCGCGCCGATCAGCGCCATCAGCAGCGCCCCCGCCAGCGGCGCCGCCCAGCGCGCCCGCGTCGGTCCCGCGGCGCGTGCGGTGCGCTCGCTCGCCCACTGCACGAACGCGCCCGCGAACAGCGCGAAGGCCGGCACGGCGGGCAGGAAGTGGCGCAGGAAGTAGACCGGGTAGAAGCCCAGGAACAGCCAGTTGAACAGCGCGGCGACGGCGGCGATCAGCGCCAGGCGCCAGTCGCGGCGCACCGCCACGACGACGCCGACGCTCGAGGCGATGAACATCTCGCGCGCCCAGCCGAAGGCCCACATCCGCTCGACGTAGTCGACCCACGTGCGCCCCGAGGGGTTGGTGTGGAGCGGCCAGTACTTCTCGTAGATGTCGCTCAGGTAGCGCAGGTCGTCGATGAAGCGGCCGAACTCGAGCGCTGCGTACGGAGTGATCGCGAAGAAGGCCAGGACCGCCGCGCATCCGCCTGCGACGAGCGGAGCGATCCCGCGCGTCGCGCGACGCCACAGCCCCGCGTCGGCGCCCGGCGCGAACAGGTGCGCGACCACCAGCGTCAGGCAAGCGGAGTACGAGTTGTACTTCGAGCCGACGGCGAGTCCGGCGCACACGCCCGCGAGCAGGTAGTCGCGCCAGCGCCGCCCGTCGGCGTAGACGCGCGCCGAGAAGAACACGGCCGACACGGTCCACAGGCTCGCCGGCCCGTTGACGTTCGAGATCACGCTCATCCCCGTGAACAGTGGAGACGCCGCGCACAGCGCCGCCGCTGCGAGGCCCGCCCAAGGTCCGAAGAGGCGCCGCCCGGCCAGCGCGGTGACGAGTTGCGTCGCGAGCGAGAGCGCGAACACGACCAGCCGCCCCACGACGAAGTGGTCCGGCCCCGGGCGCTCGGGCAGGAACCCCGACTCGCCGCCCATGCCCGCCAGATCGCACACGTAGAAGACCAGCGCCGTCGTGTACGAGGTGAACCCGGGGTACAGGAACTCACTGGGACGGAACACGCCGCGCGCCGCCGCGAGCGCGGGATCGATCACGGCCGGCTCGTCCGCGTAGCCGTCGAACGAGTAGCTGAACCAGGCTGCGCCAGCGCGCGTCGCGGTGAGCGCGAGCACGAGCACGACACTCGTCCACCAGCCGAGGGCGCCGCCCGGGAACGCGCGTGGCGCGAGCGGCTGGGAATCCGCGACGGGGGGTGTCATCCGCCAGCGCTTGTATCACCGCCGTGCGCGCTGCGCCAAGTCGCGCCAAGTCGCGCCCAGTCGGGCCAGGTCACGCCGTGCCACGCCGTGTCGCGCGGGCCGCAGCGTCAGCCGCAGGAGTCGAGATCCTCGATCTCGCTCGGGCGCGCCGCGTGCGCTCGGGGACGAGCCGCGCCGCGCTTGATCGCGCGCAGGAACGGCTCGACCAGGTCCTCGCGCTCCGCCTCGTGCAGCGCCTCGAGCACCAGGTTCTTGTTGTCCGGATCCTTCCAACGCACGAGCGCCTTCTGCAGCCGGCGCTCGCGTCCGCCGCGAGGCACGTACAACTCCTTGAGCGTGATCGGGTCCTTGCCGGTCGTGTACTGGACGCAGGCGCGCGTCATCGGCAGCGGGATGAACTCCTGCACCTGCTCGGGGCTGTAGTTGCGCTCGAGCAGCTTCTCGAACAGCAGCACCGCGTCCTTCATGGTCGTGCCCGGGTGGCCGACGATGAAGTAGTTGACCAGGTGCTGGTCCTTGCCCATCGAGGCGCACTCTTCCTTGTAGTCCTTCTCGTACTGTTCGTAGACGTCGAACGAGGGCTTGTTCATCGCCTCGAGCACCGCCGGCGAAGCGTGCTCGGGTGCGAGCTTGATGCGCCCGCTGGTGTAGTGCGCGACGATGTCGTGGTGCAGCGGGAGCAGTTCGCCCTTCGTGCGCGTCTTCTGGCTGCGGAGCATGTCGTAGCGGATGCCCGACGACACGAAGGTGTGCTTCACGCCGCGCGTGCGCTTGACCAGCGCGAGCAGCCGGCGATAGCCCTCGCTCGCCGCGTCGATGCGCAACGCCGGGCAGGGCTCGGGCGAGAGGCAGTCGCGATCGAGGCAGCCCTCGCCGGCCTCGAGCAGCTTGCAGCCCATCCCCCACATGTTCGCCGTCGGCCCGCCGACGTCGGTGATCGTGCCGCGGAAGTCGTGGTGCTCGGCCAGCCCCGCGGCCTCGCGCAGCACCGACTCCACGGAGCGCGACTGGATCGAGCGCCCCTGGTGGAAGGTGATCGAACAGAACGTGCAGTCGGCCATGCAGCCGCGGTGCGTGTTGATCGACCAGCGCACGGGCTCCAGCGCCGGCACGCCACCAGCCGCGGTGTGGTCGGGATGCCACTCGCGCGTGTACGGCAAGTCGTAGTACTCGTCGACCTCCTGCTGCGACGCGGGCGCGAGCGGAGGATGCTGGAGCACGAAGCGCGAGCCGTGCTGCTGCGCGATCACCTTGCCGCCCGGGTGGTTCTCCTCGCGCAGGATGTTGAACAGCTCGATCTGGGTATCGACGTCGCTGAGCATCGCTTCGAAACTCGGCGCGACGCGCGCGCTGTCGGGCACGTCGGACTTCGCGACGAGCTCGCAGGTGTTCGGCATGCCGCGCAGCGACTCGCCGCGCTCGACGCGCTGCGAGATCTCGACCGCGGTGCGCTCGCCCATGCCCCACACGAGCAGGTCGGCCTTCGCGTCGACGAGCATCGAGCGGCGCAGCTTCTCCTCCCAGTAGTCGAAGTACGCGAGGCGCCGCGGACCGGCTTCGAGTCCGCCGATCACCACCGGCACGCCGGGGAAGTGATGGCGCACGGCGGCGGTGTAGGCGATCGTCGCGCGATTGGGGCGCCCAGGGAGTCCGCCGGGGCGGTACACGTCCTTGTGGCGGCGCTTCTTCGAAGCGGTGTAGTTGGTGACCATCGAATCGATGGTCCCGGCGCTCACGCCGACCCACAGCCTCGGACTGGGCAAACGCGACCAGCCCGAACCGTCCGATTCGAGTTCGGGGCAGTCGAGGATGCCGACCCGGTAGCCGCGCTTCTCGAGCAGGCGCGCGATGGCGGGCACGCCGAACGAAGGATGGTCGACGTAAGCGTCGCCTGTAACGAGCAAGACATCGAGCTCGTCCCATCCGCGCAAGCGCATCTGCTCGCGTGTGCGCGGAAGGAAGGAGGAGAGCGCGGCGGAGGAACGCTTGTGTTGCATGGGGAGCTCCTCGGGGCCGCGGCGAGCCGCCGGACGGTCCGTTGAAGACAGCGGAAGGTTTTGGCAACCGCTTACTGTAGCGGTGGAACTTGGGCGCCCGCGCGTACGTCGAGAAGAACTCGAACCCGCACGGCGGCGCCGCTTTCCAGTCCCCGCGGGTATCTTCCTCTAGTCCGGGCCTCTCCTCGCGGCTCGATCGGCGGCGTCCACACGCGCTGGACCGTCGATTCGTTCGAGAGCGGACACCACACCCGAGCAACGCACCCCACAGGAACACTACTCCATGCGCAGTCTCCCCATCACCGCCGCGCTCGTGCTGGCCGCCAGCGCAGCGCCGGCCTGGTCGCAGGCCCTCCAGGCCACGCTGTACGCGACCGGGTTCTCTCAGCCCGTGCTCGCCGTCTCGCCTCCGGGCGACCTCCAGCGTCTGTTCGTCGTCGAGCAATCGGGCCGCATCCGCATCATCAAGAACGGTGTGACCCTCGCGACGCCGTTCATCAACCTCGGCCCCGCCTCGGGCGGCGGCCTGGGCCTCACGGCCTCGAGCGGCGAGCGCGGACTGCTGGGACTGGCGTTCCACCCCAACTACGCGAGCAACGGCCAGTTCTTCGTCAACTACACCGCCGCGAGCGGCGGCGCGACGAACATCCGGCGCTACACGGTCAGCGCCAATCCCGACGTCGCCGACACCGCGAGCGGCTTCCCGATCCTGACCGTCTCGCAGCCCTTCTCGAACCACAACGGCGGCTGCATCCAGTTCGGGCCTGACGGCAAGCTCTACATCGGCATGGGCGACGGCGGCAGCGGCAACGACCCGAGCAACAACGCTCAGACGCCGACCACGCTGCTCGGCAAGATGCTGCGCTTGGACATCGACATCCCCGCGCCGTACATCCCCTCCGACAACCCCTACTTCGGTTCGACTTCGACGCTGCAGGAGATCTGGCACTTCGGCGTGCGCAATCCCTGGCGCTTCTCGTTCGACCGCCAGACCGGCGACATGTACATCGCCGATGTCGGTCAGAACGCCTGGGAAGAGATCAGCTTCCAACCCGCGGGCGTCGGCAACCTCAACTACGGCTGGCGTTGCATGGAAGGCAACGCGTGCACCGGCCTGTCGGGCTGCACCTGCAACTCGGCCGCGCTCACCAACCCGATCCACGTCTACGGACACGGCGCAGGCTGCTCGGTCACCGGCGGCTTCGTGTACCGCGGCTCGCAGATCTGCGGTCTGGACGGCACGTACTTCTTCGCCGACTACTGCACCACCACGATCTGGTCCTTCAAGTACGTCGGCGGCGTCGTGACGCAGTTCACGAACCGCACGACCGAACTCGAGCCCGTCGGCACGCCGACGATCAGCTCGATCGCGGGCTTCGGCGAGGACGCGGCGGGCGAGCTGTACATCCTCGACCACAACGACGGTGAGATCTACAAGATCGAAGTCGCCGGCGGACAGGTCGACTGCAACAACAACGGCATCGCCGACGCCTGCGATCTGGCGAACGGCACGGCGCTCGACTGCAACAACAACCAGATCCCGGACTCGTGCGACATCGCCTCGGGCGCCGCGGTCGACTGCAACAGCAACGGCATCCCCGACACCTGCGACCTGGCCTCGGGCTTCTCGCAGGACGTCAACGGCAACGGCCAGCCCGACGAGTGCGAGTGCCCCGGTGGAACGCCGCCGTCGACCTACTGCACGGCCAAGCTGAACTCGCAGTTCTGCGTGCCGTCGATCGCCATCACCGCGGCGCCGAGCGCGAGCAACGCGGGAACCTGCCTCGTGACCGCGAGCAACATCCTCAACAACCGCAACGGTCTGATGTTCTACGGCTACGGCACGAACGCCGCGCCCTTCCAGGGCGGCTTCCTGTGCGTCCAGACTCCGACCCGCCGCACCCAGATCCAGAACTCGGGTGGCGCGTCGAGCGGCACGAGCTGCACGGGAACGTTCAGCTTCGACTTCAACGCGTTCATCGCCTCGGGAAGTGACCCGCTGCTGCAGGTCGTCGGTCAGCCCTTCGCCTGCCAGTACTGGAGCCGCGACGCGGGTGATCCGTTCGGCTCGAGCTTCACCGACGCGGTGCAAGGCCAGATCTGCCAGTAAGCAGGTCCAGTCTTCACCAAGCCACGCGCGAGCGCGGCCCCTCTTCGCCGAGGGGCCGCGCTCGCTTGCTTGTGGCCGTGTGCTTCGCAGCGCACCCGCAGTGAGCCGCGTGTCGGCGGACAACTTGATTCGGCCCGGCGCGCCGATCGCATCCGCAGTCGATCGCTACGGCGACACGACTGCGCGCTCGAGACGTCGGCGCACCGCGCGTCAGATCGCGGCGACAGACTTGGAGGCGAGCGAGCGCTCCCGAGCTGAGGCGCTTCTCGAGGCCAATCGTTCGCCTTCGCGCGGCGCTCACGCCGAGCGCCCGCCGAACGCAGCTTGACTGGCTGCGCTACGTCAACGACGCCGCACAAGCCGTCTGGGAGCGCGGCTCCGCTGCGCCGACGACGAGTCGACGCGCTGCGAGGTCCATGGCCTGGGCGCTGCGACCCGCTCGCCGCTTCAGCCGTGGACGTCGAGCTCGCACAGCCAGCACTGCGCGGCGCCGTGCACGCGCTCGACGAGTGCTTCGCGCAGCGCGGCCCGCGCGCGGTGCAGACGCGAACGCACGGTGCCGACCGGCAAGTCGAGCCGCTCTGCGATCTGACCGTAGTCCAAGCCCGCCACATCGCGCGCCGTGAGCACGCTGCGGAACACTTCGGGCAACTCCGCGAGGCAATGCGAGATGTGCTCGGCCAGCTCGCGCGCCTGCGCGGCGCCGCACGGGTCAGCGTGCTCGTGGTCGAACTGCGGTCCGCCGCCGCGCTCCTCGTGGGCGCGCCTGCGCCGCAGCGAACGCGACTGGTGGAGACTGCGGTTGACCACGACGCGGACCAGCCAACCGATGAGGTCGTGCGGAGAGCGCTCCTCGTGCCACAGCAGGATCAACGACTCCTGCACCGCGTCCCAGGCCAGGTCTTCGCAGCCGAGGATGCGGCGCGCGACCGTCAACATGCGCGGGACGTGGGACTGAGCGAGCTCGACTTGGGCCGCGCGCTCAACGCGCGAGAGGCTCGACGAACGGATCCGGTCGAGCGGCGGAGGGGCGCACAGCGTGGCTCCCATGGAAACGCCTCGAAGAGTCTTGGAGTGCGAGGAGGGCTCGGGCGCGACGGCGTGCGTCGCGAGCGAACCAGGCGGAACCGGCGCGTTCGGTCCGCGCAGCTCGCGTCCGTCTCAGCGGACGGGAAGCGGCGCGCCAACGCGCGAGTCGAGCCTGCGGCGCGAGTTTCGGCGCGAGAGCGCGACGACGCGACGCAGGCGGTGGGACTCGGGTTCAGCCGCGCGGGGGCGAATGCCCGGGCGCGAGACGCAAGACCGCGATGGCGGGCGCGCGAGGCGCCGAGGCGACGACGGGCCCGAAGCACTCCTCGAGCCACTGCGCGAACGAGAGCGGCGAGAGTTCGAACGCCGGCGCCGCCTGAGTCGCGGGGTCGAGTTCGCAGTGCTCGTGACCGTCCTCTTCGGAGGGCTCGTCGCCTTGTGCTGCGCCAACCGCCGGCGCGGGCAGCGCTTCCTCCTGCGCCAACTCCACCGGAGCGCCGGCCTCGACGTCGCAGTGCGCGAGATCCGCGACGTGCTCGATGTCGCCGTGCGCAACCTCACCGTGCGCAACCTCACCGTGCTCGCACACGCTGTGCGACACCAGGCTGTAGTGCGCGGTCGAGAGCAACAGGCCCAGCGTGTACAGCGCGATCCACAGCGCCTGGAGCAGGCGCGCGGAAGGCTGGTTCGCTCGGTCAGCTCGTCGCATGGCGCGCAAGAGTCGACCGGCCCCGCGCCGCGCCGTCAAGCCGCGGTCGCGTCAAAGCGCGGCGCGGGCCTTCGCGAGGGGGTCGATCCGCTCACTTCGTCCAGTGCGTGATCCACTCGAGCACGGTCTCGTGCCACTGGATCGAGTTCTGGGGCTTCAGGACCCAGTGGTTCTCGTCGGGGAAGTACAGGAACTTCGACGGGATCCCCTGGCGCTGCAGCGCGGTGAAGGTGCTCATCCCCTGCGTGTCCACCACGCGGTAGTCGAGCGCGCCGTGGATCACGAGCATCGGCGTCTTCCACTTGT
>CALKYE010000078.1 GCA_938003765.1 uncultured Planctomycetia bacterium
GCGCCAGATCTCGTCGTAGCACATGTACGGCATGTCGCGCCGCAGGTCCCAGTCGATGCCCGAGCCGCGCACCATCGGACCCGTGAGCCCGAAGTCGAGCGCCATCTCGCGCGAGATGATGCCGATGTTGGCCGTGCGCTTGACGTAGATCTGGTTGACCAGCAGGAGGTCGACGTACTCCTGCCACTTCTGCTCGAACACGTCGCAGAAGCGGCCGACTTCCTCGAACCAGCCCGGAGGCGCGTCGTTGAACACGCCGCCGATGCGGATGTAGCTGTACGTGAGGCGCGCGCCGCAGATCTTCTCGAAGAGCGCCATCATCCATTCGCGCTCGCGGAAGGTGTAGAGGAACGGCGTGAAGGCGCCGATGTCGAGGCCGTAGGTGCCGAACGCGACCAGGTGAGAGCCGATGCGGTTCAGTTCGGCGCAGATGATGCGGATCAGCGTCGCGCGGCGCGGGATCTCGACTCCCAGCAGCGCTTCCACGGCCAGCGAGTAGCCGAGGTTGTTGTTCATCGACGCCAGGTAGTCGTAGCGGTCGGTGTACGGCAGGTACTGCAGCCACTCGACGTTCTCGCCGATCTTCTCGGCGCAGCGGTGCAGGTAGCCCAGGTGCGGCTGAGCGCCCGTCACCAGCTCGCCATCGGCGCGCATCAGGATGCGCATCACGCCGTGGGTGGCGGGGTGCTGCGGCCCGAAGTTGATCTCGAGATCCGGCGTGCGGATGTCGACCGACACCTCGGCGGGCCCGAGCCGCTGCAAGCGCGTGCTCGCAGCGGGCGGAGTTTGTGTATCGCGGGTCATGGGCGCCTGGCGTGCGTTGGGGAACTCGGCCTCACTCGCAGGAGATGCCGTGGTACTCCTTGGGGAACTCGTAGTCCTTGCGCATCGGGTAGCCGACCCAGTCGTCCGGCAACAGGATGTTGCGCGGGTCGGGATGACCGACGAAGGAGATGCCGAACATCTCGGCGCACTCGCGCTCATGCCATTGCGAAGCGCGGTAGACGCGCACCGTGCTGGGCATGCTCGCCGACGCCTTCGGCAGCAGACACTTGATCGCGAGCCGGTGGCGGAACTTCAGCGAGAGCAACTGGACGTTGATCCACAGGTCGGCCGAGTCCTTCGCCGGATCGGTGGCGGACAGGTCGACCAACTGCTCGAACTTGAGCCGGTCGTCGTCGCGGCAGACCTCGAGGAAGTCGGCCAACGCCTGCGCGTCGACGAGCGCGAACGCATCGCCTGCACGGCCCTTGTCCTTCTTGTTCTTGGGGTCGGGCTTGCGCGGGAGATCGACGCCGAGCAGGCCCGGCGCGCCGATCGCCACAAGGCGGTCGTGGATGCCTTGGAAGTCCATGGAGCTCGAGCCTCTCAGGCGGTGCGCGCGGGCCGACGGATGACGGACGAGTTGCGGATCTTCTCCTGCAACTTCATCAGCCCTTCGAGGAGCGCTTCGGGCCGCGGGGGACAGCCCGCGATGTACACGTCGACCGGAATGACGCGGTCAACGCCCTTCACGACCGTGTAGCCGTACTTGTAGTAGGGACCGCCGCCCGTCGCGCACGCGCCCATCGCGATCACGTACTTCGGGCTCGGCATCTGGTCGTAGAGGCGCTTGACGCGCTCGGCCATTTTGAAGTTGACCGTGCCGGCCACGATCATCAGGTCCGCCTGACGCGGGCTGGCGCGGAACGCGCCGGCGCCGAAGCGGTCGAGATCGTGGTGCGCAGCGCCGACGGCCATCATCTCGATCGCGCAGCACGCCAGGCCGAACGTCATCGGCCAGATGCTGGAGAGGCGCGCCCAATTGATCAGCCAGTCGACCTTGGTCGTCAGGACGTTGTCTTCGAACTGGTTCTCGAGGCTCAGCATGGCGCGGCGATGGATCGCGTCGGGGGGAACGAGCGGTGAGGGTGTGGGGCGCTAGCGGACGAGGTTCGCACTCAGCCGGCGCTCGGTTCCGGTGTGGCGGTGGCGGCCTTCTTCGCGGCCTCGCGCTGCGCGTCGAGCTCCGCCTCGATGTCCCGCACCTTCGAGACGCGGTCCAGACGCGTCGAGGGGAACTTGGGCTGGTACGTCTGGCCGGTGTAAGTGAGCACCCAGTCGAGGTCGCCCTTGGCCCACACGTAGATCAGGCCCAGCAGCAGGATCGCGACGAACAGGAAGCCTTCGACGATCACGAACCAGCCGATGCCCTTGCCGGCGGCCGCGCCCGTGTTCGCCAACGCCTCTTTGAGGATCAGCGCCCAGGGGAACAGGAACGCGATCTCGACCGCGAACACGACGTAGACCAGCGCGACCGTGTAGTAGCGGATGTCGAACTGAACCCAGGCCCCGCCGATCGTCTCCTCGCCGCACTCGTACGTCTCGAGCCCTTCCTCGGTCGTGCGCTTGGGTCGGATCACCGAGGCGAGGATCAGGTTCGTGAAGACGAACACCAGCCCGACCAGGATGAAGACCAGGACGTTGAGGTAGTCGAAGTACATGAGGGGACAGGGGACGACCCGTCGCGGGGCGGCGACGGGGGGCGATCAGCGCGGCGCGGATCCGTCGCGTAGAGATTGGCGCGGTAGGGTAGCAGACCGAACGTGCGCGGATCGACACCCCAGCCGGGAGCTGCGCCGCGTGATTCCAACGCGCCCACCGGCCCCGCTCGATGCGCCGCGGCGTCGGAAGCGCACCCGCTGGGCGAACGCAGCAGAGTGCGGCAGCTCAGTCCGCGGATCGAACGGTCGCCGAGTTCGGCGCCCGACAAATGCGTGAACGCGCGGCGACCCGGCCGAGGCTCGATCGTCAGCTACTCCGCGAGCATGGCGCGCGAACGAGCAACTGGAGACGCCTCTCGTCATCGCGGCTCGGCCGACGCTGAGGAGGAGCGGGCGCCTACGCGCAATCGGCTAAGCCGGCTTGGACCGCGGAGCGTCGTGGAGCAGTCCATCCAGGCCCACGACGAGCGATGCGGGGCGGGCGGACGCGAGTCGCATCCGGGGCCGACGCCGACGGCGGAGTCGACCAACACGCCAGAGTCAGCTCAGGAGCAGCCCCCGTATCGAGGGTTCAAGTTGGCCCTGAGTTCGGCGCTAGTGGCCTCCTTGGCCCTAACTTCGCTCCAGGACTCGGAGCTGCTGACCTCGCCGCCCTGGGGATCGAGCTCGCTCCTGGCGCGCTGGCTCACCGTGGCCGTACAGCACCCCTTTCGGACCCCGCTGGCGATCCTGCTGCTCGCCACCGCCCTGCTGCCGGAGCGGTCGCGCGCCAGCCGCGGCGCTAGTCGCTTGGCGCGCTCTCAACTATGATTACGGCTTGTCGGTTCGCGGTGCAGGCTCTGGGCCCACCCCCGCCCGCCGCACTTCGTTCCGCGTTCCTTCACCCGCCCCAGGTGTGCTCTCGCCTGGCCAGCGGCTCGCCGCAGCGTCTGCCGAGGCTCCATGTCCACCGTTCCCTACCACGCCATCGTCTACGGTCCGATCAAGTCGAGTCGCTTTGGCACGAGCCTGGGGGTCTGTCCGGCGCCGACGCCTCGCGAGGGCTGCGCCAGCGACTGCGTGTACTGCAAGACCGGCGTGGCCGCGTCCGTGCCGATCATCAGCCGCGTGAAGGGCTTGCCCAGCTCCGGCGTCGTGGTGACCTCGGTCGCCCGCAAGCTGATCGAGATGCAGCGCGCCGGTGAGAAAATCGAGACGGTGATGGTCACCGGCGATTGCGACCCCACCTCGCACGCCCACCTGCTCGAAATCAGCGAGAACCTGCGCGACTTGCGCAACAAGTGGTTCCCCAAGGCTGACCTGGTGCTGCTCAGCGAGTCGCGCGCCCTCAGCTCTCCCGAGCTGCGCGCGGTGTGCACCATCTACGACGAGCCGATCTTCCGCTTCGAGTGGGGCACCGCGAAGACGTACGAGACGTTCCGCCCGGACGCCACGCTCGACTACAAGACCGTCGCGGAGAAGGTCGGCCTCGTGGATCGCGTCGTGATCCAGGCGAACTTCGTCCAGGGCGCGCTCGACAACTCCTCCGAGAAGGAAGTCACGGCGTGGCTCAAGAAGCTCGAGGAGCTGCGCCCCCGCGAAGTGCTGCTCAGCACTCCGGACGGCACTCGCAAGGGTGTGAAGCCGGTCTCTGCGACTCGCCTCGAAGAGATCGCCGCCAAGGTCGCGGAGCGCACCCACGCCAGCACCGTGGTGCTGACCGAAGAAGCGCAGCTGGTCAGCTGAGTGACCGCCCCGCGCCGAATCGGCCCCGCTCCCCGCACTTCCGTCACGCGTGAAGACGCTCGCTGAGCTGCGGGGAGTCGGCAAGACCTACGGCGAACGCACCGCGCTGCACGAGCTCAACCTGGAGGTGTTCCAGGGGGAAGTTCTGGGCCTCTTGGGTCCCAACGGCGCCGGCAAGACGACGGCCGTGAGGATCCTGTGCGGACTGCTCCCTCCGAGCCGCGGTGAGGTCCGCATCGGCGGAGTCGACGTCGCCGTCGACCCCGTCGCGGCGCGCCGCCAGATCAGCTTCGTGCCCGACGGCGCCCCGCTGTACTCGAACCTCTCCCCGCGACAGCACCTCCAGCTCGTGGGCCGCCTCCACGGCTTGGACGAAGAGCGCATCGCCCAAGAGTCCAAGCGACTGCTCGAGGCGCTCGAGCTGGGGCCGCGCATCGACGATGCGATCGGCCAGTTCTCGCGCGGCATGCGCCAGAAGGCGGCCCTGGCCTGCGCGATCCTGCCGCGCCCGCCGCTGCTGGTGCTGGACGAGCCGCTCGAAGGCCTCGACGCCCCCACGACGGCGGTGATCAAGGAAGTGCTCCGCGAGTGGGCCCGCGCGGGCGGAGCCGTGCTGTACACCTCACACCTGCTCGACGTGGTCGAACGCGTCTGCGACCGGATGGCGATCCTGGCCCAGGGCCGACTGGTCGCGCTCGGCTCGCTCAACGAGCTGCGCACCCGCTCGGGCGCCGACGGAACGCTCGAAGAGGTCTTCCGAGCCGTCACCCAGGCAGAGGACCCGGCGCTCAAGGCTCGCCAGGTCCTCGGCCTCGATCCCGCCCGCCCCTGACGGCGCGGCGCGCGCTACGGCGCGACGACGAACTCGAGCCCGTTCGAGAGGTTGGTGGTCTTGGGCGCGCCCGGGTCGCGGAACCAGCCCTGGGCGTACACGCGATCGCCGGCCTGGAACGGCGCGCCCAGGCTGCCCGGATTGGCGGCCACGAACGCGGCCCAGTCGATCGAGAGCACTCCGTCGCACGCGCCCGCCGTTCCACCGCTCGTCTGGGCGCTGGTGCGCTGCGTCGGCGGCTTCACGCACAGGAAGCTCGTGCTGCCGGTGAGCCACGGGAGCGGAGTCCAACCGGAGTTGTCGACGCCGTAGAAGATCAGTCCGGCGCGCTGCCCCTCGACCGAGTTCGCGCTCAGCGTGAAGCCGCTCGACGCGCTCGCGCTCGGCGTGCCGGACGCCGACATCGCCGGCGAGCAGCCGTTGGTCGTCGTGCTCGAGGTGCAGAAGCTCGTGACCGGCGGACCGGCGAGGTTGAACGCCAGCTCGTCGACGTTGAAGTCCGCGACGAAGTCGAGCTCGAGCTCGTCGAACACCAGGTTCGTGAACCCGAAGTAGTTGTTGGGCTGGAACTGGTCGGACGTGTTGCTGAACGAATCGACCAGCACACCACCGAGCAACGCGCGGAACTGGCTGGGCGAGCCGCTCCCGACCTGGTGGTACACGAAGCTGAGGTCGGAGATCGGCGCAGCGAACTTGATGCGCAGCGTGTCAGGCTGACCCGAGAAGTCGTTGGTCAAGAAGCCGCCGTTGAGGTTGTTGATCGAGCCCGTCGTGAAGTACGAGGCGTGGCTGATGACGACGCCCGCGAACTGATTCGAGACCGGCGTGAAGTTCGGCAGCACGTTGGCGCCGAAGTCGATCACTTGATCGGGGTTCGCGAGTCCGGAGAACTGCGCGATGATCGCCTGGGCACGCAGCGCGGGGGCGCCGAGCACGAGCGAAGCGAACGACACGAGGAACGCACGTGTGAGCATCTGAAGACCTCCGAAGTGGGGACGACTGCGACGGTAGCGCACAACTCGGCGCCGCGGGCTCGCCGGACGGATTTGCTCGCGCCGCCGCGATATCTTCGCGCCATGAACGCGACTGAAAAGCAGGCGGTGGTGGGAGTGTGCATGCTCGCGGCGTTCGCCGACGGCGCCAAGGTGGAGCGCGAGCGCGAGGAGATGCGGCGCATCGTCGACGGACTGGCTGGCGCGGACACGAACGTCGCCACGCGCGCGCAGGACGTGCTCACCGGCCGCGCGACGCTCGCGCAGCTCGCCGGCGAACTGAGCAGCGTCGAATCGAAGAACCTCGCCTACGAAATGGCGCTGTGCGTGTGCGACGCCGACGGCGCGCGCAACGAAGCCGAGCGGCGCTTCCTCGGCGAGCTGCGTCGCGAACTCGGGCTCCCCGAAGACGCCACCGCGCCGCTCGATGCCCGCGCCGATGACCTCACCGCCAACCCGTTTGCGTCCGCCGCGGCCGTCGACACCGCCGAGCTCGACGCAACGATCCTTCGCAGCGCGATCCTGTGCGCAGCGCTCGAGCAACTGCCGCAGCGCTTGGCGAGTCTCGCGATCGTCCCGCTGCAGATGCGGCTGGTCTACAAAGTCGGCGCGAGCTACGGCTTCACCCTCGACAAGGGCCATGTGCTCGACCTGCTCGGCGCAGCCGGTGTCGGCGTCGCGTCGCAGATGGTCGACGGCTTCGCGCGCGAGCTGGTGAAGCGCGTCGCCGGACGGTTCGTGGGCAGCTTCCTCAGCGGCCTCGCGGGACGCGCTACGAGCTCGGCCGTCGCGTTCGCAACGACCTACGCTCTCGGGCATCTCGCCAAGCGCTACTACTCAGGCGGCCGCAAGCTCACTGGCGATCAGTTGCGCGAGACGTTCCGCTCGCTCGTCGACCAGGCGCGCGGCATCGAGTCCAAGTACGCGGGGCAGATCAGCGAGCGAGCGCGCAACCTCAACGTCGCCGACCTCGCGGGTCTGGTGCGAAGCGCGTAGCGCGACTGCGAACAGCGTCGACTCAGTGCTGCTTGGCGAGCGGCGGCAGGAGCCGCAGCAGGCGCGGATCGTGGATCACTCCCTTGATCCACGCGCGCTCCTGCGGATTCGACTCGCGCCAGGCGTCGCGCGCGGAGCGGCACGCCTCGAGGTGGGCCTCGAGTCCGTCGCGCGACAACGGCGCGCCGAACAAGCCCTCCGCCTGCGCTTCGCCTGACAGCGCAGACTCGACGCTCGCGAGCACGCGCTCACCGAGCCGCGGCGTGCCGTGCGAGCTGTCGAACCAATACTCCATGCGCGCGCCGGTCTCGTCGTCGCGCGGCATGCGCTCCAGCGCGTACTCGTGGTGCGTGGCGAAGTCGAGCGTCACGACGCCCTGACGGGTCGCGAGCCCCGCGAGATCGCGCTTGAGGTGCTCGAAGTCGTCCCACAGCCCGAGCTGCGTCATGCACTCCATCTGGAGCGCGTGCTTGGGCGGCAGCACCAGCGCCACACGCGTCTGCGCGGACTTCGCGCGCGCCACGAAGCGCTCGAGCTCGCCGATGCGGTCGGCGCCGTACTCGAACCCGAGGTACGTGCCCGGATTGGCGAGGTACACGCGCAGCAGGTGCTCCGCGGTGTCCTCGCGGTAGCGGTGGCCCTCGGGCAGCTCGCGACGGTCGACGCCGTTGCGGCCCACGCGCGGACGGCCTTCGTCGCGCGCCTCGAGCGTGGAGAACGCTCGCTCCAGCTCGTGCAGGCTGAGCAGCTCGCCCTCGTCCTCGTCGAAGTGCTCGAGCGGCCCTTCGTCGTCCTCGCGATCGAAGTCGGAGCGCTCGAAGTCGAAGTTCGTGCGTCGGCTCGAACTCATGCAGTGCAGGTCGACGAACACGACGATCAGCGGCACGTGTGCGACGTCCAGCGCGTATTCAGCGACGCGCACGAGCTCCCACACGTTGGTGTCCATCAGGCCGACGTTGGCCGTGCGACCGCCGAACAGTCCGCGCGCATCGGTGTCGTAGCCGAGCGCGACTCGCGACGAACCGATCAGCGCCGAATCCCACGGGCCGTTCGCGAGCAGGTGCGCGCGTCCGCGCCGGTGGAACACATCCCTGTACGCGTGCAGCGCGCCGCCGTCGCCGCGCTCGTGCGTGCCCTCGGGATCCACCGAGTACACGAATGCGCCGACCGCGGCGAGCGCGAGCGCCGTCAGGACGCCGAACACCGCGCCGTAGCGCCGGTACTCAGCCGTCGAATCAGAAGCGGAAGTAGAGGAACTCACTCGCTTGATGGAGGCTGAGGATCGAGAAGGTGGCGAGCGCAGCGAGCGCGACGGCCCAGGCGACGTTGGGCCGCCAGACCAGCGCGCGCAGCAGAGGCCGGCGCTCGGAGAGGCGTTGCGAGTCGACGATCGGCTTCTCGCGCGCGAAGAACTCGGCGGTGTTCGGGAAGGCCACGCACAGCAGGCCGAGGCCCAAGATCCACAGCGCGGGGATCGTGCGGCCCACGGCAGACTCGAGCGAGAACCCGGTCGCGCCGGACATCGCGGCGAGCATGCGCCACGCGGCGTCGAAGCTCTCGGCGCGGAAGAACACCCACGCGACGACGACCGCGAGCATGGTCACGCTCCACGACAGCGTGCGCGTCAGCCAACTCGGCGCGCGAGGCGGCGCAGCCGACTCTCGTGCGCGCCTGAACAACTGATGGATCACCAAGTACGCGCCGTGCAGACAGCCCCACGCGACGAACGTCCAGCCCGCGCCGTGCCACAGCCCGCCGATGGCCATGGTCGCCATCAGGTTCATCAGTCGACGCCCCTCGCCGCGCCGATTGCCGCCCAGCGGGATGTACAGGTAGTCGCGCAGGAAGCGCGAGAGCGTCATGTGCCAGCGACGCCAGAAGTCGGCGATGTCGAGCGCCTTGTACGGACTGTCGAAGTTCATCGGCAGCTTCACGCCGAACATGCGCGCGGCGCCGATGGCCATGTCCGAGTAGCCCGAGAAGTCGAGGTAGAGCTGCAGCGAGTACGCCAGCGCTGCGATCCAGGCCTCCGCGAACGTCGGTTGTCCGCCGTTGAGCGCGTAGGTGAAGGTAGGCCGCGCGAACACGGCGACGTTGTCGGCCAGCGCCACCTTCTTGAACAGTCCGATCGAGAAGTAGCTCGCTCCGACGGTCAAGTCGTCGGCGCGCGGCGTGAACACGCGGCCGTCGCGGAACTGCCCGAGCACGTCCGAGTGGTGCACGATCGGCCCCGCGATGAACTGCGGGAAGAACGTCACGAACAGGCAGTACTCGAGGAAGCCGTGCTGCTCCCCGTGGAACTCGCCGCGGTACGAGTCGACCAGGTAGGCGATCTGCTGGAAGGTGAAGAACGAGATGCCCAGCGGCAGCGCGATGGCGCCGAACTCCCAGCTCGTGCCCGCGAGCGCATTGGAGATCTCGGCGAAGAACCCGGCGTACTTGTAGTAGGCGATGAGCGCCAGGTTCCCCACGACGCCGGCGCTCAACCACGCGCGCCGCGTCGAGGAACTCGAGCCGACGATGGCGCGACCGAGCGCGTAGTTGCCGATCAGCGACGCGGCGAGCAGCGCGACGTGGGCCGGATTCCACCAGCCGTAGAACACGAGGCTGGCCGCGATCAGGAACGCTACGACTTGCTTCCGACCAGCCCAGCGCGAAAGGGCGAAGCAGCCGAGCAGCGTCGCCGGCAAGTAGAGGAGGACGAACGTGTAGCTGTTGAAGAGCACGCGAAACGTTCGTCGGGGAGGGCGGGGGCGTCCGGCGCGGCCTCGAGCGCGACCGACGGACATCTTTTCGTAGCAGCGTCGAGCGCGCCTGAAGAACGCCGGACGCGGAGAATCCGCCGCGGGCGACCGCGTCTCAAGTGACAGCGCCGTCAGGAAAGGGCTTCCGGCCGAGAGGCCGAAGGCGCAGCCACAGTCGATCCCGCTGGCGGCGACGAGAGTTCACCGAGGCGCAAGAGCACAGGGCGCGCGTCGAGGTTCCAACGCGCGAGGCGGGCTCTCACTCCTCCGCGGCGCGAGTTCGAGCGCCGAGTCGGGCGTCGGTGCAAACACACGCTTCGACTGCCGGCGGAGCACCGAGCGAGCACGAATCGCGACGCGACGTTCGCCGACCGCTGCGCGCACGGTCCGAGCGCTGGAACGGTGCGCTGACAGGGCTGCGAGCGCGTCGCGTCGAGGTTGAATCGCCGCCGGCCGTGGCGCCTCAAGGGCTCAGGGGTTCGGTCCGATACCGGCGCCATGAACCCCTCGCCTGCGACTCGAGCGGAGGCCGACTTCGGCGCACCCGATCTGAAGTCCGCTTCGACGCTCCTGCGAGTCCAGACGCCGGGCGCGGCTCGCACGACGAAGGTGTTCAAGAGCCCGTCCGACACGCCGTTGATGATCTCGTGCAACTGCCCGTCGACGCTCTGCAACTACCGCTGCAGCTACTGCTACCTCGACCACGACGGGCGCAACGCACAGGCCGAGGAGCGCGCCTTCCAGAGCTGGGATCGGATCATGGATCGGCTCGTCCAGATCCCGCGCCCGCTGGTGCTGGCGATCGGCACCGAGGGTGAGCCGCTGACGGTCAAGCCGTTCTGGGACACGCTCCGGCGCTTGTCGAAGTTCGAGCACGTGCGCGGCTTCTGGTTCCCGACCAACCTGTCGCGGCCGATCGAGAAACTCGCGGAAGGCGTCGACGTGTCGAAGCTCGGCCTGACGGCGAGCCTGCATCCGTCGGAGTTCCGCGACCACGATCGCGACTTGGACGCGTTCTTCGCGCGCTGCGAGTGGGTGCGCGAGAACGGCGGCGACGTCGTGATCAACTTCATCCTCACTCCCGGTCAGTTCGATCTCTTCCCCGCCTACCGCTGGGCCGCGCGCAAGCGCGGGATCCCGATGACGGCGAACGTGTTCAAGGGCATGTGGAACGGCGCGAGCTATCCCGAGTCCTACACGCCCGAGGACCACGCGAAGATCCAGGAGTTCTTCTCCGACCGACCGCTGGTGCACCAGTTCATGTCGGGGCGCAGTTCGCGCGGCGTCGCCTGTCACGCCGGCCAGGACATGGTCCACGTCCACGCAGTAACGGGTCAGGTCGTGAACTGCCCGTTCGCGCAGGAGCCCCTGGGCTCGATCTGGGACGACGAGCTCACGATCCGCGACTCGTCGAGCCCCTGCTCGACCGACTGGTGCCGTTGCCACTGGACCATCGGCTTCATGGAGCAGGTCAGCGTCCGCTACCGCCGCACTCGCAGCATCATGCACTACGAGGAGCGCGAGACACCCACGGTCGGCGCCCGGCCGCTGGTGTAGCTGCGCAACTCGCCGCCCTCGGCGACAGCGCGATCGTCGATGACCCACGC
>CALKYE010000079.1 GCA_938003765.1 uncultured Planctomycetia bacterium
AGCGCGAACAGACTCGCGGCGAAGATCGCCGCCGTCGGCAGATCGCGAACGCAGTCGGGGGCCAGCAGCAGCGTCGTCGCGCCGATCAGGCCCACGACTCCGGCCGTTACGCCGGCGAGCGCGTGTTGCAGCGCGCTGTGGTTCATCAGGCGCTCGAGGTGCTCGTGGCCGATCAGCGTGATGCCGAAGGCTGGCAGGAACACGCCCGCGGTCAGCGCGAGCGCGCCGAGCGGGCCGCCGGCGAGGTAGCCGACGAACGTGGCGAAGATGATCAGCGGCGCGGGCAGGACTCCGCCGAGGGCGACGCCGTCGAGGAACTGCTCGCGCGTCAGCCAGCCACCGAGTTCCACCGAGTCGTGCAGCAGGAACGGAATCGCCGTGTACGCGCCGCCGAAGGTGAGCAGGCCAGTGCGCAGGCCCGCGCCGAATAGCGCGGAGTGGCTCGGCGCGAGCGGAGCGGGTCGCGTGGGATCCGCGCTCTCGGGGATCGCGCCGAGCAGGTTGGTGAGCGAGCTCGCCACGACGGCGGCGGCGACCAGCGAAAGGATCACGAGGAGCGCGCGTCGTTGTCTCGCCAGCGCGTGATACGCCAGGCCCGCGAGCAACAGCACTCCCGCGAAGTGCGTTCCCGCGAGCGTGGCTCCACCGGCGAGCAGCGCGATGGCCACGAGGCGCTTGTCGTGGAGCGCGTGGCCCGCGATGCGATGCACCGCGCGCACGATCAGCGCGAGGACGGCGGCTTGCACGCCGGCGAACACGGGCGCGAGCTGCGGCGTCGCGATGCCGTAGGTCACGTACACCCACGAGAGCGCGAACATCAGCACGAACCCGGGGAGCATGAAGCCCAGACCGGCGAGCACTCCGCCGATTCGGCCGCGCGCCAGCGTGCCGAAGTACACGCACAGCTCGTGCGCCTCGGGACCGGGCAGCAACTGATAGACGGCGTAGGCGCGGTTGAAGCGCTCGGGCTCGATCCAGCGTTCCTCGTCGACCAGCTCGCGCTTGACCATCGCGATCTGCGCGACCGGCCCGCCCCAGGCGAGCGCGCCGAAGCGCAGGAAGCGGAGAAACAACGCCAGCAGCGGCTGGCGAGGAATTCCGTACGCGCCGTGCTGCGCCGGGCGCTCGCTCACGGCGCGCTGCGCTTCGCCCGAGGCATGGCGACACCCAAGATCAGCGCTCCATCAGCGCCATCGGCGCGCTCGACACGCCCAGATGGGCCTTCGCCGCAGCGATTCGCAGCGCGTCGTCGGCGCCGATGCGCCCGCCCAGCAGGTCCGCGAACGCGCGGAGGATCTGCGCGGACTCGGCGCGCGACTCGCGTACGAACTCGACGCGGAAGCGACGCACGCCACGCGCGAGCAGCGCGGGCGCGAGGCGCGCGCACGACTGCGCCTCGCTGTTGAAGACCGTGTTGCGACAGCCGACGTCGACGATCACCGGGTGCGCGCGCTGGGTGTGGTCGCGCAGGGAGAGCTCGTGGCTCTCGCACGGCCGGCCGCAGGTGCGGTGGTCGCGGCCATTGGAGAGCAGGTGCGAGTAGACGCAGTGCTCGGTGTGGAACGTCGGGATGCGGTGGAACAGCGTGAGCGTGAAGCGCGAGGGCTCGGCCTGGTCGAGCAGCGCTTCGAGCTGCGCGCGATCGAGGTCGTACGAGGGCGTGAGCGTGTCGAGCCCGCGCTCGAACAGCTCCGCCGCCGTGATCGAGTTGGTGACGTTGAGCGAGAAGTCGCCGTGCAGCAGCGGTCGCAGCGCAGCGTCGGAGCTCGCGCGCAACGCTTGGAAGTGAACCAGCGCGCCCCAGTGGCGCACGAGCACCGCGTCGGGGTCGAGCGCGGCGAGTCGACGGTCGTAGCCTTCCTCGCCGGGCTTCTGCACGCGCACCGTCGCGAGCGTGATGCGCAAGCCGGCGGCGCGCGCCCGGGACACGGCGTGGCCCAGCCCGACGAGCTCCATCCAGTCGAGCTCGACCTCGCGCACGCCAGCCTCGATGGCGGCTTCGAGCTGTTCGCTCGAACGACACAGCGCGACGAGTTCGGGCTGATCGGGCGGCGTCCACGCGCTGGCCCGCACGCTGCGCGCGCGACTTCGCAGGCGCGGAGCGACAGGCTCGCTCGCGACGAGGCGCTGCGGCCCGCGCTCGATCTGCGGTGTGAGCTCGCCCACGAGCGTGCGGCGCAGCGCCTTCAACTCCGACACCGGCAGGTGCAAGCCCGGCTCCAGCGCGCTCAGCTCGAGCGCACCCAGACGCAGCGGCGTCCCGCCGAACGCGCACAGCTTCTCGCGCAAGAGCGCCTCGTCGAGTCCGCGCGAGGACGAACGCTCCAGCGCAATCGTGCTCGTCGCCTGCGCGTACGCGTGACCGGCCGCGGCCCGCACTTCGAGCGGCTCGCCCGCAACTCCGCGCACGACGAGCGCCACTTCGACGCGACCTTGCGGTTCGTCGGCCTCGAGCGTGCGCTCGACCTCGCGCGCGATGCGCGGGTCGGAACTCACCCACACGCGCTGGCCGGGCGTCACGCGCGTGAGATCGGGCCCGGGCCGACCGAAGCGCAGTCGCCAACCGCGCGCGTCGCGCTCGACCTCGAAGATCGGTCCGCCGGGCTCGTCCTTGTCCTCGGGCCGGCCGGCGTCGAACACGACGCCCATGCCAGCGCGCGGCTCGAGCTCCGCAGCTGCGGGACCGCTGCTCGCGTCATCGGGGCCGCCCAGTCCGTGCAGCGCGCTCGACGGGACACCGCTCGGCGCGTTCGCGCGACCGTCGGACGCGCGCGCTCCGGTCCAAGGCCGTCCGTCGGCCACGCGCTCGACGAGCACTTCGTCGCGGCCGACGCGCGCCACTCGACCGAGCAGCACGCCGCGGCTCTTCGGGAAGCGTCCCTCGACGAGCGTCTGGTGATCGCTGCCGCCCAGGAAGCCGTCGCTGAAGCCGCGCGTGTACGCGAGGCTCGTGCGCAACAGATCGCTCTGCGCGCGGAGCACGTCGGCGTCGCGCGCGCCGCGCTCGCTCGCGACGGCGTCGACCCAACGGCGGTACATCTCGGTCGCCGTCGCGACGTAGACGGGTCCCTTCTGGCGGCCTTCGATCTTCAGGCCGTGCACGCCGATGTCGACCAGGTCTTCGACCGCGCGCAGGCCGGCGAGGTCCTTGGGCGAGAGCAGGTACTTCACGTCGCCCAGCTCGCGCGTCTCGCCGTCGAGCACGAGCTCGTACGGCATGCGGCACGACTGCGCGCACTGCCCGCGATTGGCGGAACGCCCGCCCCAGGCCTCCGAAGTCAGGCACTGGCCCGACCACGCGACGCACAGGGCGCCGTGGATGAAGACCTCGAGTTCGACGTCGCTGCGTTCCGCGAACTGGCGCAGCTCGGCGACGCTGAGTTCGCGCGGCGCGACGACGCGCGTGGCGCCGAGGCTCTGAGCGAAGCGCGCGCCCTCCGCGCTCGAGATCGTCATCTGCGTGCTGGCGTGCACTTCGAGCCGAGGGCACAGCTCGCGCGCGAGCACCGCGACGGCGGGATCCTGCACGATCAGCGCGTCGACACCGGCGAGCGCCGCCGCGCGCACGACGCGCTCGACGAACTCGAGCTCGGGCTCGAACACGAGCGTGTTGACCGCCAGGTACGCCCGCGCGCCGGCGCGGTGGATGCGCGCGACGGTCTCGTGCAGGTTGGCGAGCTCGAAATTCCCGGCCCGCGCGCGCGCGTTGAAGCCCTCGGAGAGTCCGAAGTAGACCGCGTCCGCGCCGCTGGCGAGCGCCGCCTTCAACGCCTCGAGATCCCCGGCCGGGGCGAGCACTTCAGGCTTGCGGCGTCGACGCACGGGGGCGGACATGCTGCGCGAAGTTAGCATCCCTGGCGCATGGCCTCGAAGTCGAGCTCCCGACCCAGCGCCGCGCGTGTGCGCGAGCTGCGCGGACGCATGGACCGGTTGAACCTCGAGCTGCTGGCGCTGATCGAGCAGCGCGTGCAGCTCGCGGTGCGGATCGGGCGCGCGAAACAGTCGCTCGGCCTGCCGGCGGTCGACCCAAAGCGCGAGCGCGAGATGCGCGCGCGACTGCTGAAGTCGGCGAGCGGCTCGCTGTCCCCAGCCGAGCTCGAGCGCGTGTTCCGTGCGATCCTCGCGGCCTCGCGCCGCGCCGTCGTGCGAGACCGCCGCGGCGCCGGAGTGAAGCCCCGAGCCAGGCGCGAGTGAAACGAACGCTCGCGAACTCCGATGCCTCGCAGGGCGCAGCCGGTCGGGAGGGAGCCAATGAACACCAGTGACCACGAAGTCCAGACGCGGAGGCGGCGATGAATCGCGCGGCGATGTTGGCCGGAGTCGCACTCGCCGCGATCGCGATGGTGAGCGCGTGGTTCTTGCTGGCGGGCGAGGAGCACGTCACGCCCGCGGCTGAACGCGAAGTCGCGCTCGAGTCGCGCTCCGCTTCCGCGCCGGAGTCTTCACCCGAGACGACGCCCGCCGCGAATGCGACGGCGCGCAGCGAGACAGCGCCCGTGACCGTGCGCGACGACGCGCGCGAGCCGGCGGCGTCGAGCGCGACCGAGGCTTCCGCGGCGGAGTGGCGACTCGCCGTGTTCACCGAAGCGGACGCCGCCGTTCGCGGCGCGACGGTCGCGGTGCTCGAGGCGAGCGGCGCCACGTGGGACGCGAACACCGACGAGGACGGCGCCGTGCGCGCGCCCGAGGCGGACGGCGAGGCGCAGGTCTTCGTCGCGGCGGCCGGTCGCCCGTTGGAGCGCTTCCTGATCTCGCGTGCGGCCGGCGGGCACTCGGTGCGGTTGTCCCAAGCGTTCACGCAGCTCGCCGGCATCGTCACGGTAGGCGGCGTCGCGCCTCACGCGCCGCTCACCGTGTTCTTCGAACCGCGCCCGGCGCCGTTCGCGGAGCTCGAGCTGCCCGAGGCGCTGAGGCGCAAGCTAGATGTTGCGGCGCGACGGTCCGCGGCGACCGACGAGGCCGGCCGCTTCGCGGTCGATGGAGTCCCCCTCGACTGGAGCGGCAACGCGGTGGCGCCGCGCGGACACGCCGTGCGTCGGCGCGATCCCAACGAGTCGCCGCAGCGCCGCATCGCCATCGAGCGACCTTCGACAGCGCTGGTGCTCGAGTTCGAGCGCCTTCCGCACCTGGTCGGCCGCTTCGTCGACGAGGCGGGCGCTCCAGCTCCCGCCGGTTCGACGCTGCGCGCAGCGATCCACAACCCCGGCGGACGCTCCATCTCCAGTTCGACCACGCCGCTCGACGCCGACGGACGCTTCGAGATCGCACTGCGCGAGGCGCGCGTTCAGAGCGTCGAACTCGCCCTCGAGTGCGACAGCGGGCAGTTGAAGCAGACCTTCAGCGGGGAGGAGCTGCGCCTCGACGCCCGCGGCGACCTCGACGCCGGCACGCTCGTGCTGTCGCCGCGCACGCCGTTGCGCTTGCGCGTGCTCGATTGGGAAGGAGTGGCGCTGTCCAAGGCCAAGGCGCGCGTCGTCGGCGACAGCGACTGGAGCGAGACGGATTCGAGCGGCGAGTGCGTGGTGAAGACCGCCGCCGCGGGCGCGTCGACGGTCAGGGTGGTCGCGCGGGGATTCTCGGAAGAACGACTCTCCCTGCAACTGCCCATGGACGAGGTCGTCGAGGTCCGCATGCGACGCGCCAATCGGCTCGAGCTCGAGCTCGTCGACGCCATGAACGCTCCGCTGCGTCACGTCCTGGTGCGCGTCGAGAGCACGGGCGAGCCGCTGTTCCGCGCCTCGAACGCCTGGTATCCCGACGGCGAGTCGCACGAGCTCCTGCGCGGAACGTTCGCAGGCGGAGGCGAGGACGTGCGCGAGCCCCGGCGCGGCTGGTTCGACGCGCAGCCGACCGAGGGCGGACAGATCGCGGTCGAAGGGCTTTCACCGCGCGCCGCGCTCAAGGTCTCCGTGCTCGATCAACTCGGTCAACTGCTGCTCGAACGAGACCTTGCGGCGCTCGGCGAGGCTGAGCAGCGCGTCGAACGGCTGCGGATCGACACTCCGCTGTTGCAGCTCACGGGCCGGGTGACCGACACCTTGGGACAGCCGATCGGCGGCGCGAACCTGCAGTTGGCGAGCCCCGAGCCGTACGGCGATCCGCTCTCGACGCGCAGCGATTCGAGTGGTCGTTACACGTTCCGCGGACTGTCCGGCGCCCGCGTGCGCCTGCAGGTCGGCGCGGAGGGCTTCGTCGCGCGAACCCAGCTCGACGTGGAGCTGCGCGCGCCCGTGAACCAGTTCGATCTGGTGCTCGAGAAGCGCTGACGACTCGCCCGCGATCGATTGCGCTGCCGAGCGTGGCAATCGCTCCGCGCGAAGCGTGAAGTGTCGCGCGTAACGAACGGGCGGCGAGTCCCCATCAGTCGCCGGCCCTTCGCTCGCATCCGCTCCCGCTTGGAGACCCACGAATGATCCTGCCCTTCACCGTCGAGCAGCAGACCGCTGCGGTCATCACTCGCTTCGGCAAGTTCGCGCGCATCGCCGGACCCGGCCTGCACTTCCGCTTGTGGATCGAGGGCGTCGCCGGCCGCGTGAACCTGCGCGTGCAGCAGCTCGACGTGAAGGTCGAGACCAAGACCGAGGACAACGTGTTCGTGCACGTGACCGTCGCGGTGCAGTTCCACGTCCTCGCAGAGCGGATCTACGAGGCCTTCTACAAGCTCGACAACCCCGAGCGGCAGATCACCTCGTTCGTGTTCGACGTGGTGCGCGCGCGCGTGCCGCGCATCAAGCTCGACGACGTGTTCGAGAAGAAGGACGAGATCGCCGACGCAGTGAAGGCCGAGCTGGCTGAAGTCATGAACGGCTTCGGCTACGGGATCCTCAAGGCGCTGGTCACCGACATCGAGCCCGACGCCAAGGTCAAGACGGCGATGAACGAGATCAACGCCGCGCAGCGCCTGCGCGTCGCCGCGTCGGAGAAGGGCGAGGCGGATCGCATCCTCAAGGTCAAGGCGGCCACGGCCGAAGCCGAGAGCAAGGCGCTCGAAGGCCGCGGCATCGCGGACCAGCGCCGGGCGATCGTCGACGGCCTGCGCGAGTCGGTGGAAGAGTTCCAGCACTCGCTGCCGGGCGCGACGCCGCAGGACGTGATGAACATCGTCCTGCTCACGCAGTACTTCGACATGCTCAAGGAAGTCGGCGCCAGCTCGGAGGCCTCGACGATCTTCCTGCCGCACTCGCCGGGGCATGTGACGGAGCTGTCCGAGCAGATCCGCAACGCGATGCTCGCGGCCAACGCGGGCTCGCGGCGGCAGCCGGCGCACGCGAGCGGGCAAGAAGACGCCTCGCGCACACCGCCGTCGAGCGGGGGCGCGAGCTGAGCGACGCGCGCGCCCGGGCGTGAGCGCAGCGGGCCGCGACGCCGGGGCTACTTCGCCGCGGCGCGCGGCTCGAGGCGGAACGAGTCGACGCGACGGCGCTCGCCGGTGACGATCGTCCGCGCGAACTCGACGCGCGCCGGCAGCCCGGTCGCGAGGTCGACGTAGAAGAGCGCGTCGTCGCGCACGTCCATGGAGACGAGTTCCTCCTGCGTCGGCTCGCGTTCGCCGGCCTGACGCGCCTGCGCCTTCGCGCGCTCGAACAGCTCCGTCGCGAGAGCTTGCGCGTCGATGCGCTGCTTCCAACTGATGAGCGCTTCCGCCCCGCCGCGGCGCAGCTCGACCAGTTCGACGGTGCGGCGCGCCGGCAGGGCGGCGGAGGTGAGCGGGCTGGGGAGTTGGATCTCGAACTCCTGCGCGACGCCGAACTCGAACTCTCCCGCGCCCAGCACGAAGTAGAACTGCGGCTCGCGCAGGCTCGAGGCGAGCAGCGCGGGCCCGCGCAGGAGAGGCCGCAGTTGCTCGATGACCGCTTCCGCGCGCGCGCGGTCGGCCACTGCGACGCCGGCCTTCGCGAGCAGGAGCTCTTCGAAACCTGCGAAGCACTTGTCGAGCCGCTCCACCGCCGCTTGTTCGTCCGCGACGCCCGCGAACGCGCCGTTCGCATCCAAGGTCAGGTCGAAGTGCAGTCCGTCGACCAGTCCGGCGATGCGCTGCGTGATCTCGTCCGGCGCCGCGCCTTCGACTTTGGAGAGGTCG
Source organism: uncultured Planctomycetia bacterium (assembly GCA_938003765.1). Lineage (GTDB taxonomy): Bacteria > Planctomycetota > UBA1135 > UBA1135 > WYBT01. The sequence goes on from CALKYE010000079.1 coordinate 8,081, forward strand.
ACCTTGCCGTAGGTCCAGCGACAACGCCAGCCGTCGGCGAGCTGCTCGACGCACTCGATGTCGACGGGCGTCGTCGACTCGTTCGCCTTCAGGCGCGCAGCTCCCTGCCAGTCCTCGCGCGACTTGACCAGGTTGAGCTGGAGTCGATCGCCCACGCGCAGACGCGGCCGGATCTCGACCGTTCGAGCCTGCGCAGCGGCGGGCGGCGCCTCCTGGGGAAGCGTCGCCGCCGCAGGGATCACGGTGGAGCCGGCCAGAGCGATGAGTGCTGATGCGAGAAGGCGCATCACCTCAAGGTACTGCGGCGAGCCTGCTCAGGAGAACCAACCGCCGACCGTCGAGGCCAGCGAGGCGCCCCAGTCGCTCACGCGGTCGAGCGCGGAGTCGAAGAACGAGCGCGTCGCGTCGACGCCGTCGAGCGCTCGATTGACGGCCCACTGCGTCACGCCGACGAGCCCCACCGCCGCCGTGTACGGCGCCGCGACCA
>CALKYE010000080.1 GCA_938003765.1 uncultured Planctomycetia bacterium
ACGTGCTCGCGCGCGGCCTTGAGGATCGCTTCCTTGTTGTTGATCGAGGCCTGCGCGGGCGCTCCGATCACTGCGTAGATCAGCTCGTCGCGGCGCGGACGCGCGCGCCGGATGATCTCGCCGATCAAGTCGGCCGCGGCCTTGAGGTTCTTCTCCGAGTCCTTGTCGCTGCGGATCACGCCGTGCGCCAGCGGCCGGTAGAAGTCGAGGCTGAGGCGCTTCTCCGACGCTTCGTCGCCGAACAGCACGTCCTTCTGGAGCAGCTTGCGCGCCACGACGTCCTTGGGATACCCGACGTAGGAGGCGACCGTTTCGCGCACGCCGTTGGAGGCGCTGACCGAGGTGCGCGACGTGCCCAGGTCGATGCCCAGGTAGAGGACGCCTTGATCCTTGTTGGTCTCTTCGGAACTTTGCTTGGCCATGTGGAATGCGATGTTTCGCTGCGGTGGAGAGGACGGGGCGATGCGAGGCGAAATCAGGCGCCGCCGCCCTGGTCGGGGACGATCTGCTTACGCAATTCGAGGTTCGCTTGGAAGATCTTCGACATGAGCTCCTTCTTGAGCTCCTGTTGAACGTCGTCCGCCGACAGCCCCTGGACGTTGCGGTACAGCGACGCGACGCCCGGATCGACGTTCTTGGCGGACAGAGCGCGCCTGAGCTCGGCCTCGGTCATTCCCAGCGAGTGCGTGAGCTTCTGGATGCGCCGCTCGAGCGTGTCGATCTGGCGGCGGTGCTCGTCCTGGCGCTCGCCGAGCGCGCGCTCGAGCTCGGACTTCATCTCGCGCAGCGCGCTGGCGACGACTTCCTGCTGGATGCGCGCGAGCAAGTCGCCGTCGTCCGCACCGACGCCGAACAGCTCGCGGATCTTCGCGCCCAGGAGCGGACCGCTGTCGACGGCCGCCGGCGGCGGCTCGCTCGGAGCGGCCAGCGGCGCGCGGCGCGCGGGCGTCTCCGCGGGCATCGGCGCACTGGGCTGCGCGCGCTCGGTATCGCGCTGTTCCCTGCGCCTGCGCTGCTCGAAGTGCTCGTACAGGTCGCTGTGCACGTAGCGATTGCCGCCGCTCTCCAGCGCCACCTTGAGGCCGCCCTCGGCGACCTCGAGCAAGGTCTCGAAGGCCAGCTCCATGCGGCCCGACTGGTTGTGCGCGCCGCCGATCGACACGGTCACGCGCGCCGTGCGGGGGCCGACCTCGAAGTTCATCGCGCGCACGCCCTCGATCATGCGGCGCGCCAGCACCGAGGCGCCTTCAGCCGGAGTGTGCGGCGTCAGGATCAGCAACCGGTCGTCCACCAAGCAGCCCAGCGCGTCGCTGGCGCGCGTTCCGCCGCGCACGAGGCCCGCCAGGGCCCGCAGGACTTCGTCGCGCAGTTCGCGGCCGTACAGATCCTGGAGTTGCGCCAGCCGATCGACCGCCACCAGCAGCATCACGATCGGGTATCCGTGACGGCGCGCGCGCTCGAACTCGATGCGCATCAGGCGCTGGACGTCCTGCGGCGAAAACAGGTCGCGCCCGGAGCCTTTGAACAGGGAGCTCTGAAACGGACTCATCGACCGGGTTGGGGGCGTGCGCAGGGTGCAGTCCGATGCGCGAACGCGCCGGACGAATCCGCAGGGTATCCGGGCCGCGGCGCCGTGTCATGGATGCGGCGTGCGGACCGTCGCCGGCAGCTATCGACGCCGTGCGAACGCGCTCTTGAATGGCGCGAGCGGCCGCCGCGGATCAGTCGAAGGAGTCGGGCTGGAAGGTGCGCGCGCGTTCGACTACCGCATCGAACTCGGGGCGCTCCACTCCGAGCAGCTTGTTCGCCAGGGTGGCCAGCTTCTCGAGCGCCGCTTCGAAGGTCGAGCTGCCGGCGCGATAGGCGATCTGATCGCAGATGGCGATCACGGCCACGTGCGGGTTGGCGACGATCTCGGCCGTCGGGCCGTGGTGGAACTCGATCGCCGCGGCGACCTTGTCGGGGAGTTGCCACTGCTGCGCGAGCAAGGCCCCCACGTCGACGTGGGTGTAGCCCAGCAGTTGCTCTTCGCTGACGTGCACCGCGACCGCCGTTCGCCGCGCGTGGCGCACGCACTCGAGGTACTCCTCGTCGAGCCCTTCGAGCATCACCACCTTGCCCACGTCGTGCAGCAGTCCGCAGGCGTAGAAGTCGTCGGGCGCCAGCCCGGTGCGCTTGTAGCAGCTCTCGGCCATGGCCTGCGCGATCTGCGCAGTGAGCGTGGAGTGCTGCCAGACCTCGTCGAGGTCGAAGTCGGGGATGTTGCGCAGGTGCTCGTAGCGCTTGAGGATCGAGACCTGCATGACCACGTTCCGGAGCGCGCGCGCGCCGATCACGGTCGCGGCCTGCTCGGCGTTGGTCACCTGCTGGCTCAGTCCGTAGTAGCCGCTGTTCGCCAGGCGCAGCACCCGCGCCGTCACGGCAGGATCCTGCGCCACCAGGGCCCCCATCTCCTGCAGACCCACGTTGGGGTCGTCGATCATGGCGTTGATGCGCATGACGACATCGGGCAGCGAGGGCAGGGTGATCTTGTCGCCGAACTGCTGCAGTGCTTGTTGACGTCCCATGAATCGCTCGGCAGGGACCGCTTATCGGCGCGAACTGCGTTGCGAACTTGAGCTGGCAAACGCGGTCCCGCCCGCCGAGCTGCGGCGCGTCGGCGCCCGCCGCGCCGGATCAGCGGATCAAGCCTGGCGCAGCCACTTGAGCAGTTCGCGCGGGGTGGGCGCCTTGCCGGTCATCAGCAGCCCCACGCGGAAAATTCGCGCAGCGGCCCACATGGCGGCCCACACGCCCGCGAACCCGACCACGGCCGAGGCCGGGATCTGCCACAGCGGCACCGACTCCGCCGAGGTGATGCGCAGCATCATCGTGAACGGCGTGAGCGGCGGCACGAACGACAGCGCCACGGAGAAGGGGCTGTTGGGGTTCTCGCTGATGAAGAACCAGGCGAAGAACGGGACCATGAAGATCAGCGTCAGCGGCCCCATCAGGGTCTGCGCCTCGCGCAGTTCGTTCACGGCGGCGCCCACGGCGGCCATCACGCTGGCGAGCATGAAGTACGCCATGAAGAAGTACAGGAGCAGGTACGCGAGCTTGTCCAGCGGAACGAGGTGCGCGTAGCCCAGCCGCGCCGCGCTCGTGACGCCGACGCCGCCGTACAGCGCGATCACCACCAGGCCCACCGCGCACTGGCCGATGATCTTGCCCGAGAGCAGCTCCATCGGGCTGACGGCCGAGAGCAACACCTCCATCACGCGATTCGACTTCTCTTCGATCGTCGAGGTGAGGAGGTACTGCCCCGTGAGCATGGTCGCGGTCCACAGCAGCAGCATGAACGCCAGCGGCGTGAAGATGCGCGCGAGCTCGTTCTGACGCGCCTCGCCGCCCTTCTTGGTGACGGTGGTCGTGACCACGCTCGGTTCGGTGACCAGCTCGCGCACGAAGTCCAGCTCGAGTTCCGCCGCTTGCGCGCGCGCGCGCACCACAGCGCGCTGCAACGCGTCGCGCAGCGTCTGCGTGTGCTGGCGCGTCAGGTCCTCGCCCAGGAACAACTCGAAGTTGTTGTTCGCGCGCTGCGCCTCGAGCACGCTGGGCTCGAAGCGCGCGATCGCCAGCAACTCGCCGGAGCGGATGCGCTGCTTGTGATCCTCGAGCGCTTCGAGTTCGACGCGCGCCACGCTGACCTCGGGCGTCGTCGCCTCCCGGAGCCGCTCGAGCTGCTCGGACAGCACGTCTCGATACGCCGGCGGAATGGCCGCGCCGAGCGCCGCTTCCACTTCGGCGAGCTTGCTCTCGCGCTCGCGCTGGAGCCGCTCGGCGTCGAGTTCCTCCGCCACCGCCGTCAGCAGTCGTCCGTCGGCGTCGATCACCGCCAGCTCGCCCTTGAGCAGCTTGGGCGGCGCGTGCAGCAGGAGCGGCAGGACGATCGCCATGGTCCACATCACCGCGGGCAGCACGATGGCCGCGATCACGAAGGCCTTGGTCATCACGGTGTGGCGGAACTCACGCCACGCGACAGCGAGGATGCGATGCATCGGTCAGCTCCCCGTCCGGTGGAGTTCTTCCTCGGCCGCCAGCGCCGCGGCTTCGCCCTCGGCCTGGCGCACCACGCGCACGAACACGTTGTCCAAGCTCACGCGCGCCAACTCGATCGAACGCGCGGGTCCGAGCTGTGCGAGCTCGCGGAACAACGCCTGCGGTTGCGCCTGCCCGCTCAGGGACAGCCGCCAGCCCGCGCCGTCGTCGCTGGGCCGCACTCCGTTCACTCCGTCCATCCGCGCCAGTCGTTCGCCGAGCGTCGCGTCGGCCTCGAGCGGCTCGTAGTGCAGCTCGCGCGGGTCGAAGCGCTCGCGGATCTGCGGCAGGGTCGCGTCCAGGTGCTTGCGTCCGCGGTGGATGAGCACGATGCGCTCGCAGATCTTCTCGGCCTGCGCCATCACGTGCGTGCACAGCACGATCGTCACGCCCTTGCGGCGCAGCTCGCTGATCATCTGGTCGAGCACGACCGAGTTGACCGGGTCGAGCCCCGAGAAAGGCTCGTCGAGGATCAACAGCTCCGGCTCGTGGATCACCGCCGCGAGGAACTGCACCTTCTGCTGCATGCCCTTGGAGAGCTCCTGGCACTTCTTGCGGCCGACGTCGCGCAGCTCGATGCGCTCGAGCCACTGGCGCACGCGCTGCGTCAGGCCCGCGCGCGGCACGCCCTTGAGCTGCGCGATGTAGCTCAGGTACTCCTCGACGCCCATCGTGCGATACAGGCCGCGCTCTTCGGGCAGGTAGCCGATGCGGGGCTTGGCGTCGAGCGCCGTGCGACCGAGCACCTCGATCGATCCCTCGTCGGGGAGCAGGATCGAGAGGATCATGCGGATCGTGGTGCTCTTGCCGGCCCCGTTGGGACCCAGCACACCGGTCAGCGAGCCCGGCGCGATCTCCAGGTCGAGGTCGCGCACGGCGTAGCGATCGCCGAAGCGCTTGTTCACGCCGCGGATGGCGATGGCCGGCTGCATCAGGAGCGCTCCGGAGAGCAGCTCGGCGCCGCTCGGTTCGAAAGGACGTGCATGTCCTGGAGCTTGCTGGACAGCGGGCTTCGATCCAAGCCCTCAGTCGCGAACCGCCGGTTCGAGGTGCGTTCCGCGCGCCGCGCCGCGTCAGCGAGCGCGCGGCTTCAGCTCGAGCTCCAGCAGCGCGAATCCGTCCAACTCGAAGTGTTCGACCTCGATCTGCACGGCGGCGCTCGCCTCGAGGGTGAACTCGGCTTCATCGCGCGTCGGAGCATGGTGGGTCCAGTTGTCGATCAGGAGCGCGCCGTCGACGCGCACGCGCACGCCGTCGTCGGAACGCGTGACGATGCTCCAAGTCCCCGCCGGCAGCTCGAGGCGCGTCGAGGCGAGCGTTCCGAAGCGCTCGCGCGGCAGACCGGCGGCGGCGAGTTCCGGCGGCGCGCCCGGCAACTGACTCGGACCGCCGCTTCCGTACGGCAGCACGAGCGACGAGCGCTCGAACCACACCGCCGCCGCCTCGATCTCCTTGCGCCACTTCGCCGCGTCCTCGCGCGGATCGGTCTGGTACGCCGCGACGCCCACGCGCCACTTCGAGGGCAGCATGAGTCCGCTCGCGACGAGCTCGCGCGACGGCAGACGCACCTTGAGCTCGTACGGCGTCGCAGCGCCGGACTTGCGGGCGGAGAGCTTGTAGCGCGGCGCGCCCTCGAACACGTCCATCTGCACGCGCACGGCCGGGCCCGCGTCGAACATCAGCGCCACTTCGGGCCCCAGCAGTCGGTACACGTGGCTCTCGCCGTCGTCGGCGGCGCGCCACAAGAGCGGCGACGCCCAGTCGTAGGGCCCCCACTCGGTGACGAGGATCTTGTCGCGGCCGGCGAGCTGCGCGCGTCCCCCGACCGCCGCGCGTGTTCCCAGCAGCGTCGCGAGCCGCGGATCCTCCGCGAGTTCCCTCGCGCGCGGCTCCCACTCGCGCTCGAGCCGACTGGCTTCGTCGACCTTCGTCGGCGCCTCGGCCGGACCGTCGAACCAGGCCCGCGCGCCGCCGCGCAACTCGAGCGCGAGCGTGTCGCCGTCGAAGGAGTTGGAGCTGACCTCGTTGTCGATCGACTCCCCGCCGTTGGCCTTGGCCCAGGGCTTGGCGAGCAGGTCCTTGTCGTCGTCCCACCACAGCTCGACCGCGCGCGCGTTGCGCGCGAAGCGATTGCCGCTGATGCGCCAGTCGCGGCCGTGCTCGACCGCCACGCCCGCGAGCGCGTTGTCAGCGATCTCGTTGTTCTCGACCAGCGTGCGCTGCGAGTAGCCGCCCCACACGCCGTAGTTGCCCCCGACGAGCTTGTTGCCGTCGAAGACGTTGTCGAACGAGAAGGTCATCTCGATCCCGATCGCGGGCGCGTACGAGAAGTCGTTGCCGTGCAGTCGATTGCGGTTGCACCCGCGACCGGCGTGCTCGACGCCCGCTCCTTCGAGCGCTTCGACTCCGGCGAAGCCGAAGAAGCCGTCGCCTCCGTGCGTCGCCGAGTTGAAGGCCAGCAGGTTGTCGCTGCACTGCTCGAACATCAGGATCCCGGCGGAATCCTGGCCGCGCGAGTACACGCCGTGGCTGTAGCCGCGCACGCAGAAGTCGAAGCTGTTGTGGTCGACGACGTTGCGGCTCGAGCGGTAGAGCGCGAGGCCCCAGCCCGAGAGGAAGCTCATGTCGTTGTCGAACACGCGCGAGTCGTCGACGCGCCGCAGGCAGATGCCGTTCTGTCCGCGGCGAGCGGTGTTGAGGCGCAACGTGACGCGCGCGCTCTCCTCGACGTAGATCGCCGCGCCGTACTTCTCGAGCCACTGGTTCGCGTCGTTGTCGTGCGGCCAGAGCCAGTCGGACAGGTCCTCCGCCGCGGGCGTCGAGCGCAGCCGCTGGCGGAAGTTGTCCTCGAAGTTGCAGCCTTCGACGACCAGTCCGTCGGCGCCGCTGGCCCACAAGCCGCACTTGAAGCCGGAGATGCGCGCTCCACGCACCGTCACGTTGTCCGCCAGCACTCGGATCCCCACGCCGCTCAACTCGTCGTGCGCGCGCTCGGGCGGCGCGCCGAACAGGGGCGTGCGCGTGAAGCTCACCACCACGCCCTCGCCGACGATGTGGATGACGCCGTCGCCGTTCGCATCGACGATGGGTCCGCCGCTGGGATCGATCACGCACGAGCGCTCGATGCGCAGATCGTCGCGCTCCAGGCGCACGATCTGGGGTCCCGCGTCCTGGGCCGGCGCGGCAGCCGTTTGCGCCAGCGCAGACGCCGTGTTCGCAAGTGCGAGAGCCCCGATCAGGATCGCTCCGAGTGTCGAACGAAGACTCACGCTGCGCCTCCGCTCGCGCCGGCGAGCCCCAGTTCCTCCGCGTGCGGACGCAGCGCGAGGATCACGAACTCGATGTGCTGAGCGAGGTCGACCTCGAGCAAGCGCACTCCGGCGTGCACCTCCTCGCGCTCGACCTTCGCCGCGAAACCCTTGTCCTTGAGCTTCTTGATCACGCTGCGCGCCTCGAGCGTCGCGATCCCTCCCGGCCGCACCAGCGCGCACGCGCCGACGAAGCCGGTCAGCTCATCGCACGCGAGCAGCGCTTTGTCGAGCGCGCTGTCGTAGCTCACGCCCCACTTGGTGTAGTGCGCCGAGATGGCGTGCGCGAGCTCGTGCTCGCCGCGTTCAGTGAGCCAGGCGACGATGCGCCGCGGGTGTTCCTCGGGCCAGGCCTCGTAATCCGCGTCGTGCAACAGGCCCGCGAGTCCGAACAGCTCGACGGACGGCTCTCCGCCGCCGTAGCGCGTGGCCGCGGCTCGCATCACCACCTCGACCGCGCGCGCGTGCTTGCGCAGCGCATCGGTCTTGGTCCATTCGCACAACAGCGTCCAAGCGTCTTCGCGCGTCAACATCGCAGTCCGGGGCTCCTCGCAGTCCACTCCAGCATTCCTCAACGCCGCGTCAGCACGTCGAACACGCACGCACGTCCGCTCGCGCCTCGGCGGTAACCGATCACGACCTCCGCGCGGGCGTCGCCCGAAAGCTCGGCGCACTCGAGCGCGAACAGCTCGAACTGCGCCGGATCGCGCAGCGCGAGCGCTCCGTCGGCGGGCCGGCCGCCGGTGAGCAACGCGATGCGCCGCTGCGCGAAGCTGCCCAGCGCGCCGACCACGCGGTCGACGTCCCAGGTCGTGTTCTTGTCGTCGAACAGGATCTGGCGCACCTTGCGTTCGGTGCGCGTGCTGCTCTCGTCGCCCTGCGCGCCGTTCCACAACTCGGCGCGCGTGGTGTCCTCGCTGGCGACCAGCACGTCGCTCGCTCCATCGCCGTCGAGATCGCCGCGCGTGAACACGCGGAAGCGCTTCTCGAGCTCCGTGAAGCGTTCGAGGATCTTCTCGGGGTTCTTCACCAGCCCGACGATGCCCGGCAGTCGCACGGTCAGCTCGTTCGACCACTTCGGCGCCGTCTCGAACGTCGCGTCGCCCTTGTTGCGATACCCCAGGGCGCCGATGCGCACGTCCCACTCGCCGAACAGTCCGCGCAACAGCGTCGCCAGCGTCGGGACCTGCACCTTCACGAGCAAGAGGTCGGGGTGCTGATCGTCGTCCAGCTCGAGCACCGAGAGCACGGTGATGTCCTCGGCCGTCTTGAGGATCGCCGCGGGTTCTTTGAACTGCGGGCCCTGCGCGCCGCCGCGGAAGACCCACACCTTGCGGCGATGTCCGATGACGTAGTCGGGGATCCCGTCGCGATCGAGGTCGCGGCTCGACCAGCTCGCGCGGTCGCTGGCGGAGAGCACGCCGCCCAGACGCACGCCGCCGGCCTCGGTCGTGTCGCGGAAGATCGAAAGGTCGACCTGCACGTCCGGTTCGAGCGGGAACGAGCCGTCGGCGCGCTGCAGGTGGAACGCGCGCCGTTGCTCCTGCGTCACGAGCAGATCGGGACGCCCGTCGCCGTTGACGTCGCGCGTCTCCAGGCCCGGGATCGCGAACGAGCTCTCCAGCCGATCGGAGAGGTGCTCGCCCTCGCGCGCGCCCCAGCGCGTGACTTCGACGGAGAGCGTCGCGGCCTTGCGGAACGTGGGGCGGCCCTGTTCGTCGACGGGTCCCGCCAGCCACAACTCGCAGGCGCGCGGCGTCGGCAACACGATGTCGGGCGCGCCGTCGCGATTGACGTCCTGCACCATCGAGGTGAGCTGCGGCGAGCCGACGCGCAACGCGAAGCGCGCGCGCGCGATCCACACGCTCGGCGAGTCGCTGGCGAACCCCTGCTCCGCGCACGCGAAGGCGAGCACGCCCTGCGGACCGGCCGTGACGACGTAGCGCCGCGCGTTCCACTCACCGCTGTCGACCAACGTGCGCTCGGGGTGCGCGAACGTGACCTGCGCGGCGAGTTCCCCGCCCGCGCTCGAACCGCCCGATCGCCACAGCGACGCCTGACCTTGCGCGCCGACGACCAGCAACTGATCGGGGACCTGTCCGGAGAGCACGCGGTGCCCGACGACTTCGAACTGCGGCGCGAGCGTCACGCGCTCGAACGCCGCATCGATCGACGGCGGCGCGGACTGCTGCGCGGGCCAGGCGAACAGCGTCGCGGCGAGCGCGCCGGTGAGCGCGAGCAAGATCCAACGTCGAGCGCTCATCGGAAGCTCACGTAGAGGACCTGCGAAGGTTCGAGCACCAGAAGGCGCGGCTTGCTCGTCCGGTTGGCGGGCAGCATGCGCACGTCGGCTTTGGGGTGCAGCGCGAGCTTCCACAGCGGACGGTCGAGCACGCTCCACGGCCCGCCGCGCGGAGCGGCGCGCAGCAACAGCACGCGCAGCTCTTCGGGCTTGTCGCGCACGATCAGCTCCGACAACCCGTCGCCGCTGAGGTCGCCGCAGAACTCGCTGGTCAACTGGAAGCGCGTGATCGGGATCGAGTGGCGCCAGACGAGGTCGGGCTGGCGCGAGAAGCGGCCGCCCTGGTTGCGGTAGACGTAGAGCTCCGCGTCGATGGCTTCGCTCGTGGCGCTGCGCAACTGGTCGAGCAGGTCGGGCCGCACCGCGCGCAGGCTCAGGTCGACGCGTCCGTCGCCGTCGAGGTCGCGGAACTGCGGGCTCGACACGAACCCACCGAACACCAGGAGGTCCGACGGGCGGCCGTTCGCGCCGAACAGCGGCGGCCCTTCCTTGACCGACGCGCGCGTGAACACCAGGCCCTGCGCGCGAACATCCTCCGAGCGCTTGTCGCCCGCGAACACCATGTAGTCGGCGCGGCGATCGCCGTCGATCTCGACCAGGTGCGCGCTGTAGGACGCGTCGAGCCGACGCGAACGATCGGAGTCGACCGGCAACTCCAGCGCATGGTCGGGCGCGCTCGCGAAAGCGCCGGGCGCATTCTGGCGCCACACGTAGAGTCGCTCGACGCCCTGCGCGAACAGGTCGAGCTTGCCGTCGCCGTCCCAGTCGGCCCACTGCGGCATCGGCACGCTCTCGTTGACCTGCACGAGCACGTTCGCGCGGCCCAGATCCTCGCTGTCGTCGGAATCGTCGACGCCGATGCGCAGCGAGAGTTCGCGCGAGTTGCGTCGACCGCGCACCGAAGCGCCCTCCGTGCGACTCGCGCTGACCCAGGCGCCCTGCTCGTCTTCGTCGGCGGGCAGCGTGGGAGTGCTCAGCACGCCAAACGCGGCTTCGGGCGCGCGAGGACGGCGCTGCAGCAGCACGCTGTAGCCGTTGGGCGCCGGCGCGACGATGTCGGCGAGCCCGTCGCCGTCGACGTCGCGCACGAGGTGCTCGATCAGGAAGGCTTCGTCGGGCTCGGGCAACTGCCACAGGAACTCGAGCGCCGCGACGCGTTCGAGGCGCGAGTCCGCGGGACCCGAGGGCCGCAGCGAGAACACACCTGTCGCGTTGAACAGCACCAGTTCCGCGCCGCCGCCCTCGCGCACGTCGGCCGCGGCCCACGCGACCACGTCCGCGGTCAGCGCAACACGTTCGCCGAGCGCGAAGCCCTGCGCGTTCGCGGTCCAGACCTGCAGTTCGCGCGCGAAGTCCTTGCCGGTTTGATGCGCGGCGACGACCACGTCCTCGCGCCCGTCGCCGTCGACGTCGGCTGCGGTGACTCCCGTCGGACGCCAGCCCGCGGGGAGCTGGAGGTTTCGAACCAGCGCGAAGTCCGGCGACTGCGGCGCGGTCGCGCCGAACGCGGCGAGCACAGCCAGGAACGCCGTCACTTCACGCGCTCCAGGCGCGTCGAGTCGCCGCCGCCGAACGAGAACAACCACAACAGGCGCAGGTCCCACGCCGCGGGAGTGCTGCGCCAACGGATCGCCCCCAGCAGCACCGAGTGCTCGCGTTGGTCGCGCTCGCGCGAGAACGAATAGAGCAGCGGGATGCGCACGTGTTCCATCTGCGACTCGCGTCGCGAGAGCGGCGCGTCGACGGACACCACCCGACCCGCGCGCACGATCTCGAGCGTCACGCTCGCGCCCGCGGGCGCCGCGCGCACGTGGTCGAGCAGCACCTGCGGATGCGCGAGCTCGACGCCGTCGACGGCGCGGATCAGATCGCCGTAGCCGATCCCGACGGCGCGCCACGGGGACTCGCGCGTGAGTCCGACCACGACCGCGCCGCCGCCCGGACCGAGGGCAGCAGCGCGCGCCTCGACTTCGGTCGCGGTGCGCACCACCAGACCGACGCGTTGATCCTCGGTGAAGCGCGCGCTCGCACGTCGGGCGGCCGGCGCGACGCGCGCGACGGTCTCGAGCTCGAACTCGCGCTCGGCGCCGGCGCGATCCACCAGCACGAAGATCGACGCGCCGGGCTCGCACTCGAGTTCGAGTCGGCGCCAGTCCGCGGGCCACGCGAGCGCCACCGTCTCACCCTTGCTGCGTGCTTCGAGCAGCAGATCTCCGACGACCAGCCCCGCGCCCGCAGCGGGAGAGTTCTCGACCACGCCGGTCACGGCGAGTCCCTGCGGCGCGTCGAGCATCTGGTCGAGCGACGCGCGCGCGTCCCCCACCACGACTCCTGTGAAGGCGCCGGGAGCGAGCGCGCGGCGCTGCGCTTCGTCGTCGGGCTCCTCCATCCACTCGAGCGGCTCCTCGAGACCTGCGAGCGCGGGCGAGCGACGCGGCAACGTGTCGGACGCGCACGCGCCCACACCCAGCGCTGCGAGCAAGACGAGACAGAGTTGCTTCATGGCATCGGACGGCGCTGCACCAGCGCGATGGCTGCGAGGGTGGCGAGGAGCAGCCACAGACATGGGACTGCGAGCGAGAGCTCCACGCCAGCGAGCGCCTCGTGCTGGAAGCGGAACGCGGCATTGCTGATGCCCTGGGCGCGCTCGGCGAAGTAGTTGAGGTACGAGGTGTCGCTCAGCGGAGACGGCGCATAGGCGGACAGCAGCCAAGGCTCCAGACCGAAACTCCGCGCGAGTGTGCGAGCGAGGTCGGTCCCGAGCACCAGCGCGATCGAGAGGCCCAGCGCGCCGGGCGCGGTGCGCGCGAAGGCGCCGGCGAACAGCCCCAGCGCGGAGTAGGCCATGAGCACCGGGATCTGACTCCACAGCGCCGTGCGCAACTGCGGCCACAGCTCCTGCGCGGCGACGAGGGGGAACGTGTCGCCGTTGGGCAGCAGTTCGACGAGATCGCGGAAGCCGAAGGCGGATGCCGACGCGCCCAGCGACGCGGCGCTCGCGAGCACGTACGCGCCGAGCGTGAGCCCCAGTCCTGCGAGGGCCTTGCCCACGACGATCTGCCAACGCGTCTGCGGACGCAGCAAGACGTTGCGCAACGTGCCGCGCGAGAGCTCTCCGGCGAGCGACTGGCTCGCGATGCCCGCGACGACGAGCGCGAGCAGCGGAAGCCCCGCCTGGAGCGCGCTGGCGGTCGACTGGAACGCGGTGACGTCGGTCGCGCTGGCGAGTTCGCCGCTGGCGACGCGCGCCGCGTTGGCGAGCGCTCCGCGCTTCTCGAGCGCGACCGCGCCTGCGCTGACGAGCGCCGGAGCCGCGAGCAACAGCGCGAAGCGCCGCTTGGCGAACCAGCGCGAGAACTCGTAGCGCGCCACGCGCGCGATCGGGTGCGGCGCGGCCAGGCTTTCGCGCGGCGCAGCGTCCGCGGGCGGCGCGGGCTCAGGAGCGTGAACCGCGGTGGCCATCGCCTCGCCGCGCGCGAAGCGCAGGTAGATCTCCTCGAGGTTCGGGCTGCGCGCGCCGAGTCGCGAGAGGCCGAGCCCTCCTCCGACGAGCGCGCGCGCCACGGCGGCGGGCGGTTGCGTCGAGTTCTCGAGCGCGACGCCGCCGGTCGGCAGTCGCTCGCCGCGCAGCCCCAGTCCAGCGAGCAACGCGAGAGCGCGCGCGTCGTCGTCGGTCTCGAACTCGAGCCGTCCGGGCGCGCTGGCGAGCAGGTCCGCGGTGCGCGCCTCGACGAGCAGTCGTCCGCGGTGCAGCACGCCGATGCGCGTGCACACGTCCGAGACCTCGTGCAACTGATGGCTCGAGAGCAGCACGCTCACGCCCTCTTGTTCGATCAGGCGGCGCAGGATGCCGCGGATCTCCGCGATGCCCTGCGGATCGAGGCCGTTGGTCGGCTCGTCGAGCAACACCAGCTTCGGTCCGCCGAGCATGGCCTGCGCGATGCCCAGCCGCTGGCGCATGCCCTGCGAGTAGGCCTGCACGGGCTTGGCGCCGGCGTGCGCGAGGCCCACCAGCTCGAGCAGGCGCTCGGTCTCCACGCGCGTGCGCTCGCGCGAGAGCCCGGCGAGCCGTCCGAGCAGTCGCAAGTTCGTCGCGCCGTCGAGGTGGCCGTGGAAGCCGGGCTGCTCGATCAGCGCGCCCATGCGCGCGCGCGCCTCGCGCGGATGCGCCAGCGCGTCGAACCCGTCGACGAACACCTGACCGGAGTCCGCGCGCTGCAGCCCGAGCGCGATGCGCATCGCTGTCGTCTTGCCCGACCCGTTGTGTCCGATGAACCCGTAGCAGTCGCCCGGGCGGACGTGGATCGAGACCGAGTCGAGCGCGAGTTGCGCGCCGAAGCGGCGGGTGACCGAGAGGAGGTGCAGCGACATCTGGCGGCGCGCGAGGCGCGGAAACGCCGCGCGGAAGCGGTCATCCAAGAGTGCGCTCGCCGCGATTGCAAGAGCGGGCGTCGCCCGCCGCCTTGCTCGAATCCTCACGCGGCGCGTCCAACGCGCTCACGGAGTCGGATCGGGCCTGGGCGGCGGCAGCTTCCAGTCCCAGCGAAGCGCCGCGAGTCGAATCAGAATCGTCACCAGTGCGCCGCCGATCAACGCGTCGGAATCGCGCGCGCCCAACCCGATCAGGCCGACTTGGGTGAGTCCGCCCGCGAACACGGGCGTGGCGTACAGCGTGCTCGTGGGCCTGAACAGCATCGGCACTTCGTTGAGCACCACGTCGCGCAACACGCCGCCGAACGCGCCCGTCATCACGCCGAAGAGCACGGCGACGAACGGCGGCGCGCCGAGACCGAGCGCGGCCTGGGCGCCCAAGCCGCCGAAAAGGCCCAGCGCGATGGCGTCGAGTCCGTCCGCAAAGGCCTGCACGGCCCGCATGCGCAACGGGCGCAGCGCCGCGGGGCTGTAGACGTGCGCCGCCGCGAGGACGAGCACCAGCAGCGTGTACTCCGAGCGCTCGACCCAGAACAGCGGCCGACGCTCGAGCAACACGTCGCGCAGCGTGCCGCCGCCGAAGGCCGTGATCAGTCCGACCACGTAGGCCCCCACCAGGTCGAGGTTCTTGCGCCGCGCCTCGACCACGCCGGAGAGCGCGGCGAACGAGACCGCGGCGATCTCGAAGGCGCGTTCGATCACTGCGCGTCGCGCGTGGCGAGCGTCACGCGCACCGACTCCTCGACGCCGCCGCGCAAGTACTTCGCGAGCACCACGTCGCCGGCCTTGTAGGTCTGCAACGCGTACATGAAGTCCTGGATCGTCTCGACCTCGATGTCGCCGACCTTGATCAGCACATCGCCCGCGAGCATGCCGGCCTTCTCAGCCGGGCTCCCCGCGGAAGTTCCCGAGAGCAACAGGCCCTTGCCTTCGTAGCTGTACTCCGGAACCGTGCCGAACCACACGCGCATCGGCGCGCCGACACGCACTCCGCCCTGTTCGGGCGCCGGGGGATCGATCCACTCCAGGCGCGGCGCGCGCGCGATGCGCTCGATCATCTCGGCGCACACCGCGACGACCTTTGCGGCGCCGTCCGCTTCGAAGCGTTCGACGTCGTCGCTGGGCTTGTGGTAGTCGGAGTGGACGCCGGTGAAGAAGTGCAGCGACGGGATCTTGCGCTTGAGGAAGGTCTGATGGTCGCTGCCGCCGACGCCCTGTCCCGAGCGATTGAGCTTGAGATCGAGCCCCGCGCGCGGTCCCGCGGCCGCGAGCCAGCCCTCGAACGGCTCCGACGAGCCGACGCCGAGCACCGCCAGCGAACCGCCGCCCGCGCGCCCGACCATGTCGAGGTTGAGCTTGGCCACCACCGACTCCAGCGCGAAGGTCGGATGCTGAGCCCAGTGCTCGCTGCCGAGCAGGCCGAGCTCCTCTCCCGACCACAGCGCGAACACGACGTCGCACGCCGGGCGACCGGCCGCCGCGAGCAGTCGCGCCATCTCGAGCACCGCGGCCGTGCCGCTGGCGTTGTCGTCCGCGCCGTTGTGGATCTCGCCGTGCTGTCCGGGCGCGAGCGAACCTTCGCCTCCGCGACCCAAGTGGTCGTAGTGAGCGCCCACGAGCACCACGCGCGACGAATCCGCGCCGGCGAGCCGCGCGAGCACGTTGTGCGCCGGCCCCTTGCGCCGCGTGACGTCGGCGTTCACTGCGACGCGCGGCGCGCGCGCGTCGTCGAACGGAACGCCGAGCGCGCCGTGCTCGTCGATCGACGCCACCAGCGCCTCGTACGCCGGCAGCAAGCGCAGCGCTACGTCGTAGCGGATCGCCAGCGCCGGGATCCCGGCCTGCGCGGCGCGGCTGTGGTCGAACTCCGGCAACGCTTCGTCGCGCGCGCTCGGGTGCGGCGCGAGCAACACGGCGCTCGCGCCGTGGCGCTTGGCGTTCATGACCTTCATGAACAGCGTGCCCGAGCTGCCCCAACCGTCGCCGGCCTGCACGGCGCCGTGTTCAGCGGGACTCGCCGCTTCGGCCGCCGCCGGCGTCGCGCGGCGCTGCGGCACGCCTCGCACGACGAGCACGATGCGGCCCGCGAGCACGCCGCGCTCGTCCGCGTAGTCGTTCCACTCGTTCTCGGCGTTGATCAGGCCGTAGCCGCGGAAGGCCAGCGCGCCCGTGGCGCCGCCGCCGCTCGAGCAGAACAACGGGATCGCCTCGCCGCCCGCGCTGATGCGCGTCTCGAGCGCGCCGCCTTCGAACTCGCCGATGAGCGAGACGCCGCTGCTCTCACCCAACTCGACGGGCAGAGGCACGTCGAAGGCCTGGAGGAAGCCGCCGTCCGCGCCTGCGGGCGCGAGCCCGAGCTGCGCGAAGCGTTGCGAGATCCACTGCGCGGAGCGCCGCTCCGCCTCGGTGCCGGCGCGACGGCCTTCCTGCGCGTCGTCGGCGAGCCAGGCCACGTCCGCGTAGAGCCGCTCGGCGGAGGGCCGCTCGTGAACCCACTCGAGCGGAGCGCTCGACGCCGCCGGGGCGGCGCTGGCGGCGGAGGGCTCGACCGGGGCCTGACAGGCGGCGGCGAGCGTGGCGGCGAAGAACAACCACAGAGCGTTGGAGTTGGCTTTCACGCGCGCATCGTAGCGGCCGGTCGACTGCGTCTCTCCACGCCCGCGCGCCAGGTCCTACACTGCGCGGCTCGTCATGCGACTCCAGGTCCTCTCCAGCGGAAGCGGCGGCAACAGCGCGCTGGTCCGCGCCGGCGAAGCGCGCGTGCTCGTCGACGCCGGCCTGGGCCTGGCGGAGCTCGAGGCGCGCCTCGAACTGGCCGGCGTGCCGCCGCCGGTCGGCGAACGCTCGACGCTCGACCACGTGCTGGTCACGCACGGCCACCTCGACCACGCGCGCTCCGCCGGAGGAATCGCGCGCAAGCATCGCGCGCTGCTGCACGGATCGGAGGCCATGCTCTCCGCGCCCGCGTTCCGCCGCGCGCGCCGCATGTCGACGCTGCGCATCGGATCGAGCGCGGTGCTCGACGAGCGCGAGGGCCTGGCGATGTCGAACGTCGCGCTTCCGCACGACGCGCACCCCACCGTCGCCTTCCGGCTGGAGCACGCGGGCCGCGTGGCGGTGATCCTCACCGACATGGGCCGCCCGGACGAGTACGTGGCCAAGGCGCTGCAGGGCGCGCACGTGCTGGTGCTCGAGTTCAACCACGACGCGCAGATGCTCGCGAACGGTCCGTACCCGGCCTCGCTCAAGCGCCGCGTCGCGGGCGATGCGGGGCACCTCTCGAACGAGCAGGCGGCGCAGATGCTGCGCTGGCTCGCTGGAGAGCAGTTGCACACGCTCGTGCTCGCGCACCTCTCGCAGCACAACAATCGGCCCGAGCTGGCGCTCGAGGCAGCGCAGGGCGTGCTCGCAGCGCTCGGGCTCGCGCACGTGCGCGTGCTCGTCGCCAGCCAGCACGAGGTCGGCGAGAACCTCGAGGTCTAGCGACCCGCGGGAGAGCGCGCTCAGTCGAGTGCGAGTTCGGTTGTCCGTCCTGCGCTCAAGCTGACGGTGCGCGCCCCCGCGCTCCCGTCGACTTCGAGTCGGGCCTCGCCCGCGAGCGCACGCAACTCGGCGCGACCGTCGGGGCCGAGCGGCGCGTCGAGCACGAACGAGCCGCCGCTCGCGGTCGCACAGCTCAAGCTCGCGCGCGCGCCCGTCGCGGGCGTCGCGACTTGCAGCGCCAGCACACCGCTCGCGTGGCTCCACTCGAAGCGCTGAACGCCGCTGCGCAACGACAACGGTTCGCGCAACTCGAAGCGCGCTCCGCCGCGCGAGAGCGAGGCGATGCACAGCTCGAACTCTCCCGACTGCTCGCAGCCGAGTTCGAACCGTCCCGCGGGATCGAGCCAGGCGCGCGCGAACACGGCGCGCTTGCCCGGCCGCGTGAGTTCGACGACGCAGGGCCCGAGTCCGGCGCCATCGAGCGTCGCGCGGCCGACGAGCTGACACGGCGAACCGGATTCGGCGAGCACGTCGAAGCGCGCTGTCTCGCCCGCGTGCAGCTCGAGATCGAAGGCTGCGCGGCGGCGGTCCAGACGCTCGATGCCGACCTCCGCGAGCATCGAGTGGGCGCCCGCGAGCGCGCTCGCACGGATCTGCCACGCGCCGGGCGCGAGCGACTCGAAGCGATAGCGTCCATCGACGCCGCTGAGCTGCTCCCACGCGCGTCCATCGCCCTGCGAAGCGAACACGCGCGCGCCGACGAGCGCAGTCCCGTCGAGACCTCGCACGACGCCCTCGATCGCTCCCGAGTCGACCAGCGCGAGCTCGATGCGCAGCTCGTCGGCGGCGTCGTACACGCCGCTGAGCAGTGTCGGCCAACCGTGGGCGCCGCCGCTCACGCGCGCGCGCACGCGGCGAGACGCATCGAGTGCGAGACGCGCAACTCCTCGCGAGTCCGTCGTGGCGCGAGCCTGCTCGAGCTCGCGCACATCGCGGCGCATGAGCGGCGCACGCGGCGCGCTCGGACGCCACGCCTG
>CALKYE010000081.1 GCA_938003765.1 uncultured Planctomycetia bacterium
AAGGCTGCGTCGGATCCATCGGCGTCGGATCGAGCTGCGAGAACTCGACCCGCACCGCCACGGCTGCGGGCGCGTCGCGCGGGCGCGGAGGGACGTTCCTCTTTCGCGCGAGCGGCGCTGTCGGACGAGTTCAACTCCGCTGCTCACGGTTATCGTCGTCGACTCGCGTCGCGAGCGGCGAACGGCCGTTGTCGCGCCGCTCTCCGGCCGTCGAAGGATCCCCTCCATGCCGCGCAGCGCCTGTTCTCCGTCCCTGGTTCGCTCCGTTGTTCTCGTCTGTGGCCTCACCGCGAGCGTCGCCTCCGCGCAGTCGCGCGAGAAAGCGGCGCCGGTGTTCGCGAACGGCGAAGCGCAGGTCGTCGAGGCCTTCAAGGGCTCGAAGAACTGGATCCAGCACGATCTGTGGGTCGAGACCTCGTTCGACTCCGATGGCGATGGAGAGCCGGATCGCGTGCACGTCGACGTCACGCGGCCAGCGCAGACCGAGAGCGAAGGGCTCAAGGTCGCGGTGGTCTACGAATCGAGCCCGTACTTCTCGGGGATCGGATCCGACGACAAGCAGTACTTCTGGAACCCGCGCCAGGAGCTCGGCGCTCCGCCGCCGAAGCGCAATCCGATGCCGCCCGTCGCGGGCGAGACCAAGCGTCCGGTCATGTCGCGCAGCCTGGTGAGCTACTGGGTCCCGCGCGGCTTCGCGGTGGTGCACTCGGCTTCACCCGGCACCGGGCTCTCAGAGGGTTGTCCGACCATCGGCGGAGACAACGAGACGCTCGCGCCCAAGGCCGTGATCGATTGGCTCAACGGTCGCGCGAAGGGCTACACCGCGCCCGACGGAGGCGACGAGGTGCGCGCGACGTGGTGCACGGGCAAGGTCGCGATGCTCGGCACGTCGTACAACGGCACGCTCGCTCTCGCGGCGGCGACGACGGGCGTCGACGGACTCGAAGTGGTCGTGCCCGACGCGCCCAACACCTCGTACTACCACTACTACCGCTCCAACGGCCTCGTGCGGCATCCCGGCGGCTACATGGGCGAAGACATCGACGTGCTGTACGACGCGATCAACAGCGGCGACCCGGCGCGGCGCGAGTGGTGCAACGAGAACGTGCGCGACAAGCTCCTGCTCGGCGGCCACGACCGGGTGAGCGGGGACTACAACGCGTTCTGGCGCAGCCGCGACCTCGTCCACGCGCTCGGCGGCGTGAAGTGCGCCGTGTTCCTCTCGCACGGGTTGAGCGACTGGAACGTGATGCCGAGCCACTCGATCCGGATCTTCGAGGCGCTCGAAGCGCTCGGCGCGAAGCCCTCGCTGTACCTGCACCAAGGCGGACACGGCGGGCTCCCTCCGCTGGAGATGTTGAACCGCTGGTTCTCGCACTACCTCTACGGCGAGCCGAACGGCGTCGAAGAGCAGCCGCGCGCGTGGATCGTGCGCGAAGACGGCTCGCGCTCGGCGCCGACGGGCTACGCGACCTACCCGCATCCCGAGGCGACGATCGTGACGCTGCACCTGCGGAAGGGCGGCGAAGCGTGCGGCTCACTCGCGCGCACGCCCGCTGTCGGTCAAGGCGCGGAGTCGCTCGTCGACGACGTCGCGATCAGCGGCGCCAAGTTGGCCGCTGCGGAGCGCTCACCGCACCGTCTGCTGTACGCGACCGATGAGTTGAAGGCGCCGCTGCATCTGTCCGGGGCGCCGCGCGTGCGATTGCGGCTGAGCTGCGACCGCGCGGCCGCGAACCTGTCGGTGTGGCTCGTGACGTTGCCTTGGACGGAATCCAAGGGCGGACTCGCGAGCGTCGTCACGCGCGGCTGGGCCGATCCGCAGAATGCGAGCTCGCTCGACGAGAGCCGGCCGCTCGAGCCGGGCAAGTTCTACGAGCTCGCCTTCGCGCTCGAGCCCGACGATCAGATCGTGCCCGCCGGGAAGCGTCTGGCGCTGATGGTGTTCTCGAGCGACCGCGACTTCACGCTGTGGCCTGACGCGGGCGCGAAGCTCACGCTCGACCTCGACGGCGCGGCGCTCGAACTGCCGGTCGTCGGCGGCGAGGCTGCGCTCGCGGCGGCGCTCGGCGAGAGCAAGTGACGCGCGCCGGTCAGTTGCCGATCACGAACGAGATGCCGTTCGAGAGTCCGACGGTGAAGCTCGCGCTCGGGTCGCGGTACCACCACTGACCGTAGACCGTGGCGCCGGCGACGAGGTTCGCGTCGACACCTGACTGGATGCGCGCGTTGAAGTCGTAGCTGTACGCGCCCGAGCAGTAGTCAGGCGGCGGGAAGCCTCCGGAGCCCTGCGGCGCCGTGCGACGGGTCGGCGGCTGGACGCACAGCGTGCCGCCCTGGAACGGCGAGTTCTTCGGCGCGTAGCCGTAGAACAGCAGGCCGTTCTTGAAGGGCACGACGTCGAAGCAGCGCACGTCGAACGGGCTCGCCGAGCTCACCGACGGCGCGCCGGTCCAGCCGACGGACGGGACGCAGCCGTCGCTGTTGAGCTTGCCTGCGCAGTAGCTCGAGACGATGCCCGGAACGTCGATGGTCCACTCGCGCGTCTCGCTCATCCACTGCGCGCGCGCGGCCTCGTCGCGCACGAGGTTGGTGTTGTCGACGACGGTGACTCCGATCGTGTGCAGTCCGGGCTGCAGCCCCAGCGACGCGACGTCGAGGCTCGACCCGGTGGCGCCGGGGATCGCCACGCCGTTGCGCGTCCACTGCACGGTCAACGCGTGCGACACCGGATCCACGGGATCGACGTTGAGCGTCGTGTTCGGCGGGTACGTCCCGGCCGGCGTCGCGGAGTCGATCGGATCGACGGTGCGGTAGAAGTAGATGACGAACTGCTCGGTGTTCACCTGCTCGAACGGACGGCCGAGGTTGCGCATCTTCGAGTCGTTCGTCGGTCGGTACAGGCCGAACTGGCTGTAGCCGGCGCCCTCGAAGGTCGACACGCCGCCCGTTCCGATCCAGCGCCACCACTTCGACTGCGTCGAGCTCATCGCCGCCGAAACGAGCGTGCTGATGTTCCTCTGTCCGGGCTCGCCGCCGCCGTAGGTCGTCGGACCGCCGTAGTCGTACTCGTCGGCGAGCTTGGCGAAGGAGTGGCCGAACTCGTGCAGCGCGATCTCGAGCGCCGCGCCGTTGGCCGCGGCCAAGGTGCCGAGGTTGTTCGACGGATAGCCGACGCCGCCGTACTTGGTCGAGTTGGCCAGCGCGAGCACCTGATCGCGCTGCGGCGCCGAGCCCGCTTCGGTGATCGCCTTGTTGACGTTGACGCACAGCGCGCGCTCGACGCCGTTGCACCAAAAGCCCATGTCGAGCGCGGTGTTCTTGAGCACGCCCTGCGTCGGATCGTTGTCGACGCCCTGATCCACCGAGACCACGTCGACGCGGTGCACGTTGAAGAACGTCTTGTAGTTCGACAGCGGCGGCTGCAGGAAGAAGTTGTTCACCAGGCTCGAGCAG
The DNA here is from genome assembly GCA_938003765.1 of uncultured Planctomycetia bacterium. GTDB lineage: Bacteria > Planctomycetota > UBA1135 > UBA1135 > WYBT01. The sequence continues at coordinate 3,457 of CALKYE010000081.1, forward strand.
TGCGACGCGTACGCGCCCAGGTCCTGCGAGCGGTAGCCGTCGCCGACGAGCACGATGTCGATGCGGTTGGTCGGCGGGCCGTTGCTCAGGATCGTCGTCGACGGCGCCTCGGTCGGCGGCCCGATCTCGCCGACCTGCTCGAGCAGCGGCGAGCCGGGGATGACCACGATCTGGCCGCCCTTGAGGACGCCGTTCTCGAGGTAGTCGTAGTAGAGGAACGGCCGCTCGGCGTCGGCGCGCGCCTCTTGGGCGGCGGGGCTCGCTTGGAGCGCTGACGGGGCGAGGCTGGTGAGTGCGGCGAGGGCGATCGAAGGCGTGAGCATGGGGCGCTGGGACGAGCGGCGGGGCGGATTTGTTCGCACCACCGTGGCAGTTGGCCGACTCAGCGTCCTGCTGGGCGCCCGCCCTTGCGCGGATCGCTCGCGGCCTCCCAACCCGTCGCGTGGCGCGCGCGGCGAATCAATTGAACCACGCCCACGTCACTCGTGGCCTCGAGCTCGTGTCCGCGTGCGCGCGCCGCGTCCAGCGCTTCCCGATCCATTTCGCGCTCGTGCCGCAGGCGATTGGGCGACCACTGGTGATGCCAGCGCGGCCGCGCCAGCGCCTCGCTCGCCGAAAGATCGAACACGAGCACGCTCACCAGCGCCTGGACGGTCCCCGAGATGATGCGCGGGCCGCCCGAGGCCCCCGCGACGGCGAGCACTTCGCCGCGCTCGTCGAAGGCGATCGTGGGCGTCATCGACGACAGCGGGCGCTTGCCGGGCGCAGGCAGGTTGTCGTCGCTCTGGCGCAGCCCGAACGCGTTGGGCGCGCCGCGCCGCGTCGTGAAGTCGTCCATCTCGTCGTTCAGGAGGAACCCGAAGCCGGGGACCTCGAGCCACGAGCCGAAGGCGAGGTTGATGGTCTCGGTGCACGCGACCGCGCCGCCGGATGCGTCGACCACCGATACGTGGCTCGTCCCGCTGTCGTCGCGCGGCGCGCTCGCCCAGCCGTAGTGCTCCGGCGCGTGCGTGCGTTCGAGGTCGATGGCGTTCGCGCGGCGGGCCAACATCGAGCGCTCGAGCAGCGCGGTCAGCGGCAGGGCGACGAAGGCCGGATCGGCGAGGTGGCGCGCGCGGTCGGCGAAGCTGTGCTTCATCGACTCGATCCACAGGTGCGTGAAGTCCGCGTTCCACGGGCGCGTGAGGTCGACCCGCTCGCGAGCGGCCGAAAGCGTCGCGAAGCACTGCGCGATGACGACACCGCCGCTGGAGGGCGGAGGCATCGTGTGCAGCGTGCGGTCTTCGATCTCGACGCGCAGCGGCTCGGTGCGCGCCACGCGGTAGCCGTCGAGGTCCGCCTGCGCGAGCACGCCTCCGTCGCGCGCGATCGCGTCGACGAGCGCCCGCGCGAGCTCGCCTTCGTAGAAACCGGCGCGGCCGTGCAGCGCGATCAGCTCGAGCGCGCGCGCCTGCTCGGGATTGACGATGCGCTCGCCGACGCGCAGCGCGCCGCGTCGCAGCAGCCGTTCGAACAGGAACGGGAAGCGTTCTTGGAGCGCGGGCTCTGCGGCGAACTTCTCGGCCGTCTCGCGCGCCGCTCCGACGTAGGCCTCGTCGGCGATGAAGCCCTCGCGTGCGGCGCGAATCGCTGGCTCGAGCACGAGCGCGCGATCGAGCGTTCCGAAGGTCTCCAGAGCCGTGAGCAGCCCGGCGACGGTCCCGGGAGTCGCGACCGCGGCGCCGCCGATGCGGCTGTCGCGCTCGTCGCGCGTCTCGTAGAAGTCGGGGCCGACGGCGCCTGGACACGTCTCGCGGTAGTTGAGCGCGACGTCGACGGCGCCCGCGCGCGGGTGCGACGGCAGGTGGATCACCATGAAGCCGCCGCCGCCGATGCCGCACGACTGTGGCCGCACGACCGACAGGCAGAACGAGGCCGCGACCGCCGCGTCCACGGCGTTTCCGCCGCGCGCGAGCATCTCGGCGCCTGCCAGCGAGGCCAGCGGGTGGTCCGCCGCGACGGCCTCGCGTTCGAACTCGTGCGCGAACTGGGGCGCGAGCTGCGCGCCCGCTTCTCGACGCGGCTCGTGCGCGCACGACGCGCACACGGCGAGCGCGAGAAGCGTCGCGCGCGTCACTTCAACTTCTCCTCGAAGGCCGAGGGGTCGGCCCAGAACTCCTTCGGGCAGTTCGGACAGCAGAACCCGACCACTTTGGTCCCGAAGACCACGGCGTACTTGGGGTTCACCGGGCTGCCCGACACGGGGCACGTGCTGTTCACCGGCGCGAGCGCGGTGGGGAGCGCTTCTGCGCCCGGCAACGGCGCGTCGCTGGTGAACTTGATCTCGCCCTCGGACTCGAGCGCGGTGGCCGCCGGCTCGTCGCCGAGCTCGAGCGCGAGTCCGGGACGCGCTTCGACGAGCGCCTGGGCGCCGCCCGGCGTGACGCGCGTGCTCCACAGCACGATCCGCTCGAGCTTGCCGAGCTTGGTGAGCGCTTGGAGGCCCGCATCGCTCACCGCGGTCTGCGCGAGGATCAACTCGCGCAGCTCCGCAGCGTTGGCGAGGTGCGCCACGCCTGCGTCGGTCACGCCCGTCGCACGCAGGTCGAGCCGGCGCAGGTGCGGCATCCGCGCGGCGAGCTCGGCGCTCGCGTCGGTGACCTTCGTGCGCGCCAGCGACAGCTCGGCGATGTGATCGAGCAGCGGTTCGAGCAGCTCGCGCGCCCGCGCGTCGTCGATGTCCGCCGCGGGCGCGGCGAAGTCGATCCACAGCAGCGGGTCGTCCTGGGAAACGGGCTGCACGTGCGCGAGCCGCGCGCGCAGGGCCTCGAGCGCAGCCGGCGGCGGCTCGGCGCGGAGCTCTCGCGCACTCACCGGGCTCGGCGCGCTCGACTGTGCGTTGGAATTCGCCGAGGCGGGCGCCGCGGCTTCGACCGGCGCAGCGGGGAGCTCGATGCGGCCTTCGAACGGCGCACCCGCAGCGATCCAGGCCTCGATCTGCGCGATGCGCGCCGCGCTGGGCTGCGGCTTGTCCCACGGGGGCATGTGCTCTTCGTCGTCGATCGGCAGGCGCATGCGCTCGAGGAGCAGGCTCCCCGCCGCGTCGCCCGCGACGAACGCGGGTCCGCTCGCGCCGCCGCGCTCGAGCCCCTCGCGCGTGTGCATCGTCAATCGACCCTTGCGCTTGCTCTCGCCGTGACAGCCCGTGCAGCTCTCCGCGAAGAAGGGCGCGATGTGCTCTTCGAAGGTCGAGAGCGTCGACGCGACCGGCGGCGCGCTCGGTTCAGCGTCCTCGGATCCCGCAACAGGCTGCGCAGGCGCCGGCGCAGTCACCTCGTTCGCAGGCGCCGGTTGAGCGCGGTCGACGGCCTTCTCCTCAGCGCGGCGCTCGAGCGGCGCGAAGAGGAACTCGTCGCCGTGCGTGATGCTCCCGCCGAGGTGGCCCGCAACGCCGATGAGCGCGAGCGCGACCACGATCGCTCCGCGCAGCATTCCGCGTCGCTCTTCCTTCTTCGCCAGGCGACCGATGAGCACGCACACGGCGAAGAACGCCAACGCGAAGTTGCGGTGCCGATCGGCGAGCGCCTCGGGGTAGCCGCCTTCCTGTTCGAGCAGCAGCCCCGTCGCGATGGCGAGCGCAGCCGACACCTGCGTGAGCAGGGCGAGCGTCGAGATCACGCTCAACGGCGGCGGCGTGCGGCGCAGGACCCCGAGGAATTCGAGCGCCGCGAGTGCGGCGATCAACCCGATGGGCAGGTGCAAGAGGAGCGGGTGGAACCGCCCTGCTACGGCGAGGAGTTCGTTCACGGCGGCCTACTATGCCAAGCGCGCGCGGCGCTACTTCAGTCGTTCCAGGCGGCCTTTGCGCTTGACGATGTTCTTGTAGTCCCACTGCACGTCGCGCGCCTCCGCGAGCCAGCGGCGCAGGAGCTTCACGTCGACCTCGTCCGCGGACGTGTAGCGCGCCTCGGCGGCCTTGAACGAGCCCTCCTTCGCGAGGCCGTCGGTCTCGAACGACTGGCCGCTCCAGAACAACAGGCGCACGCAGCTCTTGAGCTTGCTGTAGCCGACGATCGGGTTGTCGTCGAGGAACCACACCGGGTGCGCGTGCCAGATCTTGTTCAGCGCGTCGGGCAGGCTGCGATCGATCTCCTTCGCCAGCAGGGCGCAGATCGCGCGGTCCGCGGGCGCTTGCGCGCTGTTGTACTTCTCGACGTCGGTGTGCATGGGGCGAATCGAAAGCTGCGGAAACGTGGGCCTCGGCTGCGCTTCGCGCGCGTGCTCGTCGAGCCGCACCGACCAGGTCGTCGAGGGTCGAATGTCGCGAGCCGCGGCCGCGCAGCCGGCCATTGTGCTGGGATTCGCGAGTGCGCGCATCCACGCGACTCGCGCGATTCGCGCGCGGCCTGTCGCTCGCACGCCCCGGAGAGGCTCGCGTTCGCCAAGTGACCTCGCGCGCTACACAGCTCCTCACACCGAGCTTGCCCGCAGACGCGGAGAGGCGGCGTTCCTTTCGCTGTTCGAGGCGGTAGCGGGGCTCTCCCGCGATTCACCCCCGCGAGCGGACGGCGCTGATACCCTGCCGACGACCTCGCGCTCGCCGATCCCCGCCGGAGTTTTGCGCCCATGAAGCATCCCCTTGCCAGCCGCGCCACCCTCGTCGCCGTCCCCGCGTTGTGTGCGCTCGCCGGCGCGCAGTCGAGCTTCGTGAACTGGGAGACGCCGCACGTGCACCCGCTCGAGCTCTCGCTCGGCGGGACGCATCTGTTCGCGGTCAACACACCCGACAACCGCCTCGAAGTGTTCGACCTGCGCGGCGCGGGCGTCGTGCGCGCCTACGACGTGCCCGTCGGCCTCGATCCGGTCAGCGTGCGCGCGCGCTCGAGCAGCGAGGTGTGGGTGGTCAACCACGTCTCCGACTCGATCAGCATCGTCGACCTCGCGACGCGCACGGTGTCGCGCACGCTCGCGACCGAGGACGAGCCGACGGACGTGGTGTTCACGACGAGCCCGGCGCGCGCCTTCGTGAGTTGCAGTCAGGCGAACAGCGTGCTCGTGTTCGACCTCACCGACCTCGCCGCGCCGCCGCAGCGCGTCGACATCGTCGGCGAAGACCCGCGCGCGCTGTGCGTCAGCGCCGACGGCCAGAAGGTGCTCGCCGCGGTGTTCGAGTCGGGGAACCGCTCGACGGTGCTCGGCGGTGGGCTCGCAGTCGCTGCGACGCTCGCCTTCCCGCCCAACGTCGTGAGCGACCCGGCCGGGCCCTACAGCGGCCAGAACCCGCCGCCGAACAGCGGGGCCAACTTCGCGCCGCCGCTCAACGGCGCCGCCGGCGCGCCGCCCGAGGTCAGCCTGATCGTGAAGAAGAACGCGGCCGGGCGTTGGATGGACGACAACGGCGGCGACTGGACCGACTTCGTCAGCGGACCGAACGCCGCGGCGTCCGGGCGCCCGGTCGGATGGGATCTCGTCGATCACGACGTCGCCGTGATCGACGCGACGTCGCTCGGAGTCAGCTACGCGAGCGGGCTGATGAACATCTGCATGTCGCTCTCGGTGAATCCGGCGAGCGGGGAAGTGTTCGTCGTCGGAACCGACGCGACCAATGAAGTGCGCTTCGAGCCGGTGCTCGACGGCAAGTTCCTGCGCGTGCGGCTGGCGCGCTTCGACCTGTCGAGTCCCGCTGCGGCGAGCGTGCTCGACCTCAACTCGCACCTGAACTACGCCAGCGCGACGATTGCGCAGGGCGAGCGCAACAAGTCGATCGGCGACCCGCGCGCCGTCGCGTGGCGCGCGGACGGACTGCGCGGCTACGTCAGCGGCATGGGCTCGAACAACCTGGTCGTGATCGACGCGGGCGGCGCGCGAGCCGGGCTCACACCGACGATCGAAGTCGGCGAAGGGCCGACGGGAGTCGTGGTCGACGACGCCCGGGGCCGCGTGTACGTGCTCGCGAAGTTCGAAAGCGCGATCAGCGTGGTGGACCTCAGCGCGGAGTACGAGATCGCGCGCATTCCGTTCCACGATCCGTCGCCGGCGGCGATCAAGCTCGGGCGCAAGCACCTGTACGACACGCACAAGAACTCCGGGCTCGGCCACGTCGCGTGCGCGTCGTGCCACGTCGACGCGCGCTTGGATCGGCTGGCCTGGGACCTCGGTGATCCCTCGGGCTCGACCAAGCAACTCACGGGTCAGAACCTCGGCGGCAACATCCCGGGCCTCAACACCGGCTTCGTGCCCTGGCACCCGATGAAGGGCCCGATGACGACGCAGACGCTGCAGGACATCATCGGCCACGAGCCGCATCACTGGCGCGGCGACCGCTTCGGGATCGAGGAGTTCGCCGGGGCGTTCATCGGTCTGCAGGGCGATGACGCGACGCTCACTCCGGGCGAGATGCAGCAGTTCGAGGACTTCCTCGCGACCATCGCGTTCCCGCCCAATCCCTATCGCAACTTCGACAACACGCTGCCGACGAACCTGCCGCTGCCGGGGCACTTCACGACCGGCCGCTTCGCGCCCGCGGGTCAGCCGCTGCCCAACGGGAATGCAGTGGCCGGACTCGCCGCGTATCGACCGCCCAATCAGCTCGACGGTGGCGCGCTCGCCTGTGTGACGTGCCACACGCTGCCGACCGGCGCGGGCGCGGACTACCGCGCGCAGAGCTTCACGCTCCAGCCTTTCCCGCCGGGCCCGATGGGGGAGCGCCATCGCATGCTCGTGTCCGTCGACGGCACGACCAACATCACCATGAAGGTTCCGCAACTGCGGAACATGTATGAGAAGACCGGCTTCAATCTGACGCAGACGCTGAACACCGCGGGCTTCGGATACCTGCACGACGGCAGCGTCGATTCGCTCGAGCGCTTCATCGCCGAGCCGGCCTTCGATGTCACCAGCGATCAGATGATCGCGAACCTGACGGCGTTCATGCTGGCGTTCTCGGGCTCCGACCTCCCGCAGGGCAACACGAACGTCTTCGCAGGCGAGCCTCCGGGCGGCGCGAGCAAGGACGCGCACGCGGCGGTCGGCAAGCAGCGCACGTTGAACGGGCCGGCGACGGCCGCGGATCAGGCCTGGATCAATCAGGTGCTCGGCTTCGCCAACGCCAACAAGGTTGGCGTGGTCGTGAAGGGCCGGCAGGGCGCCATCGCGCGCGGCTACGCATGGGTCCCCGGCTCGAGCACATTCCAGTCGGACCGCGCAGCGCAAACGCTGAGCTCCAGCACGCTGTGGAATCTCGCCGCGGTGGGCAGCGAGCTCACGTACACGGTCGTGCCGCGCGGCAGCGAGACGCGCATCGGCATCGACCGCGACCTCGACGGCGTGTTGGACCGCGACGAGCTCGACGCCGGCACGGATCCCGCCGATCCGACCAGCAAGCCCGGCGCGTGCCGCGACGTGACGCCGATCCAACCCTCGGGCCTGGTGACCACGACACTCGGCGCGACGCAGGTGCGGTTGGAGTGGGTCGACAACTCGAGCGACGAGACGGGCTTCACCGTGGAGCGCGCGCTCGCCAACTCAGGGAGCTGGTCGACGCTCGTCGCGCTGCCGGCGAACTCGACGAGCTTCGTCGATGCGAGCGCCGCGTGCGGCGTCGCTTACGACTACCGCGTGAGCGCGCAGAACTGCGCTGGTTCGTCGGGCTTCGCGATCCAGCTCGGCCTCGCGGGCGACTGCTGCACGGCGGCCGTCGTGTACTGCACGGCGAAGGTCAACAGCCTGGGCTGCACGCCGTTCATCTCATCGAGCGGCGCTGCGAGCGCATCCAGCTCCAGCGGTTGGGTCGTCACGGCGCGAGCGGTGCGCAACCAGAAGCTCGGCCTGCTGTTCTACGGCTTGAACGGTCGCGCGAGCGCGCCCTTCCAAGGCGGAACGATGTGCGTCGCAGGTCCGACCTTCCGCACGCCGACGCAGCTCTCCAACGGCGACGCGCTGCCGGCCAACAACTGCTCGGGCGTCTACTCGCTCGACATGAACGCCTTCGCCGCGGGTCAACTCGGCGGCGCGCCGCAAGCTGCTCTCTCGACGCCCGGCCAGGTCGTCAACTGCCAGTTCTGGGGCCGCGACCCCGGCTTCGCCCCGCCGAACTCGACGACGCTCAGCGACGCGCTCGAGTACAGCGTTTGCCCGTAGCGCCGCGAGGCGGAGTGTCGGCCGGAAGCGGCCGTTCGCTCCACTCGCGCGTTTGACGGATTTCGAGCAGCCGGGGTAGCGTTATGCGCGTCGAAGGCGCTCCCTCGCGCGCCTTCTGCTCAGCCGCTCTGGCAGGGCGGCTCGTCGATCCGCGCCCGCGGCGACTGCGCGCTCGACGTACTTCCAATCGTCGCCGAAGGGAGTTCTCGCATGTCTCGTCAACGGTTTGCCCCCCCCCCCCCCGTCGTGGACGACTAGAGGCTGAGTCTGCGGCGCGCTTCGCCGGCGTTGGCTGGCTCGCACTGCGGACCTTGCTCGTCGCCCTGCTCGCGTTCGTCGCTGCCGTGCCGAACTCGCGCGCTCAAACGTCGATCCCCCCGGTGCTCAATCCCGGCGCTGCGCGGGTTTGGGTCCACCCCAGCGACGGGGTCGATCCGGACATCAACGATCAAGCTCAGTGGCTGCCGTACATCAACGATTCGGCGCTGAAGTTCCAGACGCTCGGCGTCGCGATCGAGGCCGCGTACCAGTTCCTGGTTCTGCAGTACGACCCGACGATCAACCCTGACCAGTACGCGGTTGTGTACGCCCTGCCGGGTATGTACAGCCCGCCCACGAACGGCGAGGCTCTTCCAATCAAGATGCGCGACCGCGTGCACGTTCAAGGCGTCGGCGCGCGGCGTTGTGTCATTCGAGGCGCGAGCACGAGCGCTCTCGCGGTCACGAACACTTCGCTGAACCTGCCGACGAGCTTGACCGCGCCCGGTATCACGACCGATCTGGAGTTGCTCATCGACTACACCGACTCGACCCCCGCAACGCGCATTTCGCCCACCGTGAACACGGGCGCTCCGTGGCATCACACATCGCCCACATTCTACTGGTACAACGACACGGCGGAGGTTCTGGACGGGTTCACTCTGCAGGGCGGGGACGTGCAGGTTTACATGACGAACCTCAACCCACTGTCGAACGACTACTTCCCTGCCGCTCGGATCAGCAACTGTGTGTTCGATCTTCGGCATCAGATCCCCTGCGCGGCGCCGGACTGCACCCACACGGTCAACGGCCCGCAGATCGGGATCTTCATGCAGCGCAAGCCCACGTGGCACGGCGGGCAAGGGCTCAACGTCGGGTACCTCGACAGCAGAGTCCTCATCGCGCACAACACCTTTGTTTTTGCGCGCTGGAATGGCGAGTCGGCGACGGGGGCATGGGGCAGCGAAAGCCGCCAGCACACGGTAGGTGTGATGGATGTCACGGAGAACTGCACGGGATCCAACGACTCCGAGGACGTGCACCGCGGAGTCGGCAGCCCGTGTCTGGTGGCCAACGTGTTCCGCACTCGCGGACTCGAGCACCTCAATCCGCTGCCGGCGATTCGCCCGTTCGCGATGTTGGGCATCGCGGCGCACGATACGAGCGTGTTGTTGAGCGGTGTGGCGCATGACACCAACGCGTACGACCCCGCGCGCGTGGGATGGTCGAACGGGTACTTCTTCTCTCAGCCGACGAACAGCGTGCAAGTCAGTTCAGTCGTGTCCCAGTGGCCCCACTGGAACTGCCACACCACGGTGTTCGGGGGCGCCTGCGGCGCTCAGACTGCATCTTGTTCCACGGCGCCGTTCCCGTCGCAGCCTGCTGTGCGCATCTGGGACGGCACGATCCCGAGCCCCACTACGCCGGCCACGGTCGATCCCGGCTTCGTCGGCGAGTACATCGCCACGAGTATCGCGGGGCTCGCTGACTACGTGGATTGGCGCATCCTTCCGGGCTCGCCGCTCGAGAACCTCTCCTTCGTGCCGCCGACGCCGGGGCCGCGCGCCTACATCACGCAGCCGCACGCCAGCGACCCGTTGTGGATCTACTCCGTCAACGTGCCCGAGGACCTGTACCTGTTCTCCTGGGACGGCGAGCATTGGGGCAATGGGCGCGTGATGGATGGCGCGCCGGACATCGGCTTCGACGAGCGTGGGCTCCTCATCCAGGCAGGCAACTGGGCCAACGACTCGGCGAGCCACAACCAGCCGGGGTTCATGCATCCGTTCGTCGGTGTCGGCAAGCCGGAGCGGTACTTCATCCTGCCTGAGAACGCCGCTGGCGTCAGTTTGTCCGCATCGGGTCGTTACTTGCGCCTGCAGGACTCCAGCGTGACTCCGCCGGCGCCAAGCGCAGGCGACGGTTGGATCCATCCACCGGGATCGCAAGGGCACCCGACGAACCTCGCGTCGCTGCCGGTTGGGTATCGAGCAAAGTACATCAACTTCGCGCCGACGGCTTGGGACAGCGTGGCTCTCGGTGGGACGCTGCAGCCGGCCTGGAGACCCCTCAATCTCGGGCCAGCGTTTCCGTCGCTGACCTTCGTCAGGGTCACGCCCATAGTCGCTGACAACGAGTGCGCCGGCGGTCCGTGCACCCACACGTACTTCAACTTGCAGGGCCTCATCGTGGACGGTCAGTTCTCCACGCAAGCGCTGCTGCGCTCGAATCTGATCGGAGAGTATCGATGAAGCTCCTCCATATCGCGATTCGAACTCTTCTCACGAACGGGGTCGTCGGAGCGACCGCGTTCGCGGTGCAGACGTCTAACGAACCCGCACTGTTCGGCGTACGCCAGCAGGTGTTCTGCTGCGAGCGGCTCGAGCAACTCGACGCCCTGACAGGGATTCCGATCAGTAGCTGGAGCTACGCTGGATCCGGTGTGCAACACCACACTCTCGAGGCGCACCGCGACCGTCTTGTCTCGATCAATCCGGCATGCTGCTTCGCGCGCCGTGTCGTCGTGTTTCACCCTGCTGACGGTCAGCGTTCCGAGACGCTCATCACCGGCGCACCACTCTTCGGCGGTGCGCACAGCCTCGTGTCGGATCCCGTCTCCGGCACCCTGTACCTGACGACTGATTCCGAGCTGTACACGCTCGATCCTGTGAGTGGGCAAGCGACGCTGGTCGCGCCTTTCACGGGCTCACCCTACTCCTGGGACTTCGTGAACACGGCCGCCATGGATGTCAATGGCACGGTGTACGCCATCGGCCACGAGGACTCTGCCCATCGCTACGCGGTGTACACGCTCGAACTCGCGACCGCGCAGCTCACCTGGATCGGCGAGATCGTGATGCCCACCGGGAGCAGCGGGTTCTTCCTCGACCTCGCCATCCCTCCGACAGGCGATTGGTGGGCGTCATTCCGCGACACGGGCCTCATGCCGTCGACGCGTGGCCTCTGGCGCATCACTCCCGGCTCGTGGCAGGCGACGCAGGTCCGCTATGTCGATCCGCCGCACGAAGGTCTCGCCTTCCTGGCGCCGACGCAGCAAGCGAGCTACTGCACCGCGAAGACCAACTCGCTCGGCTGCGCACCGTCGATCTCGGGCGAGGGCTTCCCCAGCCCGACCGCGTCCAGCGGCTATGTGCTGCGCGCGAGCAACGTGCGCAATCAGAGCACGGGCTCGCTGACCTTCGGGATCAGCGGCCGCGCCGTGCTGCCGTTCGGCGGCGGCGTCAACTGCGTCGCTCCGCCGCGTCAGCGTACCACCGTCGCCTTCAGCGGCGGCTCACCGACGGGTGTCGCCGATTGCAGCGGCGCGTGGCAGCTCGACTTCAACACCTGGATGAGCCAGCACTTCACGCTGCCCGCCGGCACCACGATCCAGGCGCAGTGGCTCGGCCGCGACGCAGGCTTCGCGCCGCCGGACAATTGGTCGTTGAGCAACGCGCTCGAGTTCGTGGTGCGGCCGTAGGACGCGGCCACACGACATCGCCCTCAGTGCGCGCCGGATTCGTCGAGTCCGGCGCGCAGGCCGCTGACCTTGAAGGTCGAGCTCGCGATCGGCAGCGCGGTCGATGCGCGGCCGTCGGTCCAGTCGATCCACATGCGCTCGCCGTCGAACCAGAACAGCGCGGCTTGATCGAAGAGGCGCGCGATGGCGAGCGCGTCGCGGCGCGAGAGCGCGGCGGCGACGCTGGGCTCGGTGTGCGCGCCGCAGGGCGAGCTCGCGAGGACGTCGACGTCCTGCGCGTCGAACGCGCGGACCACGCGCCGCAGGCGCTCGGTCAATCGCTCGCTCTCGTCGCGCGGGCGCGATTGCGAGGGAGCGGGGAATGCCGAGAGCACCGCGAAGGCGCCGCTCAGGCCCTGGCGTGCGAGGGCCTCGCGCGCGGCGGGCCCGAGCGACTCGCGCAGGTCGATGCGCGCGCCGTCGCGCAGCTGCAGCACGGTGTTGGGGTACTCGAGCTCGGACAGCTCCATGTCGGCCAATTTACGCGGCGCGACGCCGCGGCGAGTGCGCGGAGCGATCTGCCCATGGGCGACCGCGTCATCGGATCCACGCGGCGGGTCGAGAACGCGATCGAGGGCGACCTCGCCAGCGGCCAAGGCGAGATTGAACTATCATCCGGTGGCGGACATCACTTGGGCCGAGCCCGAAAGCCGAGCGTCTCATGTTCTTCGTACCGACTTCGAGCAGCGCCATTCTCGGCGCGCTGGTGTTCGCACTCACGTCCCGTGCGCCCGCGGTGGATCTCGACGCGCATTCACTGGCGTTGAAGGAGCCGTCCGGCGAAGTCCGAGACCTGGGGACGTCACAGCGCATCGCGTTCGAGGGCGTCGTTCGAGACTCGAGCGGTGCTCCCGCGGAGGGAGTGGTGGTCGTGAGCAGCGCCGGGGGGCGCGCGATCACCGGCCCGACCGGCGCGTATCGGCTCGAGGTCAGCGCGCCGATCGGCGCCGAGAGCCTCCAGATCACGGCTGTCGGAGGCGCCGGAGGGCAACAGACCGCGACCGCGACTGCACCGATGGTTGCAGCGGCCGGCGCCGTACAGGTCGGTCCGCTCCAACTCGCGCAAGCGGGCGCGTGTTCGCCGAACTGGCTGCCGACCTTCGGGCCGAAGCCGGGTGTCGGCGGGCTGTCCGGCTTCCCCGTCACCGTCAAAGCACTGGCGGTGTTCGACGATGGCGCTGGACCGGCCCTGTACGCGGGGGGCGAATTCTCCACCGCCGGTGGCACGTCGGTGAGCCACATAGCGAAATGGGACGGCTCGAGCTGGACGGCGCTGGGCGCCGGTGTGAACGGCGACGTGGGGGCCATGACGGTGTTCGACGACGGCGCTGGACCCGCGCTCTACGTCGGCGGCGAGTTCGTGAACGCTGGCGGCGCCGGGGCGAACCGGATCGCCAAGTGGGACGGCTCGACTTGGAGCGCCCTTGGCAGCGGGCTGAACAACTTCGTCGATGCACTCGCGGTGTTCGACGATGGCAGCGGCCCAGCGCTGTACACCGGAGGGGGCTTCACGATCGCGGGCGGCGTGTCGGCGCAGGGCATCGCGAAGTGGAACGGCTCGAGCTGGAGCGCGCTGGGCAGCGGAATCAGCCTGGGATTTCAGTCCGGCACGGCCAGCGCGTTGTTGGTCGCCAACCTCGCTGGGGCGCCGACTCTCTGCGTCGGAGGGACCTTCGACAAGGCTGGTGGTCTGGCTGCTGCCAACGTCGCAACGTGGAACGGTTCGCTCTGGGGGACCTTGGGCACCGGGATGAACGGCGCCGTCACGGTCCTGCAGCTTTTCGATGACGGCGGCGGACCTGCACTGCACGCCGGAGGCGGCTTCACGACCGCCGGAGGCGTCGCGGCGAGCAGGGTGGCCAAGTGGAACGGTGCGAGCTGGGCCGCGCTCGGCAGCGGTGTCGACAACTGGGTGCTCGACCTGACTGTGTTCGACGACGGGGCCGGGTCAGCGCTGTACGCAGGGGGCTCTTTCTCGAACGCGGGCGGCGCAACAGCGACGCGCATCGCGAAGTGGAGCGGCTCGAGTTGGACACCCCTCGCCACCGGATTGCTCAACTCGGGGACGGGGAGCCTGCTCTGCCATTCCCTGGCGGTGTTCGACGACGGCACTGGCCCGGCGCTGTACGCCGGGGGCGCCTTCACGGTCGCTGGCGCCACGCTCCCCGCGCTCGAGGCGATGAACCACATCGCCAAGTGGACCGGCTCCAGCTGGGAGTCCCTGGGCAGCGGGCTGAACCGTTCGGTTGGCTCACTCGTGGTGTTCGACGACGGCAGCGGGCCAGCCGTGTATGCCGGAGGCATCTGGGATCCGAGCAACAGCCTCCCGCTCGGAGGTGCTGGGCAGAACAACATCGCGAAGTGGACCGGGTCGAGCTGGGCGCCGCTCAGCAGCGCTCCAGTTGGTTGGGTCGCCAGAGAGGTCGCGACGTTCGCAGTGTTCGACGACGGCAGCGGTGCGGCGCTGTACGCAGCGGGTGAGTTCGGACTCGGTGGGCCCGGCAGTTCGGACGCCGTCGCTCGCTGGAACGGCTCGAGCTTCGCCCTGCTCGGCGGTCAGATGAACCAGAGCGTTGACGCCCTGGCCGTAATCGACGCCGGCGGCGGGCCCCGACTCTACGCCGGAGGCACGTTCACCTCAGCGGGCGGCGCGTCGGCGAACAGGATCGCGATGTGGAGCGGGTCCAGTTGGACGCCCCTCGGCGTCGGCATGAGCCCGTTCGCCGGCTCCAGTTGCACCGTGCACGCGCTCGCGGTGTTCGACGACGGCAGCGGACCCGCGCTCTACGCCGGTGGGTTCTTCGAGTCCGCCGGGGGCGTGGTGGTGAACAACGTCGCGAAATGGGATGGCGCGAACTGGACGGCGCTCGGCAGTGGCGTCGACGAACTCGGACCGGCTCGGGGCAGTGTCTCGGTGCTGGGCGTGTTCGACGACGGGACGGGTCCGGCGTTGTACGCCGGAGGACGCTTCGACCTCGCGGGCGGCGTCGCGGCGAGCAACATCGCCAAGTGGGACGGCTCGACTTGGACGCCGCTGGGCGGCGGCCTGAGCGGAGCGTCGGCGGGCTTGGTGCGGGCTCTGGCTGTACACGACGACGGCAGCGGTCCCGCGCTGTTCGTCGGCGGAGGCTTCGCGACCGCGGGCGGCCTTGCCGCGAGCAACATCGCCAAGTGGAACGGCTCGAGCTGGGCGCCGCTCGGCAGCGGGGTCAGCGCGTGGGCGCGCGCAATGACGGTGTTCGACGACGGCGTCGGACTCCCTGCGCTCTACGTCGGGGGGGATTTCCTCAGCGCCTTCGACTCTGGCGACAGCTACGTGGCTGCGTGGCGCTGCCCGCTCACCGCCTCAGGGACCGCGTACTGCACGGCAGGCGTGACGACGAACGGATGTGTGCCGGCGATCGCGGGCAGCGGCAGCGCAAGCTCGAGCGCCGGGGCGGGGTTCACGATTTCGATCTCGTCGGTCGAGGGCCAGAAGGCGGGCCTGATCTTCTATGGCGTGCAGGGCGCGAAGGCGGCGCCGTGGGGCACGGGCTCCAGTTACCTGTGCGTCGAGGCGCCGGTGAGTCGCATGGCTTCGCAGAGCTCCGGCGGTACCGCCGGCGCTTGCAACGGCGTCTTCTCCCAGGATTGGAACGCCTTCATCGCTGCGCACCCGGGCGCCCTCGGTCAACCGTTCGGCGCCGGATCGACCGTCTGGGCGCAGGCCTGGTTCCGCGACCCCCCGGCCCCGAAGTCGACCAACCTGAGCAACGCGCTGGTCTTTCAACTCCTGCACTGAGCGGGACGCCAGTCCACGCGCTGAAGGGGTCGTTTGGCGAGCGCTCGCGCCAGACGCGCGGACTCGGCGTCGGGCGATTTCCGGCGCTGCGACGCACGGGCCTCCCTGCGCCAGCGCGCGGCGCTGACCCCTCGGCGCGCTCCTTCGGCGATTCGTCGCTGGGCCCGCGCGACGTCACGGCGTCGTGCGGGCCCAACTCGTCGAGCGGCCGCCTCGAGCACGGCTCAACCGGCGCGGAGTCGCACTCGACGCACCGCTTCAGCCCCGACTGCGCGCCCGATTCGGCGCCTCGCTCCGCCGCGCCTGGGCGCGGACAAGCTGCGGCGCGCACGAAGTCTTGGTGCTGGCGCATGTTGCGGGCTCGTCAGCGCTCCCCGAACCGCGCATGGCGGTATGGTTAGCTGCAGCGCGGTCGCCCGGCCGACTCGCAGCGCCCCCGA
>CALKYE010000082.1 GCA_938003765.1 uncultured Planctomycetia bacterium
GCGCCCGCGGACGCGCCGAGTGGCGCGTCGAAAGCGGAGGACAGCCTCCATTTCGTTCCGCCGACGCTCGAGGAAGTCGCGCGGGCGCTGCCCGGCTTCGACCAGCTCGCGCCGCTCGGCCGCGGCGGCATGGGCAGCGTGTTTCGAGCGCACGAGCTCGCGCTCGATCGAACGGTGGCCATCAAGGTGCTGCCCAGGGAGCTCGGCGCGCGCGCTGATTTCCGCGAACGCTTCCTGCGCGAGGCCCGCGCGCTCGCCCGCTTGAACCACCCCAGTGTGGTCAACGTGCACGGCGCCGGCGAGGCCGGTGGTCTGTGCTACCTCGTGATGGAGTTCGTCGACGGCCGCAACCTGCGCGAGTTGCTGCGTGAGCGACGGGTCTCGGCGAGCGAGGCGCTGAACATCGTGCGCGCGCTGTGCGATGCGCTGCAGTACACGCACGACGAGGGCGTGGTGCACCGCGACCTCAAGCCCGAAAACGTGCTGATCGATCGCGCGGGCAAGGTGAAGCTCGCCGACTTCGGCCTGGCCAAGCTGATCGGCGTCGAGCGCGACGTTCAGCTCACCCGCACCGATCAGGTGATGGGCACGCCGCACTACATGGCGCCCGAGCAGCTCGAACGCCCCGCCGAGGTCGACCATCGCGCGGACCTGTTCGCGCTGGGCGTGATCCTCTACGAGCTGCTCACCGGCTCGCTGCCGCGCGGGGCGTTCGAGCTCCCCTCGCGACGCGTCGACGTCGACGTGCGCGTCGACGAGATCGTGCTCAAGGCGCTCGAGCGCGAGCCGGCGCGGCGCTACCAGCACGCGCTCGAAGTCAAAGGCGACGTCGACGGGCTGGATCGACCGGCCCGTGCGTCGGAGCCCAGCCACGACGTCGAAGCGCCCCAGCGCGACGCTCGCCGCACGTTGGCGAGCCGCATCGCGACGCCGATCCTGTTCGCGCTCTACTGGATCGCGCTCGCGTGGGCTTGGAATCAGGGCGAAGCGGCGCTCGCGACGGCGGGCGTGCTGTTGGCGCCGGTCTGCGCGGGGGCAGTCTGGCTCGCGCTGCGCGCCGACCGCGTGCTCGCCGACTCGATCCGCTCGACCAGTCCGCTGACCTGGATCGCGCGCGCGACCGGAGCGCTGATCGCGCTGTTCCTCACGCTCGCTGCGGCGGTGCTCGGCCACGCATCGATCTGGGAGCAGGGCGTGTCCAACTGGCGCCCGACGCTGCGCGGCTCGTACGCGCTCCAGGAGTTCTGGTCGAACACGCCGTGGAATCTCGTGCGTCTGTGCGGCGTCGACCCCGCGCGTCTCACCGAACCCGTCCTCGCGCTCACGTCGAGCGACACGACCGAGCGCGCGATCGACCTCGGTGCGTGGGCGCCGCTGTGGGTGGCGCTCGCGACGCTCGCGGCCCTGATGCTGGCCGTGCGCTCCATCGTCGACCCGCAAACGCACGCGATGCGTCGGCGGGCCTGGCGCTTGTCCGCTGAACTGGCGAGCAGCGCCGTGGCCGCGCTTGTGCTGCTGTGGATCGCCGCGCCGGTCGCAGCGCTGCGCGGCGAGTCGACCCTGACGCAGGTCCAGCGCACATTCACAACTTCAGTGGCGCTCGACGACGCGCTGGAGCGCATCGAACAAGCGCTGTCGCAAGCGGGACTCGAGGTCAGCGTCTCTCAACACGGCGCGTTGCGCGACGCTCGCTCCGCGCAGAGCTTCGCCCAAGTGCGACTGGCGCGCGCGGAGAGCGCCTCGGTGCGCCGCGCCTGGAAGACGAGCTGGGCCGGCCCGAAACGCGCTTCGCCCAAGCTCTGGATGACGATCGTTCGCGCCGACGACGGCGACACGACGACCGTGCAGGTCCAGGCCGGCCTGTACCCGCCGCGCAGCGATGAGTTCGCCGCGGCTCAGAGCCTGCTGCGCGACCTCGAGGCCGAGCTCGCGCGGGAGTGAGCACGCAGCGTGCGCCCGATCGGCGCCTTCGGCAGGCTCAGCAAGAGCGGTTGGCGCCGACCTCGAAGCTGCTCTCACCCGCCGGTTTCGGCAATCGCACACGCGCCGAGGCCGCGTCGCTCTGCTGCTGCGACGCGCTAGCTGCGAGACACTCTCAGCGCTGACTCGCCCGCGACAGCGCCTCGCGCCAGCGCGTCGCGGCGGCCTCGTCGCCCGCATCGTTCGCGAGGCGCAACAACATGCGCAGCGTTTCGAGTTCACTTGGGTCGAGTTCGGCGGCGCGCGAGAGCCGCGCGACGGCGCCCGGCTTGTCGCCCAGCCGTTCGAGCACGAATCCGAGCGCGCGCAGGATCGGTTCGCGCTCGGGGCCGTGTTCGAGCGCGCCTTCGAGGCTCGCGCGCGCGGCCTCGAGCTTGCCCAGGCGCATCTGCGCGTGCCCCAGGTACTCGAGCGCGTAGGTGTTGCGCGGATTGCCCTGCAGCACGTCCTCGAGCAAGCGCTCGGCGTCGGCGAAGCGTCCACGCGCGAACATGCGCTCGGCGCTCTCGCAGGTGCGGAGCTCGTCGGCGCGCTGGTGCGGGCTGGGGCGATCGGTCGCGTCGAGCGGACTGGGCAACTCGCCCGTGGTCCCGCTCGCGCCGAGGTAACCGAGCTCGTTCACGCTGCGCATCAGCTCGCTGTCGCTCGTCACGCTCTGACCCGCTTCGAGCGCGGGCCGCGAGAGAGAGCGCGCCATCTGCTCGCGATAGCCGCTCACGCGCGCGACGTTCTGCTCGAGCAGGTTCTTGCGCTCCTTGGGGGCTTGCCTCGGGTCGTAGAACTCGGGCGCCGGCGCGTGCACGTACTTGCCGGCCGCGTCGACCCAGCCTGCGATCGGCGCCATGCCGAAGCGCAGGTAGGTGTAGTACGACTCGAAGTACACGCCGCGCTCGGGCGCGGGGCTCGCGCTCCACAGGCTCACGCCATCGGGATCGGGCGGCGCGGCGATGCCGAGCGCCTCGCACATCGTCGGCGCGGCGTCGACCACGCTCACGATGCCCTCGACGACCTCGCCGGCGCGCGCACGGTCGTGGCGGCGAAGGAGGAACGGCACGCGCAGCGTCGTGTCGAACACGAAGTACGCGTGGCTGTCCTCGCCGTGCTCACCCAGGCCCTCGCCGTGGTCTCCGACCACGACGATGGTGGTCGAGTCGAGCCGGCCGAGCTCGCGCAACGTCGCCACGATCTGCCCGATCGCGTCGTCCATCGCGGCGACCTCGGCGAGGTACGGATGACCGCCCGCGGCATCGAGGAAGCGCTTCTCGGCGCTCCACGGTTGATGCGGATCGAAGAAGTGCGCCCAGGCGAAGAACTCGCGCTCCGGCGGCAGCTCGCGCATCCAGGTGATGAGTTCCTCCGCCGTCGTCGCCGCTGAGCGGGCCGAGAAGCCGAGCCCGCCGACCACTTGGTTCTCGCGCGGAGGCTGCGAGTAGTGCTCGAAGCCCTGGTCGAGCCCGAAGGCGCGGTCGAGCACCTTGGCCGAGACGAAGGCCGCCGTGGCGAAGCCCGCGGCGCGCGCACGTTCGGCGACGGTGACGGCGGACTGCGGAACCGCACTCAGGCTGTTGTCGCGCACGGTGTGACGGTGCGGGTACAGCCCGGTGAGCATCGACGTGTGCGCCGGAAGCGTCGTCGGCGTGACGGTGCGGGCCCACTCGAAGCGCACGCCCTCGGCGGCCAGCGCGTCGAGGTGCGGCGTGACCTTGGCCTGCGCGCCGTAGCACCCGAGCGCGTCGACGCGCGTGGTGTCGAGCGTCAGGAGGAGCACGGAGGGGCGGCGCTCACCGCTGCAGGCGGAGAGCAGGGCCGCGACTAGGAACACGACGAAGCGCAACACGGCGCGCGAGCATACGCAGCGCCTCGCGCTGGCGCAGCACCGCGCGAATGCGTTGGAATCTGCGCGAGCGCGCGCTGCGAACGGACTTGGATCAACAGGTCTGCAGCGAGCTGCGTCGAACTCCATGCGCGTCTACTACACCGACAACCAGACGGTCGAGCTGCCCGAGGGCCACCGCTTCCCGATGCACAAGTACGCGCGGCTGCGCGCGGAGCTCGTGGCGCGCGGCGTGCTCTCGGC
>CALKYE010000083.1 GCA_938003765.1 uncultured Planctomycetia bacterium
TCCTCGTCGAGGCCGAGGATCTCAGCCTTCACGCGTGCGCCGACGGCGGCTTTGCACTTCTCGACGCGCACGATCAGGTCCACCTCCGGCGCGTCCATCAACGTGCGGCCGAGCGCGATCGGGTGCGCCTTCGAGGCGGCCTCGTCGATCAGCACCTCGAGCGTCTCCCCCACGAGCGCGCCCTGTGAGTCGCGCAAGACCTGGTCGCGCGCCGCGAGCACGGCCTTGTGGCGCGCGCGAGCCACCTTCGCCGGCACGTCGTTCTCGAGTTCGAAGCCACTCGTGCCTTCCTCGGGCGAGTACGTGAACGCGCCCAGGCGGCCGATCTGATACTGCTTCACGAACTCGACCAGCTCGGCGGCGTCTTCATCGGTCTCGCCGGGGAAGCCCACGAGCAACGTCGTGCGCAGCGTGATGTTCGGAACCTCTTCGCGCAGGCGATCGAGCGTCGCGCGCACTTGATCGCCCGAGCCCGCGCGGCGCATGGCGCGCAGGACGGGCGTCGCGATGTGCTGCACCGGGATGTCGAGGTAGGGCGCGACGCGCGGGTGCTCGCGCAACAGGCGCGTCAGCCTCCACGGGAAGCGATTGGGGTACGCGTACATCACGCGAATGCGATGGTCGCCGGGCAGTTCGGCCAGCGGCTCGACGAGGTCGGGCAGTTCGAGGCCCATGTCGCGGCCCCAGGCGGTCGAGTCCTCGGCGACGATCACCAGCTCCTTCACGCCCGCGTCGATCAGCTCGCGCGCCTCGCTGAGCACGTCGTCGGGGCGCTTGCTGCGGTGCTTGCCGCGGATCGCGGGGATCGCGCAGAACGAACAGGTGTGATCGCAGCCGTGGCTGATGCGCAGGTACGCGAAGCTCTTGGGCGTCGAGAGCATGCGCGACGCGTCGCGCGAGGGCTCGCGCAGCCCGCCGTTCGACAGGTAGCGCGGCACGGACTCGCCCTGCGAGAGCGCCTTGATGGCTTTGGCGAGTTCGGCGCCGTCGGAGATCTCGGCGAACAGGTCCACGCCGGGGAAGCGCTTCTCGAGCTGGTGCTGGAAACGCTGCACGAGACAGCCCGCGACGACCACGCGCTCGATCTCGCCGCGCTTCTTGCGCTTGACGAGCTCCTTGATGTTGCGCTCCGACTCCTCGCGCGCCGGCCCGATGAACGAGCACGTGTTGAGCACGATCGTGTCGGCCGCGGCGGGATCGCCGGAGACCACCAGGCCCTGGTCGGCGAGGCGGCCGAGGATCAGCTCGGAGTCGATCAGGTTGCGCGCGCAGCCCAGGTGGACGAGCGAGACGACGGCGGCGGGTTTGGGGCGGGCGGCGGACATCAGGAGGGTGGCGGACGCGGTCGAGCGTCCGTGCGGCGCGCAACTCGCGCGCTCGAACCGGGCAGGATAGCGCCCGCGCGCCCGCGGCCGCTCGAGGGCGCAGCGACGCAGCCAAAAACGCCTTCGGCACATCTAGGCCAAACGGCGAGCCATCGAGCCTGCGAAGGAGCCTGGCGCTCGGCCGCGCCGACGAATACCGCGGCCAGCGAGGCGCGCACGATGGGCTCCGGGAGCGGCTTCGCGCGGGGAATCGGAGGCCATCCGGCTCGCGCAGCCGCGTCGAGCCGCCGCGCGACGCGCACAGGGACGCATCGAAAGCGACGCGACAAGGGGCTAGCAGACGCATCGCCATGCGCGTCACCAGCCCCAACATCCAGCTCTCGTGCCCGCAGTGCGGGCGCGCCAACCGCATCCCGCTCGAACGCCTCACCGACGGTCCGCGCTGCGGAGCATGCGCCGCGGCGCTTCCGCCCATCGACCAACCGCTCGAGGTCGACGCCGAGGCCTTCGAGGCCATCGTCGACTCGGCCCGCACGCCCGTGCTGGTCGACTTCTGGGCCGCCTGGTGCGGGCCGTGCCGCGCAGCAGCGCCGCTCGTGGCCCAGACCGCTCGCACCGCCGCCGGGCGCGCGCTGGTGCTGAAGGTCGACACCGAGGCCGAGCCCGAGCTCGCGGCCCGCTTCGCCGTGCAGGGCATCCCGAACTTCGTCGTGCTCAAGTCGAGTCGGATCGTGCGCCAGCAAGCGGGCGTGGTCGACGCGCGCACGATGCTCTCCTGGCTCGAGTGAGAGCGCGGAACGGCGCGCTCGAGCAGCTCAACTCCCGCAGTTGCTCGACGGGCTCGCGTCGATCACGAGGCGCACGCGCTGGGCTCGGAACGCGGTCACGGGGAACGGGAACTCAGCGGGTCCCGGCGCAGCGCTCGCGACCCAGCCGCGCCACAGCTGGTCGGCAGTCCACCGCCGGCGACCTCGATCTGCGCGGCGCTGGAGCGAATGGACGGCGCGCAAGAGCTGGGAGCGCGCGCGACGGAGCGCGAATCGCTCCCGCGGACACAATCAAGGGCGCCTAGAAAGCTGGGACCAGGTCGTTCGCCCGCGAAGGTGGACCAGGGCGCGCCCCGTCGGAGAGCCGGGCGGCGGTTCGCGGCGCGCGCGCGAGCGGGTCGGGGGGCGTTTGCACTCGACGGCGGAGATTTGTGTGAGGATTCTCGCGGGGCCGACGGCGCTCGCACTGTCCATCCTCGCGCGCCTCCGCGCCGGACGAGCGCTCTCCGTGCGGCCCCACACAAGGGGGACGCGCGCCCGGCGTTTCACGTGCGCCTCCGCAGCTTCCGGGACCTCCATGCCGATCCTCCGCCCTCGTTACTCGTGCCGCCCACGCTGGTATCCCGCGCCGCCCTACCCGGCGGCGCCGTGAACGCTCCGCGGATCAGCGCGAGCCACGTGGCCGGCCTCTCGACCCACCAATTCCGCGAGCTGTTCGAGCGCGAGGGCTCGAACGTGCTGCGCTTTCTCCTGCGCCTGACGCGCAATCGCTCGGACGCCGACGATCTGCTGCAGGAGACCTTCCTCACCGTCTGGCGCAAGCGCGACCAGTTCGAGGGCCGCGGCGCGATCGAAGGCTGGCTCAAGCGCACCGCGTGGCGCACGTACTTGAACGCGCGCACGCTGCGCGAGCGGCGCAGTCGGCTTGCGGCGCTCGACGACGAGCAGCGCGCGCAGGAAGCGGCCGAGCCGCCGGCCGACGCGGGGATCGAGCAGCGCGACGCGCACGCCTTCCTCACCGCCAAGATCCGCGCGGCCGTCGACGAGTTGCCCGAGCCCGCGCGCGAGGCCTTCGTGCTGTTCCGCTTCGAAGGCCTGACCTGCGCGCAGATCGCGAGCCTGACCGACACCCCGCTCAAGACCGTCGAGACGCGGGTGGCGCGAGCCACCAAGCTGCTCGCCGAGCGCCTGCGGCCCTTCCGCGACAACGTCCCCCTCCCATGAGCGACGCCCATCCCCACCCCGGGGCGCCCAGCTCGCGCCAAGAGCCGAACCCGTCCGCGTACGACCTCGTGCGCGAGGCGCAGCGCCGCAGTTTGAGTCCGGCGGAGTCGCGCGCGCTCGAGTCAGCGCTCGCGGCCGACGCGGAGCTGCGCGAGTTCGCCGCCAGCTATCCGTTCGCGCACCGCGCGACGCAATTCGTCGACTCCGCGAGCGCCGCGCTCGCGCGTCCGGACGCGTGGACTCGGCTCGCGGCGCAGATGCACGAGCCGCACGAGCCGGCGGCGCCGCTCACGCCCCGGCGACCGCTCGCACTGCGCGCCGCGGCGCTCCTGCTGGCGAGCGCGCTCGGCGCGAGCGCATGGTTCGCGTGGCGCGCAAGTTCGGGTGACGCCGCCGATGCGGTGGCGCTGCCCTCGATCGACGTCGCGCTGGTGAACGCCGCCGACTCGACCGAACTCGAGCGCGCGCTCTCACAACCCGTCGCCGACTTCCAACGCTTGCGCGACTACGCGCCGGTCCGCGACGGCGAGATCCAGTGGCTCGACTCGCTCGACGAAGGGCTCGCGCTCGCACAGGCGGCCGACCGTCCGATGCTCTTGTTCGGCATGTACACGACCTGCCCGTGGTGCATCGAGATGCAGGCCCAGGGGCTGCGCGATGAGACCGTGCTCGCGCTGGCGGAGGAGTTCGTGCCGGTGCGCATCGTGTACGACGACCTCGCGCCCGAGGTCGTGGCCAAGTTCCACGAGCGCGGCTACCCGCTGTTCGAGCTGTGGTCGCCGTCGGGAGAGATCGTGCACGCCTTCCCCGGCCACTTCGACGCCGCCAGCTTCGTCGAGCACCTCGACCACGTCTCCACCGCCGAGCGACGCCGCAGTGCGCCGCCATGGGAGCGCGTGCGAAGCATGGCGGAGCAGCATCAGGCCGCGCTTGCCGCCGAACGCGAGGGTCGCTTCGGTGCGGCCTACGCGGAGTTCCAGACGCTGCTGCGCGAGCAACCGACCGACGGCATCGCGCGAGCTGCGCGCGCAGGACTCGAGCGCATCGGTCTGCGCGCCGCAGCCGCCCTGCGCGAGGCCCGCTCGCTCGATCTCGACTCGGCGCAGCGAGCGCTGGCAAGTGCGCAAGCGAGCTTCGAAGGCACGCCCTTCGCGCGCGACCTCGCGCTGGTGCGCGCGTCGCTCGAGATGCATCAGTCCTTCCCGACGTTGAGCGCTGCGGACGCGCGCGCCGATCGCTGACGCGCGCGATTTTCTTCGGCTGCGCGAAGGGTCCGCGCCCATTCCGCTGTCTAGTTCTGCGTCGCGCCACTTGTGGTGACGCGACCCTGGGTCGAGCGGGCGACTGTCTGGCCGCACGTCCGTTCGACACAACCGCTCCGGCGCCGCGGGAGGTCCCCCCGCGAACGCCGGAGCGGTTCCTTTTCGAACGCCGTCGACAACGACCGCGCGCCTACGGCTCGAGGTAGAACTCGACCGCGTCGGAGAGGTTGACGTTGTGCGAGGCGCCCGGGTCGCGGCTGTAGAACTGCGCGCGCACGTGCTGGCCCGCGAAGAGCTCGGGGTCGTTCGAAGCGAAGGTCCAGGCATTGAAGTCGCGCACGAGAGCGCCCGAGCAGTCGTTCGCGGGCGAGAGCGAGCCGCCGGAGTTCACGAGCGAGGTGCGGCGCAGCGGCGGCGCAACGCACAGCGTGCCGCCGAGCCATGGAAGTGCTGCTCGACCGTTCGCGCCGTAGATCAGCATGCCGTTCTGCCGGTTGCGCACGTTGCGCGCGGCGACGCGGAAGCCGCTCGATGCCGAGACGCTGGGAGTGCCCTGCGCCTCGATCGCCGGCACACAGCCGAGCGTGTTGGTCTGCGCGGTGCAGTAGGTCTGCGGGGTGAGGCAGTTCGCTTCGTAGAGGTGAACCTCACCGAAGTCGGGGCCGTAGGTGTCCGCAAACGGCTTTGACGCGACCCAATGGCTTCCCGTCGCGTTCATGGCCACATGGCGACCGAACTGGCCTTCGTCTTGTTGCAGGGGCGCTTGGTGGGTCGCCAGTCGAGTCGAGCCGCCGGGGAACAGCGCGAACTCCTCGACGACACCTCGATAGGTTCCGGAGTACTGCGCCGGCGCGCCGACGATTAGTCGATCGCCTGCCGAGTTCAGCGCAAGGTGGAATCCGAACGAACCGCTCGAGGTCGGCGTCGACGGCAGAACCACAGAGTCGTAGCTCCACGTGGTGGCGCCGCGCCGCATGATCGTGACGGCGCCCTGCATGTACACGAGCCGGCTGTCGCTCGAGTTGCCGACTGCCAGCGTCTCGCCGCGCGCGTCGAGGTCCATTGCCATGCCGAAGCCGGGGCTGGGCAGTCCGGTGGGATCGAACAGCTTCGCGCGCTGCACCCACGCGGTCCCGACGTTCTCGTAGATGTAGATCGATGAGGACTGGATGGAGTTGATCGCCGCCTTGGCCCGCATCGCGAGCACCTTGCCGTCGCCGGAGAGCGAGATCGAAAGACCAACCGCGTAGCTGTAGATCTGATCGGTAGGAACCACCGTCGCCTCGTGGACCCAATTCCCGCTGCTGTGGCGATACACCTCGACGGCGCCGGGCACGTAGGTCGCCCACGGCGAGCGATCAGGTGCGCCCACGACGATCACGCTGCCGTCGTCGCTCATGTCGAC
>CALKYE010000084.1 GCA_938003765.1 uncultured Planctomycetia bacterium
TCACTCGTCGTCGACGAGACCGGCCGCCGCCGCGCGATCGACGAGCCACAAGAGCTTGCCGTCGAGCGGCCGAATCTTGCCGGACGGAAGGTCGCCTTGACCCTGCATCACCGCGCGCAGGGCCGGCGCTTTGTCGCCGCCCGCGATGAGGAACATCACACAGCGCGCGGCGTTGATCAGCGGCGCGGTGAACGTGATGCGGTGCGCGTTGAGCTTGGGCACGTGCGTGGACACGACCATCTTCTGGCCCTCGCGCACGGCGCTCGTCCCCGAGAACAGCGAGGCGGTGTGCCCGTCCGCGCCCATCCCCAGCAGCACGACGTCGAAGCGCGGCGCGTGCGGCGCGAATTCTCGCTCGAGGTCCTTCTCGTACTCGCGCGCGGCCTCGTTCGTATCGCGCAACTCGCCGCGCACGCGGTACACGGCCCCGACCGGCGTCTTGGAGAGCCACGCGTTGCGCGCCATTCCGAAGTTGCTGTCGGCGTGCTCGGGCGGCACGCAGCGCTCGTCGCCGAAGAACACGCGCCACTGGGCGAAGTTCGCGCGCTCACTGCACTTCGCCAGCCGCTCGTAGAGCGACTTGGGTGTCGACCCGCCGGAGAGCGCGATCCGGAACGCGCCGCGCTCGACGATCGCTTGCGTAGCGCAGCGCAGGACTTCGTCCCGAGCGCGATCCGCCAGCGCCGCGGCGTCGGAGAGTGCGACCAACTCGACCCGATGGGGTGACATTCGGGCGCAGCCTAGCGCGGTGCGCAGGGCCGCGCGACGGCGCTCGGACGGTTCGACGCCTCCCTGCATGGCCCGGCCGACGGCGGGTTCCGCTGTTCAAGACTGCAGGCCCGCGAGCGTCGGCGGGAGCGGCGAGCAGCGCGATGAGCGCGAGTTCGGCGGCGCCGAGCGAGTCGTCGAGACGCAGCCGCGCGAGCGTCGGCGATCGAGTTCACCGATCGCTGAACGCCATTCGCGCGCATCGCTGGTGCGACGGGTTTCCCGCGGCTCGGGCCACGGATGCCGAGGACTCTCCGCTCGCCGCTGGGCCCAGCTTTGACGTCCGGGGACCGATGTCGAGACCGGGCCGTCCCGCGGGCTCATGCGCGCTCGGTGAGGCGTCGATGCAGCCCTCCACAGGCTCGTCGACAGCCCCATCGCCCCCCTCCCTTGCAGCCCCAGGTCCCTCGCACCACGTCCGACCGACCGCGTCCGCGCTGGGCCGCGTCGCGACTGATCACTGCGGGGATCGTCGTGACCATCGCGGTCACGACCTGGATGGTGCTCGAGCTGCGCGCCGTCTCGCGCTCGGTCGAGCAACTCGTGCAACTCGACGCCGAGAACTCGGCGCGAGTGGGCGAGATCGTCTGGTACGACGAGGTGCTCACCATGTCCGCGCGTCTCGCGGCGGCGACGGGCGATCGGAAGTGGATCCAGCGCTACAACGAGCACGAGCCGAAGCTGACCGCAGCGATCGAGGCCTCCATGCGCCTCTCGCCCGACGCGTACGCGAACTCGGCGACGCAAGCCACCAACGCAGCCAACGAGGCGCTCGTCGAGATGGAGCTGCGCTCGTTCGAGCTGGTCGAGCAGGCGCGGTCGCAGGAGGCCTACGCGCTGCTCTCCAGCCCCGAGTACCAGCGGCAGAAGGAGGTCTACGCCTCCGGCATGGCGACGACGCGCGAGTCGATCGCGCGCTCGATGCGCCGCCGCACCGAGGAAGCGCTCTCGCGCCTGTCCACCGCTCGACGGGGCTCCCTGGCTGGCGTCGGCGTGCTGACCCTGATGTGGATCATCGTGCTGAGCATCGTGCGCCGCATGACGCGCGAGCAGCATCGCAGCGAGCTGGAGCTCATCGACGCGCGCGCGCGGGCCGAAGCCGCGATGCAGGCGAAGGCGGACTTCCTCGCCAACATGAGCCACGAGATCCGCACGCCGCTCAACGGCGTGATCGGGATGAACGAACTGCTGACCGCGACTCGGCTCGATCCGGAGCAGGAGCAGTACGTCCAGAACATCCGCAGCTCGGGCGACGCCCTGCTGCACGTCATCGACGACATCCTCGACTACAGCAAGATCGACGCGGGGCGCCTGGACCTCGAGAACATCCCGTTCGACCTGCTCGACCTGCTCGAGGACATCGGCGCCCTGCTCGCCCCGCGCGCCGCATCGAACCAGAGCGAGCTGATCCTCGACATCGCCGACGACACGCCCACGCGGCTGCGAGGCGATCCGGTGCGCCTGAAGCAGGTGCTGCTCAACCTCGCCGGGAACGCGGTCAAGTTCACCAGCCACGGAGAGATCAAGATTCGGGTGTCGCTCGAGTCGCTGGCCCCGACCGGGCGCGCCGGGCTGCGCATCGACGTCGCCGACACGGGCATTGGAATTCCCGCGGAACGTCTGCCGGCGCTGTTCAACGCGTTCGAGCAGGTCGACACCTCGACCACGCGACGCTTCGGCGGCACCGGGCTCGGGCTGGCGATCAGTCGCAAGCTCGTCGAGCTGATGGGCGGAACGATCACGATCGCTTCGATCCTCGGCCAGGGCTCGACCTTCACCGTGCAAGTGACCCTCGACGTCGACGACTCGAGCGTCGCGCCGCAGTCCGGCGCGGCGTCGCTCGAGGGACTGCGCGTGCTGGTCGTCGACGATCATCCGGCGGTGCGCGAGGTCGTCGCGAAGCAGCTCGCGACTTTCGGCTGCGTCGCCGTCGCCGTCGCCGACGGTCAGCAGGCGTTGGAGCGCGTCCAGGAGGCGGCTCGCGGATCAGCGCCCTTCGACGTCGCGATCCTCGACTACCGCATGTCGAGCATGAACGGTGTCGAGCTCGCCCAGCGACTGCGTGCGCTGCCCGAGGGCCAGGGTTTGAAGCTCGTCCTGTTCAGCGCCGACCCGCGCAATGCAGCGATCGAGGGAGCGCAGATCGACGCGCGGTTGCTCAAGCCCGTGCGACGCAAGGAGCTCGAGCGGGCGCTGACGCGACTGGTGCGCGGAGGGTCGGCGCCGGCCGAGCCGCGCGAGGACCCGCTCGGACCGCTGATCGAACGACTGACGCGGCTGCGGCTGCGCGCGCTGGTCGCCGAGGACAATCCCGTCAATCAACGCGTCGTCCGCGCGCTGCTCGCGCGGGCCAACGTGAGCTGCGACATCGCGGCGGACGGCATCGAAGCGCTCGTCGCTCTCGAGGCGCGGAGCTACGACATCGTGCTCATGGATTGCCAGATGCCGCGACTCGACGGCTACGAAGCCACGCAGCAAATCCGAGGCGGCAAGCATCCCGGGATCGATCCCACGTTGCCCGTGCTCGCACTCACGGCCCACGCGATGGACGGCGAGCGTGAGCGTTGCCTCCAAGCGGGGATGGACGGTCACCTGACCAAGCCCGTGCGGCCGGCGACGCTGTACCGCGGGATCCTCGAGCAGATCGAGCGCCGCAACGCCGGGAAGCGCGCGACCGACGCGGCCGCGTAGTCGGCAGTAGTCGCCCCGAGTCGCGCGCGACGCTCGTAGCGAGCGCACGAGAACCGTCGACGCGTTCCGCGCCGGCGCCGTGCGCCGCCTGGGGAGCGTGCGCGGAGTTGCGGCGTGACGAGATCGACTCGGTGAGCTCGCGCCGCAGCCCCGCAGGGCGATCCGGTCCAAGACGACGCTTCAGCGGCGAGCTCCAAGTGCGCAAGGCGCCCGTCGAACTCGCTCACGCGCACTTCACAGCGTCAGTCGAGCGCCGATCGATGCCGCGCTCGGATTTCGCGGATGCGGCGCGCGCCGAGATTCGCACCCGCGTGCGATGCGCCATCGCGCCCAGCGCGCCATGGCGGCTCGGCGCTCGAACTGAACTCGCGACGCGAGTTGCGCCGGCTCGAGCGGCGAATGCCGTTACCCTCGCGGCCGAGGTCGCGGCAACTGTGCGCGACGCTCTCTCAGCACCGCCAGTCAAGGAGCCCACGCCATGCGCACGCCGTACCTCGCTCTCGCACCGCTCCAATCCGCCCCGGAGGCTGAGAACGCGGAGTCCGCGTCGGATGCGCTGACCTTCTGGGAGTCGCTCGGCCAGCCGAGCTTGTGGGCCTCCAAGTTCGCCGACTTCCTGCCGAACCTGCTGCGCGCCGTGCTCGTGCTCGCGCTGTTCTGGGCGCTGCTGCGCATCGCGTTGCCGTCCTTGCGCCGCATCCTCTCGCGCGCCAACGTCGACGCGGCGCTGGCGACGATGCTCGTCGACAACCTGCTGCGCTACGCGGTGTGGATCTTCGCGGCGGTGATGGCGGCGTCCGAGATCGGCATCGACGTGACGGCCGCGGTGGCCGGGCTCGGCGTCGCCGGCCTGGCGGTGGGCCTCGCTGCGCAGGATCCGATCGCGAACGCGATCGCGGGCGTGACCATCCTGCTCGACCGACCGTTCTCGGTCGGACAGTGGGTGACGGTGGTCGACGTCACCGGCGAAGTGGCGGAGATCAAGATCCGCACGACGCGCATCCGCACGCGCCAGAACAAGTTCCTCGTGATCCCGAACAAGCAGATCGTCGACAGCGTCATCGTCAACATCAGCATGCGCGGCGACGTGCGCGTCGACATCCCCATCGGCATCGCCTACAAGGAGAAGGTGCAGCAGGCGCGTGAGGTGATCCTCGTGGCGATGCAGTCGATCGACTTGATCGAGCGCCCGCGCAGCGAAGTGGTCGTGGTCGCGCTGGGCTCGTCGAGCGTCGACCTCGAGCTGCGCGTGTGGGTCCGCAAAGCGGAGGACGAGGCGCAGGCGCACGTCGTGTGCCTGGAGGCCGCCAAGGTCGCGCTGGATCGAGCCGGCATCCAGATCCCGTTCCCGCACTTGCAGCTGTTCGTCGACACGGTCGAGGAACGCGCCGTCGAGTCGCTGCAGCGCGCACTCGGGCGTTAGCCGTTCGACCGCATCGGGCTACCCGCGCCGTTGGCGATCGCGGCGGCGTCGACGGCGCGAGGAGCTCACGCCGCGGCGCGAGCCGGAGCTGAGCGACGGGCGTTCGTGAGCGGGCGCCCGACGCTCCCACTCGCGGATGTAGGCGAGCGCTGGCGCAACGTGCGCCCGTGCGACACGCTGCTGCGATGCAGATCCATCGCACGCTGCTCGCCGGAACCGCCGGCGCGCTGTTGATCGCCGCCTGGGCCTGTCGTTCGACGGTCGACGCGCCGCCGACGCGCTGGTTCAAGGGCAACACGCACACGCACACCCTGTGGAGCGACGGCGACGGCGCGCCCGAGCTCGTCGTCGACTGGTACCGCGAGCGCGGCTACGACTTCCTGGCGTTGAGCGACCACAACGTCCTCTCGCGCGGCGAGACCTGGTTCGCCGTTGCCGAGGCGCGCGGCTCGCGACTGACGGCGCAGCGACTCGCGGAGCTCGAGGCGAAGTTCGGGCCGCTCGACACGCGCGAGCGCGAAGGCAAGCTCGAGCTGCGGCTGCGCACGCTCGACGAGCTGCGCCAGCGCTTCGAGACGCCCGGCCAGTTCATGCTGATCGAAGCCGAGGAGATCACCGATCGCGTCGGTCAGAGCGAGGTGCACATCAATGCGCTCAACCTCGACTCGTTGATCGAGCCGCGGGGCGGCGCGACGGTGCGGGAGGCGATCGAGCGCAACCTCTCGGCCGTCGTGGCGGAAGGCGAACGCACCGGCCGCCCGATCCTCGCTCACGTCAACCATCCCAACTTCCGCTGGAGCGTGACGTGGGAGGACATTGCGCACGTCGCGGCGGAGCGCTTCTTCGAGGTCTACAACGGACATCCGCTCGTGCACAACGAGGGTGACGCGACGCGTCCGAGCATGGAGGAGCTGTGGGACCGCGGTCTGGTCCTGCGGCTGCGCGAGCTGAACCTGCCGGTCTTCTACGGCGTCGCGACCGACGACTCGCACAACTACCACGAGTGGGGCGTCGGCAAGGTCAATCCCGGGCGCGGCTGGGTGATGGTGCGTGCGGCCGAGCTCACGCCCGACGCCATCGTGGCCGCGATGAACCGCGGCGACTTCTATGCCTCGAGCGGCGTCGTGTTGAAGGACTTCGCGCACGATGCCCGCCGATATCGCGTGTCGATCGAGCCCGAGTCCGGCGTCAGCTACACGACGCGCTTCGTCGGCGCGCGCGCTCAGGGCGACGCGACCGTGCTGTTCGAGACGACAGCCAATCCCGCCGAGTACCGACTGCGCGGCGACGAGCTGTACGTGCGCGCGGTGGTCACGTCGTCGAAGCCGCACCCCAATCCGTACCTGGCTGGCGACTTCGAACAGGCCTGGTTGCAGCCGTTCGCGCCGTGAGCGAGCCGCCAACTGCGCTGCCGCGAGAGCGCTCTCGCGCCGTCGGCG
>CALKYE010000085.1 GCA_938003765.1 uncultured Planctomycetia bacterium
AACCGTCGAGCAGGGCCGCGCGGAAGAGTAGCTGGAAGGTCTGTTGCGACCAGCCGCGGTAGTGCGGGCTGAAGCCGAACAGGTGCGCTGCGCCTTCGCCGTGCGGCGCGCGCACCCAGGCGGCGCGGCCTTCGATGACTTCGGGCGAACGGATCCAGCCCGAGTACAGCACGCGCTCGGCGGCGTACTCGAGCAACACTTGCGGCTGCAGGTTCTTCGCGAGTCCCTTGCGCTCCTCGACGCGCCACGCGGCATTGCCGCCGAACATCACCGCCAGCGAGTCGTCGAGCCCCGCGGTGAACAGCGACGGACTCGCCGCCGCTCGCAGCACGCTTCCGGGGCAGGAGAATTCGGCGGCGCCGTCCTTGGGCTTGTCCTTCGTCGCGTCCGCGAGCGGCGCGTCGAACAACTCGATGGCCCAGCGCGCCGCGCCGCCGATCGCGATCAACGTGTCGCCCGCGCGCACGAACTCTTCGAGCGCGACGGCGCCTTCGGGCTCGAGCCCGCGCACGTAGTCGCTGAACAACGTCCCCTCGTCGCGCCCGTCGTCGAGCGTCCCGGGGTTGATGTCGGGCAACACGATCACGTCGAAGCGTTCGCCGAGCGCGCCCGCGCGCAGGTGTTCGTTGCGCAGCGTCTGGTACGGCAGCTTCCAGGTGTCGAACACCCAGCGCAGCCAGCCCTCGCTCATGCTTGAGGTGTACGGCGCGTAGATGCCGATGCGCGGCATGCGGCGCAGCACCTTGCGGCCGTCGCCGGGGCGTTCGCCTTCGAGGAAGCTCGCCGTGTTGGAGTCCCAGGTGAGCGATTTGCCGCCCGCGAGCGCGGCGATCGCGCTGGCCCAGCCGTCGCTGTCGCGCGCGCTGTGGCCCTCCTGCGACTTGGGTCCGCGCACGTTCGCGACGGCGTCCGCGGCGTCGCGCACCTCGCGCACGTCGCCGCTCGGCCGCTCGACGCACTCGACGCGCCGCACGCCGAAGAGCAGCGGCAGCGTCCAGCCGGCGACGTCGTAGGGCGCCTCGAGTCCGGGATAGCGCTGGACCTCGAACAGGTCCTTCACGTGCCGGCCGTAGGGCTGGTCCGCGAAGATCACGATCGAACCGGCCGCGTGCTCGACTCCATCCGCGGACACGGGTCCGGTGGCGACGTGCACGTCGACGCCGCCGAGCAGCAGCGTCTCCACCAGACGACGCGTCGCGCCGCGATCCTCGTTGTCGGCCGGGATCACCCAGCCGCGCGGCGCTTCGTCGCGTCCCTTCTGCACGGCGCGCTCCGCGGTGGCGAGCGCTTGCTCGAGCCACGCGCGCGGCTCGGCGGACAAGCTGCGCACGAGCGAGCGCGCGAACGACAGCTCGTACTCGATGATGTCGCGCAGCCGCCACCAGCCACCCGGCCACGGCAGCGGGAAGTTGTTGGCGGGACCGTACTCGCCCTTGCCGCCCGGTTGGCGCAGCCGCGAACGCTCGAGGAACACGGGGCTGGCGAAGTTGACGCTCGCCGCTTCCGTGAGCAGGCCGATGATGTTGTGGCGCACGGGCACGTTGCGGTTGCCGCCGTTCCACCACTGGTCGAAGGTCACGCCGGTCGCGACGCCCGAGAGCCCTTCGCGCAGCATGTCGAGCTGCGCGCGCGTGCCGAGCGCGTTGATCGCCCCCATCAGCACCGGATCGACGTTCGGGTTGAGCGGATCGCGGAACGGCGGCGTGAAGAAGCGCTCGGCGCTCTGACCTTGCTGGTGCACGTCCCAGTACACGTGCGGGAACCACTCCTGATACAGCAGGTGCGTGACGTTGCGGGTCTCGGCCTGCGTCAGCGCGAACCAGTCGCGGTTGTTGTCGTGGCCGCAGTAGTGCTGGTAGAGCTCGTGCATGCCGGCCGCTTCGTAGGGCGTGCCGACGATGCGCCGGTACCACTCGACCTGGCCGTCGAGCCCGTCGGGGTTCGTGCACGGCAGGATCAGCACCAGCATCTTCTCGCGCGCGCTCTTCCACGGCTCGCGCTCGCTCGTGGCGAGCTCGTACGCGAGTTCCATCCCGAACTGCGGCGCCGCGGTCTCGTTCGAGTGCATCGCGATCGAGATCATCAGCATCGGCACGCACTGCTCGAGCGCGCGTTGCTTCTCCTGCACCGAGAGTCCGCGCGGGTCGGCGATGCGCGCCGCCGCGGCCTTGATCTCGTCCAACCGCGCGAGGTTCGCCTCGGAGCCGATGATCGCGAGCGGATACTCGCGGCCGAGCGTGGTCTTGCCCGCGCTCACGACCTTCACTCGCGCGCTCTCCTTGTCGAGCTTCTCGTAGTAGCTCGAGACCTCCTTCCAGTCCGCCAGTTGGAAGTCCGCGCCCACGGGGCGGCCGAGGTGTTCGGCGGGCGTGGTGGGCTTCTGAGCGGGAGCAACGCCGGCCAACAGTGCGACGGTCAGCGCGAGAGACAGCCAGGAAGAGTTCGCCATGCGCCCAAGGTACTGACTGGACGTCTTGCGGCGCCGGGCTCGTGCGACGTACTTTGCGCGAGCGCCGCGCGGTTGCGGCGCGAGTTCCAACGCCCTTCCTCCACCGTGATGCGACACGCGCTCGTCACCCTGTCCCTCGCCTCCGCGCTGCTGGCGGCCTGCGCCTCGACGCCGCGCGCGCCGTCGAGTGAGGCCACGGCCCAGTTCGAGCGCCTCAAGCAGCTCGCGGGCGACTGGGTCGCCGTGAACGGCACGGACATGGCCGCCGGCGGCGCGAGCGTGAGCTATCGCGTCTCGGGCGGCGGTTCGACAGTGATCGAGACCCTGTTCCCCGGCACGCCGAGCGAGATGGTGAGCGTGTACCACACCGCCGACGGTCAGCTCGTGATGACGCACTACTGCGCCGTCGGGAACCAGCCCTTCATGGTCGCGCGACCGCAGTCGCAGCCCGATCGTCTCGCCTTCGAGTGCGTCGGCGGCAAGAACGTCGACTTCTCGCACGGGCTCTACATGCAGCGCGCGGAGTTCGAGTTCGTCGATGCAGCGCGCGTGAACGCCACGTGGAGCGCTGTGAAGGACGGCAAGCCCGACCACAGCGCGCGCTTCGAGTTCGTGCGCTCCTGGCAGTAGCGCATTGCGCGTCGGCCGCGCGAGCCGCGACGACGGCGGCGAGCGTTGGATCCGCGCGCGGGGTGTGCGAGACTCCCGCGCAGCCATGCAACCGCTGGAGTTCCAGGAACACGTGCTGAGCAACGGCCTGCGCGTGCTGCTCCACCCCGCGAGCGCCGCGCCGGTCGTTTCGCTGCACCTGTGCTACCACGTCGGCAGCGCGCAGGAGCTGCCGGGGAAGACGGGCTTCGCGCACCTGTTCGAGCACCTGTTGTTCCAGGGCTCCGCGCACGTCTCGAGCGACGGCCACTTCCGGCACATCACGCAGGCCGGCGGCACGCTCAACGGCAACACCAGCTTCGACCGCACGCTGTACTACGAGACGCTGCCCTCCAATCAGCTCGAACTCGCGCTGTGGCTCGAGTCGGACCGCATGGGCTTCTTCCTCGAGGCGCTCGACCAGCGCAAGCTCGACAACCAGCGCGACGTGGTGCGCAACGAGAAGCGCCAGAACTACGAGCTGCGCCCGTACGCCAAGGCCCATGAAGTGCTCGCGGCCGCGCTGTTCCCGCCCGAGCATCCCTACGCGCACCTGCCGATCGGATCGCACGAGGACCTCGAGTCGGCGACGCTCGCGGACGTCAGCCGCTTCTTCGAGCGCTGGTACCGGCCCGACAACGCCACGCTCGCGCTGGGCGGCGACTTCGAGCCGCGCGCGGCGCTGGCGGCGATCGAGCGCTGGTTCGGCGAGATCCCCGCCCGCGGCGGATTCGAGCGCCCCGCGCGCGCGCCGCACCGCTCGAGCGCGGAAGCGCGACGCGTCGTGCCCGACGACGTGAACCTGCCGCAAGTGACGCTGGCCTGGCCCACGCCCGAGCTCAATCACGCCGACGAGGCCGCGCTCGAACTCGCGGCGATGGTGCTCTCCGCCAGCCGTTCCTCGGTGCTCGATCGCGCGCTGACGCTCGACGAAGTGCTGGCGAAGAGCGTGACCTGCGGCGCCATGTCGAGCGAGCTCGCGGGCCGCTTCCAGATCACCGCCACCGCCGCGAACGGTGTCGCGCCCGACCGACTCGAAGAGCGCATCCGCGAACTGGTCGAGACGACCGCGCGCGAAGGCGTCCCGGCCGGCGTGCTCGAACGCATGAAGACGCGCGCCCGCGCCGACTTCGTGCGCCGCCTCGACAACGTCTCCAACCGCACCAGCGCGCTGGCGCTGTCCGATGTCATGCGCGGTCGCCCTCTGCGCTTCGTCGAAGCATTCGAGGCCCTCCAGGCCTGCGATGAAACGCGCGTGGTCGACGCGCTGCGGCGCCACTTGATCGAGCAGCCGCCCGCGGTCGTGTGGGTCGTCCCCAAGGGAGGCGCGAGCGCATGAGCGAGTCCGCCGAGTCCGCTGCGAAGCGCGTCGACCGCAGCGGACCGCCGCCGGCAGGCCCCGCGCCGCGCTGGCGCCTGCCGCGCATCGAACGCGAGCGCACTCCGAGCGGAATGCGCGTCGCCGCGACGCCGTGCGACGCGACGCCCGAGCTGCTGTTGGAGCTCACCTGGCCCGCGGGCCGCGGCCGCGAGCCGCTCGGACGCGAGGGACTGGCGAGCCTGAGCGCGGCGATGCTCGAGGAGGGCACTCGCAAGCTCTCCACGCCGCAGCTCGTCGATGCGTTCGACGCGCTCGGGGCGAGCTTTTCGATTCAGTGCGACGACGACGACACGCTGGCGCACCTGCGCGTGCTCGAAGACCGCGCCGAGGCCGCGCTCGAGCTGGTGGCCGACGTGCTGCTGGAGCCGCGCTGGGGCGAGCGCGAGTTCGAGCGCGTCCGCGAGCAGCGCCGCGCCTCGCTGCGCACGCGCGCCGATGACCCCAAGCGCGTCGCGAGCGACGTGTGGTCGCGGCTGTACTGGGGCCGCTCCACGCCGCTCGGCAGCCCGGCGATCGGCGATGCCGCGAGCCTCGCCGCGACGAGCTTGAACGACGCGGCGACGTTCCACCGCAGCGCGCTGCGTCCACGCGCCATTCGAGCCCACGCCACGTGTCGCGGCGGACTCGAGCAGGCGCTGCGCTGGCTCGCGCCGCTCGAGGCGCGCCTGTGCGAGATCGCCGACGACGCCGCCTTCGCTGCGAGCCGCGGCGAATGGAGCGCGCCCACTCCGCTCACGCGCGGCCGCACGCGCATCCACCTCGCCGACCGCCGCGGCGCGCCGCAGTCGGAGCTGCGCGTGGGCCACCCGTCGGTCGCCAGCTCACACCCCGCGTGGCTGCCGCTCAGCGCGCTCAACCAGGCGTTGGGCGGCGTGTTCACGAGTCGGCTCAACCTGAACCTGCGCGAGACCAAGGGCTTCACCTACGGCATCCGCTCGAGCTTCGAGGGCGGGCGTCACGGCGGCCCGTTCGCCGTCGCGACCAGCGTGCACACCGCGAACACCGCCGAGGCGCTGCGCGAGATCGAGCGCGAGCTCGAGGGCTTCCTCACCGGCCCCAGCG
This sequence comes from uncultured Planctomycetia bacterium, assembly GCA_938003765.1. Classification (GTDB taxonomy): domain Bacteria; phylum Planctomycetota; class UBA1135; order UBA1135; genus WYBT01. The sequence goes on from CALKYE010000085.1 coordinate 5,541, forward strand.
ACGAGGAGCTGGCCTTCGTGCGCAGCGCGCTCGAGCAATCGCTGGCGCGCCAGTTCGAAACTCCGCAGGCGCACCTGAGCTTCGTCAGCACGATCGAGCGCCTGGGCCTGGCGGACGACTACCCGCTGACCCGCCTCCGCTACCTGAACGAATCGACCGCTTCCGAGCGCCGCGCGCTGCTCGAGGAGCACCTGCGCCCGCGCGAGCTGATGATCGTGGTCGTGGGCGACCACGCCGCCACCGCGAAGGCGCTGGCCGAGCTCGGGCACGGCTCTCCGGTGCGCGTGGACAGCTCCGGCGACGAGTTGCCGCGCTGAGCGGCGCGGAGGGCCGGGAGCGGGGCCTGCGAGCGCGAGCTGCGGCGCTTTCGTATCCTCTTCCGCCCCAAATTCCGGCCCGCGCCCCCGCGATGACGCAGAACAATCCCTGGCACCACAGTCTGAGCCTGGCCTTCGTCGAGGGCCTGTACAGCGACTACCTGCGCGACCCCGCCAGCGTGTCGGACGATTGGCGCGCGTACTTCGACGGCCAGGGCGGTCGCGAGTGGGGCGGACCGCCGACGCTGGGGCCGAACTTCGCGCCGGCCAGCCTGTTCAACCCGCCGGGCGCCGCCGCGCGTCCGCGCGAGGCCGAGGCCAGCGCCGCCGACGTCCAGGACCGCGCCGACCAGTTGATCCGCAGCTTCCGCGTGCGCGGCCACCTCATCGCGCAGATCGATCCGCTGGGCCTGCCGCGTCCGCGACACGCCGAGCTCGAGCCCGCCTTCTACGGCTTCTCGGACGCGGACCTCGACCGGCGCGTGTCGGCGCGCACGTTCCACGGCGAGCAGATCGAAACGCTGCGCAGCGTGCTCAGCCGCATGCGCAACACCTACTGCCGCTCGATCGGCGTGCAGTACATGCACATCGACG
>CALKYE010000086.1 GCA_938003765.1 uncultured Planctomycetia bacterium
CAGCCATGAATCGCGCCGCTGCGTGGACAGCGGCCGGCGTGTTGGTGCTCGCGCTGGTCGCCTGGATCGTCGTGCGTGGTCGGTCGGAGCGCGAGGCGGCGACACAGGTCGTCGCCTCTGACCTCGAGCGAGACCGCTCAGCGGACAAAGCGAAGTCGAGTGACGACGCGACGTCGAGCGCGCCGACAGACTCCTCGGCTGTCGCGGATGCGGCGGCGGTCGAGACGCAGCGCTCGCTCATCGACGCCGATGCCGTGCTCCTCGGCCGTTGCGTCGACGAGAGCGGAACGCCGATCGCGAACGTCGAGGTGAGCTGGACCGCGCTGTGGACCGACGACGAGCTCGGCCATCCGCGCAACTGGCAAGCGGTCGACTGGAGCGGCGTGCAAACGCAGACGCTCACCACGCGCACCGACGCGGGCGGTCACTTCCGCTTCAACGCGCTCGCGCCGCGCGCGGGGGAGCGCAGCAGCGCGCTCTGGGCGACGCTGCCCGGCCGCAAGGCGGCGCTGCGCGTGGTGACGGCCACGAACGGCGTCGAAGGTCCCCGGGACGTTGGCGATCTGGCGCTCCAGCTCGCTCGAAGCCCGCGCTTCGAGGTCGTCGAGTTCGACGGCGCGCCCGCCGCCGGCGCGACGATCGAGTTCCGCGGTACGTCCTCGTTCGACGGCCCGCTCGCGAGCGGAGACCAACTGCTGGCGCAGCGCATCTTCCTGCGTCGCATCGAACTCGGCGCCGACGGCAAGTTCGCGGGCTTCGCGCTCGACTCGTCTTGCGACGTGCGCGCCGTGCGCGGGACGCAGCGCTCGGGCTCGTGGCGCGCGCCCAAGCTCGGCGACGAGCGTCGGCGCTTCGTCCTCGGCGACACGTTCGTCGCGCGCGGTGTCGTGCGCTGGCCCGAGACCGGCGTCGATCGCTCGCGCGTGTTCGTGCACTGCAATGCGATGAACGAGCGCGCGTCCGACACGCTTGCGCAGGTCTCGATCGCCGAGAACGGCGAGTGGGGGCCGGTGGACCTTCCACTAGGTCCTGGCTACCGCATCTACCACTTCGGGTTGTTCGGCGCCGCGTACGCACCGGACGTTGAGCTCGAACCGCCAGCGCCCGGCGGCGAGCTGTTCGTCGAGTTGCTCGCGGAGCCTGCGCACACCGCGCGCTTCGTCGTGGTCGATGGCGACGATCGACCCATCGAAGGCGCACGCGTCGGCGCGATCTTCGGGGCCGGCGGCAAGTGGACCCGCAAGAGCGGCTTCAGCGGACCCGATGGCATCGCGAGTCTCGAGGGTTGTGCGGTCGGCTCGGCCTACTTGAGCGCGCAAGCGTTCGGCTACGTCCCGCTGCAGATGCCCGGAGTCCTGTCCGACGACCCGGCTCGCGAGCCGATCAAGCTCGAACTGCAGCGCGGCGGCCGCATCAAGGGTCGCGTGACTCACGCGGGCAAGCCGCTCGAGAAGTTCGACGTGCAGTACTGGCAGGAGGGGCCGAGCGCCTTCAAGACGCGCAGTTTCTCCGACCGCGAGCAAGGCGATTTCGAGCTCGACACCGCGCCGCTGGGCGAGGTGTGGATCTTCGCCGCGAGCCACCCGCTCGGTCAGTGCGATGCCGTGATGCTCCAGGTCAACGACACCGAGCCGGCCGAGGTCGCGCTCGAGATCGGCGCGCCGATGCGCGCGCGCGGGCGCGTGCTCGACTCGCTGACGCGGCTGCCCGTCGAGGGCGCGCGAGTGCAACTGTGGGCGAAGTGGGGGCATCAACTGATGACGCAGCTCGGCGCTCCTGTTCAGAGCGGTGTGGACGGCTCGTTCGAGCTCGAAGGCGTGACGCACGAACGCACGAGCTTCGCGGTCGAGGCCGAGGGCTACGGCATGGTGATCCAGCCCGTGAAGGGCGCCGAGCAAGGCGGAGTCGTCACGCTCCTCGACGTGCCGCTGGTGAAGAGGATTGGCTTCGCGATGCAGCTCAGCTCGCCCGTGGCCGAGGACTTCACCGCGTACACGCTCGAGACGTACATGCAGGACTGGAGCGCTCCGGCGCAGTCGTTCAACGCCGCCGGGCGCCTGGACCTCGGCCTGGTCACGGCCGGTCGCATCAGTTGTTTCCTCAGCGCACCGAACGGCGCCGCGCTGAGCTTCAACGTCCACCCGACGGTCGGTCGCGACCATCTCGAGCACATCGAGCTCGATTCGTCGTGCACGCTCAAGGTCACGGCGAGCGGAGCGCGCGCCGCTGACTTGCCCAGCCCGTGCGAGGCCTCGCTGACCTATCGCTCCGGCGCTGGACGCGAGATCGAGAGCCTGTGCGTTCGACGCGACGACGGCTCGTGGAACTTTCCCTCGATCCCCGTGCGCAAGGCTTCGCTGTCGCTCATCGCCGCGAGCGGCGTGTTCCACACGCAAGCGGTCACGCTCCAAGACGGCCCCAACGAACTCGAAGTGCGCCTCGAAGGCGAGCTCACGCGCCTGCGCGTCGTGACGCCCAGCGGCGCGCCAGTGCCCGCTGCGTACGTCATCCTTCGCAGCGCCTCGCGCAGCGATTGGTTCGCGCGCTTCTTCGTCGACGCCGACGGCTACGCCTCCATTCCGCTCGGCCAGCTCGACGACCTGCACGCCGTCGTGAACAGCCCGACGCACGGCTCGGGCACGCAGATCCCGGTGCGCATGCCGCGTAGCGCGGACGACGCAGCCGAGATCGTGTTCGACACCGAGTGTGAGCTGCGCCTCTCGTTCTCCGACGCGGGCGAGCCGCTGCCGTGGATGAAGCTGTTCCTCTTCGATCCGAACGCGTCGATGGAGTTGCGCGACTTCGTCGTCGACCAGCGCGGCGAGGCGAAGCTCGAGAAGCTCACGCGCGGGACCTACCGCCTGATCGTGGAACAGCCCGGACTGTGGCGCAAAGTCGCCGACGTGAGCGTGGACTCGACGCGCACCGCCGTCACGGTCGACGTGCGGCGCACGGGCGCGCTGGAGCTCGAACTGCGCCGCACGGGCGATGTGGCCGCGGCTGGCGCGCCGCTCGAACTCGTCTCTGAGGAGTTCGACGTAAGCGTGAGCGAGTGGCTCGCGGCCGGACGCGTTCGCGGCGCCGCGCAAGGGCTGGTGGCCGACGCGAGCGGTCGAGTCGAGCTTCGCGAACTGCCGCGAGGCCGCTACCGCTGGTCGTGCGGTTCAGCGAACGGCGTCATCGACGTGCCGCCCGGCGCCGTCGCGCGCGAAGTGTTGCGCCTGAGCGAGTAGGGCGTCGGCGTCCCAACTCGCCGCGCAATCAACACGGCGACAGGCGCTCGGCCTTCGTAGCGCAGCGATCGCTGAACTCTGGAAGAGAGTCGTTGCCGCTCGCGAATGGCGCCGGTGGGGGCGTTCAGCTCACTGCGATGACGGACCTGCTCGTCGATGACCCCAGGCCAGACTCGCGAAGGCGGCGCGCTCACTCCACAGCAGGAACCCGGCGAGGGCGCAGATCGTCAGAAGGATCGGATCACCGATGCCGTCGCCCGAGACGAAGATGTGAAAGGCGAGGATGTTCACGATGATCGGCCCGAGGACGAGCAAGCCGAGATTGCGCGTCCGCGGAACCGCGACGAGCACGCCGCCGATCACCTCGCACACTTTGACGAAGGTCAAGTAGCCGGTTGGCGCGAAGGCGCCCATGAACAGCGCGGCCGGCGAGCCCTCCGGCGGCGGCGGTTGCTCGGGAATGAGATCGAGCAGGAACATCAGTCCGAACGCTGTGAACATCAGCCCCAGCAGCGCCCCGGCAACCGTCGCCAGGTGCTTCATGACGGCCTCTGAGAACTCTTGACGAACTCGACGAGTTGTTCGAGCACCGTGCCCCAGCCTTGCATGAAGCCCATCTCCTCGTGCTGCTTGCGCGCCTCAGGGTCCTTGTGCATCGCGATCGCTATGTAGCGCGTGCCAGAGCCTTCGCTCTGGAACAGCACCGTCGCCGTCATGAACGCTGACGACTTCGGGCGGTAGCCGGGGCCGAGTGCGTCGGTCCAAACGAGCTTCTGGTTCTGGACGACCTCGAGGAAGCACCCAGGGCTGGCGGGCATCTCTTCGCCGTTCGGCCCGCGCATCCCGACGCTGAAGATGCCGCCTGGCCGAGGGTCCATCTCACAAGTCGTGACTTGCCAAGGTCGGGGCACGAACCACTTCTTCAGGTGCTCCGGCGTCGTCCACGCCTTCCAGAGCAACTCGGGGCGGACATCGACGAAGCGCTCGAGGACGAGGTCGAGCTCGGGGTTGGTTTCAGGGCGCTGAATCATCTTGCTCTTTCAGTTCCTTCGCATACGCGTCGAGTTGGTCGAGGCGCTGCTCCCACACGTTGCGTTGCGCGACGAGCCAGCGCACAGCGCGCTCGAGATTCTTGGGGCGGATTCGCACGGTGCGAACGCGTCCACGCTTCTCCGTGAGGATCAGGCCGCTCTCCTCCAGAACCTGGAGGTGCTGCATGAACGAAGCCAGCGCCATGTCGAACGGCGCAGCGAGCTCACTCACGGTCCCAGGGCCCTTGCTGAGCCGCTCGAGAACGGCCCGGCGCGTGGGGCTCGCCAACGCGTGAAAGGCCTGGTCGAGCAGCTGGGCAGCGGCGGGCATGCGGCCAGCATGGCGCATCTCAAAGCTTAGGGCAATGCCTAAGTGTTGCGCGCCCGCCGTGCGTGCCGTCCGGGCGCTCGCCGCGCGCGTGGCCGCGTGCGCGTCGACCGCTGGCCGCCCGAGCACCCGCAGCGCCAGCACTCCGCGAGGGAACGCGAGTCAGGCTCGTTCGGCGCGTTGTCTCTCACGCTCGACCGCATCTCTCACGCGTCGGCCTGCGCGCGCTTGCCGTGAGAGTCGGAGATGGCATGGCCCGATATCGATCACGGATGAGCGCCGCCGAGCGAGTGAGCGGTCGAGGTAGCTCCCGAGGTCCTGCCCGATCGATGTGATCGCCAGTGCTCGGCAAGTCGGCGAGACAACCATCCTCCAGCACATACCCGAACGCGTTGAGGCGGTCGTCGTCGCCACTGTCGTTGCTGTCGAGGACGCCCGCGCCGAGACCGAACTGTTCCGCGACCATGGCTGCAGGCCGCCGCCTGACGACGAGGTTCAGCACACGACCGAGATCGTGTCAGCGCTCCCGCGGCGCATCACCTTCGATCTGCGGCGGAAGGCCTCTCCGGCCTTTCAGACGCCGCACGTCCCCGGGTGAACCCGCGGTCCCCGGAGCGCGCCCCGCGCAGCAATGGCTCCGGTAAGAGATCGCGCGCAGTCGTCCATCGTCGCGCGCGCATCCGGCCGCGGTGCTCGGCGGATCCGCCCAGATGAGCCGGCGCGGGGCGGCGGCCGCCGCAGGCCCACGAATGTGCGCCAGAGCTGAATCCAAACGCGCGTGGCCCGCGAGTAAGCTCCCCGGACTGTGACGACCATCCTCGAACGCGTGGCAGGCGGGGACCGGGAGGCGGTGCAGCAGTGCATCGACCGCTACGGGAGCCTCGTGCACACGCTGGCGCGCCGGATGTGTCCGGCCGGCGCCGAGGTCGACGACGCGGTCCAGGAGGCGTTCATCGACTTGTGGCGTAAAGCGGACCGCTTCGACCCGCGCATCGCCGATGAGGCGACCTTCGTAGCCATGGTGGCGCGCCGCCGTCTGATCGACATGCGCCGGCGCCTCCAACGCCATGCGGGCGGCGCGGAGGTGGATGAATCGTTCGCGGCTGAGGGCGTCGAGGTCGACGTCAGCGCCGAGCTGGCGGACGAGGCCGATCGCGCCAAGCGCGCGTTCCGCGAACTCAAGCCCGAGCAGCAGCGGGTGCTCAAGCTCTCGGTCTGGGAGGGTCACTCCCACCAGTCCATCGCGGACATGACCGGACTGCCCCTGGGCACGGTCAAGACGCATGCGCGCCGCGGGCTGAACAAGCTGCGGGAGATGCTCGCGCCCTCGGGCGTGGCCTCCACGGAGGGGATGCCGTCATGAGCGACTCCAAGCGCAACGATCGCGACGGCGCCCGCAGCGAAACGCTGAACGAGCGGCTGGACGAGCTGCTGCTCGAGCGCGCGCTGTTCGGCGTGAGCGCCGAGCAGGAGCGTGAACTCGGCGCGGCGATCGACGGCGTGTCGGCGCGCGAGTACGAGCTGGCCGCGGCCTCCGTCGCGCTGGCGGTGAGCGCCGGCCAACTCGAACCCGTGTCCGATCAACTGCGCTCCAAGCTGCAAGCGGGCGCCAAGGCGTACTTCGCGGGCCGCGACGGCGGCGCAGCGGCGGCTGCGAGCTCGGCGGCGCCGCGTGAGCGTCCTGCCCCGCGCCTCGAATTGGTCCGCGACTCGGCGCCTGCGCCGCGCGCGAGTCGATCCTCGAACATTGGCTGGTTGGTCGCCGCCGCTGCGGCCGTGGCCGCCATCGTGGCCTGGTGGCCGAAGCCGGAGCCCGTCGCGCCGTCGGTGGGCGAGCTGCGCACTCAACTGCTCGCGCGCGCCGACGTCGCCAAGCTCGACGCCAAGGGCCAGGAGCAGTTCGCGCCGGGCGCCACTGGCGACATCGTGTGGTCGAACGCCGCGCAGTCCGGCTTCATCCGGCTCGTCGGCGCGCCGGTGAACGATCCCAAGGTCCAGCAGTACCAACTGTGGATCTTCGACGAAGCGCAGGAGCACCCTGTCGACGGCGGCGTGTTCGACGTGAGCTCGACCGGCGAGGTGCTCATCCCGATCGACGCGAAGCTGCGCGTCGCCAAGCCCACGCTGTTCGCGATCACCATCGAGAAGCCCGGCGGCGTGGTGGTCAGCGACCGCCAGCGCATCGCGATCGTCGCGCCTGTTTCGTGAGCTGAGCCGGTGTCTTGAGCTGAGCC
>CALKYE010000087.1 GCA_938003765.1 uncultured Planctomycetia bacterium
TGCGACGCACCTGGGTCGGAATCGCGCTCGAAGCACTTCTTCAACGGACTCCTAGGGCGCGATCTCGAAGTGGATCGAGTCGCTCAGGCCGGTCGACGACGGCGACTGCGGGTCGCGCATCCAGTACTGCGTCCAGACGTCGACGCCGACCGCGAGCTGGGCGTCGACACCGCTCTGGATCCAGGCGTTCATGTCGAACGAGTAGCTGCCGCTGCAGTCGTTCACCGGCGCCGAGCTTCCGCCGGAGTACTGCAGCGCGGTGCGCCGAAGCGGCGGAGCAGCGCACAACCAGCCTCCATCAAACGGGGCGGCGGTGGGGGCGAAGCCATAGAACAGCAGGCCCCACTTGGCGTTCAGCACTTGCTCGCAGCGCAGATCGAACGCCGAGGGGTTGAGCGTGCTCGGCACGCCGCTCCAGCTCATCTGCGGCGCGCAGCCCAGACTGTTGGTCTTCGCCGTGCAGTAGCTCTCGATGGTCGGCGGCGCGGTGATCTCGAACACGTACGCCTCGCCGTACGAGTTCGCGCCCGCGACAGGCTCTGCGCCGGGCGCGCCGGCGGCGACGAGCGATCCGCTGAGCGCGACCGCCGAGCCGAGGTAGTCGAGCCCGTCGGTCTCGCTCCCGATCATGTCGAAGTGTCCGGTCCACACGCTTCCCGAGCGCGTGAAGAACTGCACTGCGCCGGAGGTGACGCCGGGGACCGCGTTGTACGGCAGTCCGACCGCCAGTCGGTCGCCCTCGAGGTCGAGCGCCGCGCCGAAGTTGTCGACGAAGGTCGCGCCGATGTCCGAGAGCTTCGCCTCGAGCGTCCACACGCCGCTCGAGTCGCGATAGACGTACGCTGCGCCGACGTTCGTCCCGAGCGCATCGTGGAACGGCGCGCCCACGACGAGCGTGTCGCCGTCGATCGCGACCGACGTTCCGTACTCGTCTCCGGCTGCGCCGTCCGCGGGCTCGAACAGCGCGCTCTCGCTCCACGCTCCGCCCGTCGACTCGAACAGCACGACCGACCCGCGGTTGACAGCGCCCGCGACGTCGTCGAGCGCAGCGCCTGCCGCGACGCGTGCGCCGCTGAGCGCGATCGACGCGCCGAGGTAGTCGAACGCTCCGGGTGAACTCGAGGTGAGGCGCGCTTCTTGGCTCCACGCGCCGTTGATGCGTCGGAAGACGTACGCCGCGCCGCAGTCGGTGAACCCGGGCTGATCGTCGCGCGGTGCGCCGATCGCGAGCACGTCACCCTCCAGCGCGAGCGCCTGGCCGAAGTGCGCGGCGACGGTGGGCGATGGCGCGGTGAGTCGCGCCTCGAGCGTCCACACGCCGCCGACACGCGTGAAGACGTGAACGGCGCCGGCCCCGGAGATCGAGTTCACCCACTCGAACGGCGCGCCGACGGCGATTCGATCTCCGTCGACGGCTACGGCGAGCCCGAAACGCCCGATCGAACCGGGCGCTGGCGCGAGCGCGGCCTCCTGCGACCACACGCCGGCGTTGAGTCGCCAGACCCAGGCGCCGCCGTCGTTCTGACCGCCGCCGACGGGGTCGTGCCAGTGCGCGCCGACCACCAGCGTCGGGCCATCGAGGTCGAGCGCCGAGCCGAAGTCGTCGCCCACACCCAGCACGAATGGATCGGGGCGCAGCAACGCGACCTGCTGGCTGGACCACTGGGCGTGAAGTGCGCCGGGGATGACCACGGCAAGGAGCGCGAGGCTCGCGGCGAAGTGCGTACGCATGGTCCCGTTCAAGGCGCAAGGCGTCCGCTGCAGCCGACACGAACTCTCGATTCGCCGTGCTTGTCGCGCCGCGCCGCAGGAGTGGGCGCTGCTCGCGCAGCGGAGCGTCGATGCTGGTGCGCATGTTCAGCCTCCAACTCGCGCGCCTGGGGCCCGCGCTCGGCGACGTCACGCCGCCCGCGCCCGAATCGCTGTGGCTGAGCGCCTGGGCGCTCGTGCTGCTCGGTTTGGTCAGCGGCGCGGTGCTCGGACTGCGCTTCCACGACGAGCAGTTCCTCGGCGGCTACGGCTCGTGGCGACGCCGGCTCGCGCGCCTGGGCCACATCGCGTGCGTGGCGCTCGCGCTGCTCGAGATGGCGCACGAACTCTCGCCGGTCGGCGGCCTCGACGACTCGCTCGCCGAGTGGCGTCGCGCGCTGTGGGAGTTCGGCGGCTTCGCCATGCCGCTGACGTGCTGGCTGGCTGCGTGGCGCAAGCCCTTTCGACACCTGTTCTTCCTCCCGGTGACATCGCTGAGCGCGGCCGCGACCCTCACCTGCATCGCTCTCGGACGCGCGAATGGACTGCAGGCATGAAGATCGGACTCCTCGCCATGAGCGGCATCCGCGCGCACGATCCCGAGCTGCTCAAGCTCGGACTCACGCTGCCGGGTTTCGTCGAGCGCTCCAAACAAGTCGCGGCGCTGCCGAGCCTGGGGCTGCTGCAACTCGCCGCCGCGACGCCCGAGGGCCACGCGGTCGAGTACTTCGAAGCGAGCGAGGATCGCGGCGAGTCCGCTGCGCTCTACGACTGCGATCTGGTGGCGATCAGCACCTTCTCCGCGCAGATCTTCGAGGCCTACTCGATCGCCGACCGCCTGCGCGCGGCGGGCGTGAAGGTCGCGATGGGGGGCCTGCACGTTTCCGTGTTGCCCGAGGAGGCCGCGCAGCACGCCGACTACGTCGCGGTTGGAGAGGGCGAGCACCTCTGGCCGCAGATCGTCGACGCGGCCGAGCGCGGCGCGGGTCGGCGCATCTTCCGAGCCGGCGACGCGGGCGCGGTGGACGTCGCGCACCTGCCGGTTCCGCGCTACGAGCTGCTCGAGCAGCGACCCTACAACCGCTTCACGGTGCAAACCTCGCGCGGTTGCCCGTGGCGCTGCGAGTTCTGCGCTTCGACCGTGATGCTCTCCCAGCGCTATCGCAAGCGTCCGGTCGAGGACGTGATCCGTGACGTGATCGCCATCCGGCGGCTGCGACCCGACGCGTTCATCGAGTTCGCCGACGACAACACGTTCGTCGACAAGGAGTGGGGCAAGGAGCTGTGCCGCGCGCTCGCGCCGCTGGGCGTTCGGTGGTTCACCGAGACCGACATCTCGGTCGCCGACGACGATGAGCTGCTCCGCTTGATCGCGGCCAGCGGCTGCCGGCAGCTCTTGATCGGACTCGAGAGCCCCGAAGCCTCGGCGCTCGAGGGGCTCGAACTGCGCTCGAACTTCAAGGCGCGCCGCGCGGAGAGCTACGTCGACGCGATCGAACGCATCCAACGCGCGGGCGTCACCGTCAACGGCTGCTTCATCCTCGGACTCGATCACCACGGACTCGACGTGTTCGAGCGCGTGCACGAGTTCGTCGAGCGCACGCGGCTGTACGAAGCGCAGATCACGTACCTCACCGCGTTCCCGGGCACGCCGCTCTACACCAGGCTCGAGGGCGAGGGTCGGCTGCTCGAGCCGCGCCGCTGGGACCTGTGCACGTTGTTCGACGTGAACTTCCAGCCGGCGCGGATGACGCCGGAGCAGTTGCGCCGCGGGTTCTACGGCCTGTCGGAGAAGCTCTACTCGCGCGAAGCGCTCGATCGCCGTCGCGGGAGCTTCTTCAGCGACTTGCGCGCGCGTCAGCGCGGAGTCGGCGCGCATCAGCTCGAGCGTTCGCGCAGCTCGTAGCGTCGTTCACTTCTTGGCGTAGGGCGCCAGCTTGCCGAGCAGGATCTTGTGGGAGCCGTCGATGAAGTAGCTGGGCCAGTCGCCGCCGGGCGTGGACTGCGGCTTGCCGATGATCCAGGCCCCCGGCTCGTCGGGCGCGATGCGGGCCACCACCGGCGTCGCTTGCGCTCCGCGATCCGTGGCCGCGAAGTTCCAGCCCACGATGCGCTCGTCGCGCTCGCCCACGAACTCGTTCACGCTGCCGCTCGTGTCCGGGTGGTTCTGCAGCGACAGGCTGGGCTTGCCCGGAGTTCCACCGTCATCGTTGAAGCGCCAGAACATCGAGCGCAGCGGAGTTCGAGTCGCGTCGGGACCGTTCACCGCTGGCCAGATCGAGACCTCGAACCGATCTTGGTTGATCGAGAACGTCGTAGCGCCCAGGCCCGCCGGCGCGATCAGGCGTCCCTTGATGCGGCCAGTGTGGGGATCGACCTCGACGCTCTCGGGATCGACCTCCATCGCCGCGGCGAAGCGCTCGGCCCATTGAGTCACGCCGACCAGATCCGGTTCGCTGCTCATGATCGACGCGAAGCATGCTTCGGAGTCGAGCGGTGCTTCGACGGTTTGCGACGGCGCGGCCGGCGTCGGCTCGGAGGGTTCGGCTGCGGGCAGCGCGGAGGCGTTCGATCGCTCCGAAGCTGGCGCGGCAGTCTCCTGCGCATGCGTCGAGTGCTCGCTCTGCGGATCGGGCTCGGTCGCAGCACCTTCCGAGGTGGGGGCGGACTCGGCGTGCGTGCTGTCCGCGTCGATCCACAGCGCAGCGACGAGTGCGACTCCAGCGACGAGTCCGGCGACGGCGTAGGCGGCCTTGTTCATCGGAGTCCTCCGCGTCGCGCGTCGTTGGCGGCGGCGCCTCGCGCGCGATGGCGAGTCGACGCATCACGAACGACGAGGGCGCCGCACCGTTCGCCCGAGTGGCGACGCGAGGTTCGGTGAGCAGAACGCGAGGGGGCCGTGGGAAGGGGCATGGCGTCGGTCCGTGGTCTCCGTGGGCGCATGCGCTCGCGACGGTCGCCGCCGCGCACCACTCGATGCGAGTTCGGCGTCGGGGGACCCCGGGAGCGCCCGATTGTGAGCTGGCGTCGATCTGCGTGCGGTGGGAGTTCCGCCCAGCAGACCCAGGCGGCGTCATCTGCAAACGACGTGGCCAACGGTTCGTTCACCGGACTGCGCGAATCTCGCGCGGGGCCGCAGCCTCTGTCCTTCCGATGGGCCGAGATCGCTCCGGCGCGCGACGGCTCGACTCAGCGAGAGGTCTGCTGCGCGAGCGGCTCGCCCTTCTCGAGGGGACCGACTCGTCGCCGGCGGCGCCAACTTCGGCCCGCGTGTGGCGCGGCCGACACTCACTCCCGACGCTCGCGCCGCGCGAGCGCCGTCGCCGCGTTGGCTCAGCGCAACCGCAGCTCGAGGTCGCCGTCGCCCTGCGAAGCGAGCGTGTAGGTGAAGTGACGCGTCGCACCGTCCGGTCCGCGCAGCGCGAGGCTGTAGGGGCCGGGCGCGAGGTGTTCGAGCACCAGCTCGGTCGAGTTGAAGGCGGTGGACGCGATGTCTTCGACGCCCCAACCCGAGAGCGACCACTCCGAGGTGCTCGTGTCGACTCCGGTCAGGCGGACGCGCAGTGTGCGGCGCGGCGAGAGCGTGATCCGCATCGGCCCGTCGACGTCGGTCGCGGCCCAGCACGGCGCCCACTCGGCCGTGTCCACGCGAACGATCCCGAGGGTCGTGGCCGCGTGGAGTTCGAAGCGACCCTTGGAGTCCGTGCGCGTCGCCGCGAGGCGCGCGACGGCGAATCCGTCGTGCACGGCCCAGGCTTCGACGCTCGCGTGGTGGACTGCGTGCCCGAGAGGATCCCGCACCGTGCCGATGCGCGAGACGCCGGGCTCGAGCTCGAAGAGGAGCTCCGTTGACTCGCCTTCCGTCGACGCCACTGCGCTCACGGCGCCGTCCGCGCTGAACACGAGCGCTTCGAGCGGGCCGGGCCACACGCCGTCCAACTCGAAGCGAGCGTTCTCATCGAGCTCGCACTCGAAGTTGAGCGCCAACCCTTGGTTGCCCGTCGGCCAGACTGCGACGGTCAGGGCAACATCGTGCGACGCTCCGCGCACGACTCCCAGCAGACGTGCGCCGCGGTCGAGGGCTACTCCCAGTTCGGCGCCAGCGCAGCGAGCGCTCTCCAGCGGGCCGAAGCTGGCTGGCGCGAAGCCCGGCGCGCGCGCTTCGAGCACGACGCCATCTCCGAGCGGCGCGTCGAACGTCGTCAAGCCGCGCTCGTCGCAGTGCGCGACGCGCTCGTGCGAAACTCCATGCTCGCGCCAACGGGCGCGCACCTCGCCGTCGCCGATCGGCGCGCCGTTCACATCGCGCATCCACAACGTCAGCGCGGCGGACGGCTCCGGCGTCGGCGGCTCGGACTCGACGACGTCGCTGCTCGTCGCCGGCGCGATCGTCGAGTCCAGTTCGTCGTCGCAGGCCTCCGTCGCGAGCTCGGCGGGCGCGGACTCGTCCGGGTCGGACGTCGCGAGCCGTGTCGCCTCGGGCTCGTCGAACATCGGCGTCGGAGTGCTCGAGCGAAGGTCGACGACTTCGACGGCGGGTGTGGTCTCTGCGGTTGGCGCAACCGCCTCGGATGATGTCGCTGGAGTCGAACTGCGCGCGCCAGAGTCGAGCTCATACGGCGCGAGCTTGCGCAGCTTCGCCGTCCGGTCGACGCGCTGGCCCTTGGGCAGCTCGAACCACACCAGACCCACGAGACCTGCGAGGAGGATGAGGATCGCGTTGGTCGCGACGGCGCCGGAGGGCTTCATGGGCATGGTTGAGCGAGTGGGGGCGGGGAAGCTCCCGACCCCTTCGGACCCCGTGTGTGGCGCTCTTGAGCGCCCGCTCGCTCGCGCTGCAGCCGCGGCATGAGCGAAGCTTTTTCACGCGCGCCGCTCGCTCGCATTGACAAGCGCCGGACGGGCTCCGCAGGCTCACCGGAATGCAAATCCCCCGCTGGTTGTCCCGTGAGGTGGTGTTCGGCGCCGTCGCCGCCGCATCGATCCTCGTTTCGAATTCAGAGGCGCAGACCAAGCTGCTCCGCTTCCCCGACATCCACGCGGAGCGCGTGGTGTTCTGCTACGCCGGCGATCTGTGGCTCGCGCCGACCGCTGGCGGAGCTGCGACGCGATTGACCGCGCACCCGGGCCTGGAGCTGTTCCCGAAGTTCTCGCCCGACGGCAAATGGGTCGCGTTCACGGGTCAGTACGACGGCGACGAGCAGGTGTACGTGATGCCCGTCACGGGCGGCGCGCCGACGCAGCTCACCTTCTATCCGGCGCGCGGACCGCTTCCGCCGCGCTGGGGCTACGACAACCAGGTCTACGGCTGGACCGCGGATTCGGGGCGCGTGCTGTTCCGCTCGATGCGCGAAGGTTGGGACCTCACCGACACGCGTCTGTTCACCGTGGCGCTCGACGGCGGCCTGCCGCTGGCGCTGCCGATGCCCGTGGCCGGCGGCGGCGACCTGTCGCCCGATGGCTCGAAGGTCGTCTACTCGCCGCTCACGCGCGACTTCCGCACGTGGAAGCGCTACCAGGGCGGCTGGGCGCAGGACCTGTTCATCTTCGACCTCGCGACGTCGAAGCTCACGCCGGTCGCGCACCACGTGCGCACCGAGCGCGACCCGATGTGGATCGGCGAGCAGATCTACTTCGCGTCGGATCGCAGCGGCACGCTCAACCTCTACAGCTTCGACCCCAAGGGCGGCGAGGTGCAGCAGCTCACCACGAGCTCGAAGTGGGACGTGCGCTGGCCGTCGAAGGGCGAGAACGGCGAGATCGTCTACGAGAACGACGGGCAGTTGTGGGTCTACGAGACGCGCGCGCGTTCGAACCGCCGGCTCGACATCCACGTGCCCGACGACGGCGTCGCGAGCCGTCCCTCACGCGTTTCCGCGGAGGACGCGATCGAGGGCGCAAGCCTCAGCCCCAAGGGCGAGCGCGCGCTGTTCGTCGCGCGCGGCGACGTGTTCACGGCGCCGATCGAGAAGGG
Organism: uncultured Planctomycetia bacterium; assembly: GCA_938003765.1. Classification (GTDB taxonomy): domain Bacteria; phylum Planctomycetota; class UBA1135; order UBA1135; genus WYBT01. The sequence goes on from CALKYE010000087.1 coordinate 7,724, forward strand.
CGCGACGCGCAACCTGACGCGCAGCTCGGGCGCGCACGACCGCGGCGCGGCGTGGTCGCCCGATGGCGCTTCGATCGCGTACATCAGCGACGCCAGCGGCGAGGACGAGGTCTGGATCGTGGCGCAGGATGGCGCGAGCGCTCCTCGGCAGCTCACGCAAGGCGGCGATCGCATGCTGTTCGGCCTGAGCTGGTCGCCCGACAGCAAGCGCATCGCGGTCAACGACAAGTCGGGCCGGCTGCGCGTCGTCGACGCCTCCAGCGGCGCGATCGTCGAGGTCGCGCGCAATCGCGGCGGCCCCATCGGCGACTCCACCTGGTCCGGGGACAGCGCCTGGCTCGCGTTCTCGCTCTCCAACGACAACGGAATGCGTCAGGTGCACCTGTGGCGCGCGTCGGACGGCTTGCTCACTCCGCTGACCGACCCGCTGTGGAGCGCTTACGAGCCGGTGTGGGATCGCGAAGGCAAGTACCTCTACTACTTCTCCGATCGCGAGTTCGTTCCGCAGCTCTTCACCGGGCTCGAGTGGAACTTCGCCGTGACGCGCACGACCGGGTTGTATGCGCTCGCGCTGGCGTCCGACGCGCCGCACCCGCTGCCGCCCGAGAGCGACGAGGTCGAACTCGCGGACGACGACGAGGGCGACAAGGGCGCGCCGAAGAAGGAGGCGAAGGACGACAAGAAGGACGGCGAGGACAGCGAGGACGACGATGCGCCCAAGCCGGTGCGCGTCGACCTCGAGGGCCTCGCTCAACGCGTCGCGCGCTTGCCGATCGAGGCTGACAACTACGGCAATCTGCTCGCCGGCGACAAGCTGCTGTTCTTCCTGCGCGGAGGTTCGCCGTTCTACGGGCGCGAGAGCGAACGCAAGACGGACCTGATGGTGTTCGACCTCGAGAAGCGCAAGGCCTCGGCGTTGGTCGAGGACGTCGGTGGGTTCACGCTCAGCGCGGACGGTTCGAAGCTGCTCGTCGACAAGGATGGCGAGCATCTGTTGTTCGACGCGGCCGCAGAGGCGGACGAGGGCAAGTCGATCTCGACCTCCGGCCTGGTGGTCGATCGCGTTCCGCGCGAGGAGTGGAACGAGGTGTTCCGCGAGGTCTGGCGGCGCTTCCGCGACTTCTTCTACGTGGAGAACATGCACGGCTACGACTGGAACGCGCTGCGCGCGCAGTACGAAGCGCTGCTGCCCCACGTCGGGCACCGCTCGGACCTCAACTACGTGCTCGGCGAACTCGTGGGCGAGCTGAACGTCGGCCACGCCTACGTCTCCGGCGGCGATTGGGAAGCGCCGGAGCGACCCAACGTCGCGCTGCTCGGCGCGCGCTTCGAGCTCGACGCCGCGAACCAGCGCTACAAGATCGCGCGCATCCTGCGCGGCCAGAACGAGGAAGCGCGCTACCGCTCTCCGCTCACTGAAGTCGGAGTCGACGTGAAGGTCGGCGACTACTTGCTCGCGGTGGACGGTGAAGAGCTCACCGGCCGCATGAATCCGTACGCCCTGCTGCGCCACCGCGCGAACCGTCCGGTGGAGCTGCTCGTCGGGCCGAGCGCCGACAAGGCCGCGGCGCGCAAGGTCGTGGTGAACCCGATCCGCTCCGAGACGGAGCTGCACTACCTCGACTTCGTGCTGCGCAACCGCGAGCGCGTCGATCAGCTCTCGGGCGGACGGCTCGCCTACGTGCACATCCCCGACATGGGCGAGGACGGCATCCGCGAGTTCATCAAGTGGTACTACGGCCAGGTGCGCAAGGACGGATTGATCGTCGACGACCGCAACAACGGCGGCGGCAACGTGTCGCAGATGGTGATCGAGCGCTTGCGCCGCACGCTGCTCTCGACGGGCTTCTCGCGCAACTCGGAGTTCACCGAGACCTACCCGAGCGTCGTGTTCACCGGTCCGATGGTGTGCCTGCTGAACGAGAACTCCGCGTCCGACGGCGACATCTTCCCGTGGATGTTCAAGACCTGCGGACTGGGGCCCTTGATCGGCAAGCGTTCGTGGGGCGGCGTGGTCGGCATCACCAGCCACGGACCGCTGATCGACGGCGGCTCGTGCAACGTGCCGGAGTTCGGCAACAACGACGCGCGCGGCAACTGGGCCGTCGAGGGGCATGGTGTCGATCCCGACATCGTGGTCGACAACGACGCGACCAGCGTGCTCGCGGGGCGCGATCCGCAGCTCGAACGCGGAGTCGAGGAGCTGTTGAAGCTCTGCGCGAACAAACCGGCCAAGTTGCCGCAGCGTCCGCCCGCGCCCGTGAAGACGAAGTGAGCGAGCGCGTCTGACGCGCCTGGACAGCACTGCCGCCCGTCTGCGCCGTCGCGCAGCCGGGCGGCGCTGTTTCTCTGGCGCCGCGCGTTCGATCCATTCGGCGCTGCCCATGAACGGTGGTTCCGATGTTGGTCGCTTCCATTCGAGCTCTGTGGCTGCGCTCGCGCCGCGCGCCGCCCCGCCTTGCGCAGTCCGATGCGCACCCGCTGCCGACCAGCGCGGCCGCGCGTCCGTCGCTCACCGAGCTCGATTCGGAGTCGACGTTCCATGCTGGCGCCGCGTCCGCGCAAGCTGCCGGCGACGCTCGAGCGCACGAGAGCGCGCCCGCTGACTCGGCGCTCGGTTCGGTCGAGGAACTCCTCATCGAATTCCTCGGCCGCCACTCGATCGACGACGGCGCGCCGTTCGAAGCGCTGTGCGCCGCGCACCCGTCACAGGCGCAGGCCCTGCGCGAGCTGCACGCGCAGTGGGCCATGCTCGACCGCGTCCTCGGCCAGCGCGACGAACCCGCACGGCCCGAAGCGCTCGTCGACGCACAGCGCGAGGCGCGTGTGAACGATCCGTCACCGTCGGCTGACGCCACGCTGCCGCGGCCCGAGTTGCTCGAGCGCCTTCAGGCCGCGCGCGCTCCGTTCGAGCGCTACGAGATCGAGTGCGAGCTGGCCCACGGCGGGATGGGCGTGGTGTACCGCGCGTTCGATCGCGACCTGCGCCGCGTGGTGGCGATGAAGGTGCTGCGCGACGAGCGGCTGCGCGTCGATCGCGCCGACCCTGCCCTCAAGGATCGGGCGCTCGCGCGCTTCATCGACGAGGCGCAGATCACCGGTCAGCTCGATCACCCCGGCATCGTTCCGGTGCACGAGATGGGGCTCGACGCCGACGGGCGGCTGTTCTTCACCATGCCCCTCGTGCGCGGACGCGAGCTGGGCCGACTGTTCGCGCTCGCGCGCGAGAAGCGCGAGGGCTGGAGCCTGCAGCGCTTGCTCACCGTGTTCGTGCGCGTGTGCGAAGCGGTGGCCTACGCGCACTCCAAGGGCGTCGTTCACCGCGACCTCAAGCCCTCGAACGTGATGGTCGGCGCCTTCGGCGAGACCTACGTGATGGACTGGGGGCTCGCGCGCGTGATCGCCGACGTGCGCGCTTCCGTCGAGGGCGAGGCGAGCGCTGCTGCGATCATCAGCGAGCCGCGCGAACGCGCCGAGCGGGCCACGGGCTCGGCCTACGCGACGCGCCAGGGCGCCGTGATCGGCACGCCGGCGTACATGTCGCCCGAGCAGGCGGCGGGCCAGCTCGAGCGCATCGGTCCGCGCAGCGACGTCTACGCCATCGGCGCGATGCTCTATCAACTGCTCGCCGGCACGATGCCGTATGCGGACAGCACCGCGAACCTCACACCCGGCGCGCTGATCGCCGCGCGACTGGTGCGGGCGCCCACGCCGATCGCGGACCTCGCGCCGTCGACGCCGCGCGAGCTGATCGCGATCTGCGCCAAGGCCATGGCGGAGGATCCGCAACTGCGCTACTCGAGCGCGTTGGCGCTCGCCGAGGATCTCGAGGCGTTCCTGGGCAAGCGCGCGGTGCGAGCGCTGGACGCGGGGCCGCTGTACCTCGCGCAGCTCGCGCTGCGGCGCAACGCGCGGCTGGCCGCAGCGTGCGGCGTCGGGCTGCTCGCGACGCTGAGTCTGCTCGCTCGCGATGCGTGGAAGTCGCGTGTGAACGCGCGCGAGCTCGCGCAACGCGCCCACGCGCTCGCCGAGCTCAACGACGAACTCGCCGAGCGTGCGGACCTCTCGCAGGCGCAGGCGTTGCTCGCCGACGAAGACCGGCTCGAGCTGCGCGAAGAGCGCGATCTCGAGCGCGTGCGCGAATGGCTGGGCAGCGCGTCGGGCGTGCTCGAGCGCGCCGCTCAGCGCCAGGTCGCGAAAGCGCACAGCGCCATGGGCTTCGAGCTCCGAAGCGTGGAGGCGTCGCTTGCGGGGCTGTCGTACCCAGGCCCGACGAGCGCGGATCCGTCCCGCGCTGAGCCCGCGCCCTCGCGGCCGTTGGGCGAGGCGCAGCTCGCGCTGTACGCCGACCTCGCGAACGCGAGCGCGCGCGTGTCCGATCGCTTGCGCCGCGTCGAGGCGCGCGCGAGAGAGGACGAGGCCGCGTGGGAGCAGGCGTCGGCGTCGATCGCGGCGTCCGAGCGCTACGGCGGGCTCGTGCTTGCGCCGCAGTGGGGCCTTGCGCCGCTGCAACTCAATCCCTCGAGCGGGCTGTGGGAGTTCTGGGTCGTCGAGAGCGGGGAGCGTCCGCGCATCGCCGACGCCGCCACGGGCCGACTCGAACTCGACCCCGCCAGCGCGTTGGTGCTGGTGCTCGTCCCCGGCGGAACGGCGCGCGTGGGCAGTGCGAGCAACGACTTCGGCCGCCTGCAGCTCTTCCCGCCGCGCGAGAACGGCGACGATCGCACCGACAACGAGGACGAACGCTGGCTCGAACTCGAGCCGTTCTTCATCGGCAAGAGCGAGGTTCCGCAGTCGGTCTGGGAGCGCGTGATGGGCGTCAACCCCTCGCACTTCTCGGACGACGAGATGTGCAAGTACGAGCCGTGGACGCCGCTGTTGCCCGTCGAGTGCGTGCGCTGGACCGACGCGCGCGAGTTCACGGACAAGCTCGGACTCGCGCTGCCGACCGAGGCCCAGTGGGAGTACGCGGCGCGCTGCGGTCGGCTCGAGGCGCTGGCGTTCGGCTCGAGCGACGATCTCGCCGACCTCGCCGGCCTCGAGAACCTGAACGACCATCTCGGTGGTCAACAGGCGCCTGCCCCGGTCGCTCTGCTGAGTCAGCGGTGGTGCGACGGCTTCTGGAGCGTCGCGCCCGTGATGAGCCTGGGCGCCAACGACTGGGGACTGCACGACCTGCTCGGCAACGTGAGCGAGGCCTGTCAGGACCTCTACAGCGAGTCGCCGCTCGGCGCGGACCTCGTCGGGCCCGATGGCGCGGCGACGTTCTCCGAGGGACGGATGCGCGCCTTCCGCGGCGCGTCGTACTTCACTCCGCGCGCCGAAGCCGTGCGCGTAGCGTTCCGGCAGTTCGATCGGCCCACCGGCACGAACCACGGTCGTGGCGTGCGCGTCGCGCGTCCCGTGCGCTGAGTGTCTCGGGCGCCGTGCGTTCCGAGCGCCCCCGACGCGAACCGCTCGCGTATCGATCGCGCGAGAGCCCGCCGAGCGTCGACGCGCTAGCGGTTGTCGCGCCGCGGCGACTTGAAGATCGCGAGCTCGTCGCGCGCCGCGTTGTAGCGCGCGTAGAACACGAGCGCGAAGGCGGCGGCCAGCGCGGCGAGCGTCGCGGCGGCGAGGAACAGCGCGAAGAACAGCGGCTGCGGGTCGTCGGCGGGGGAGACCACGACGCCGATCTGGCCGCCGATGTCGACCAGGTCCTCGGCGGGCGTGCACTGCGACGTGACGACGGAGCTGGGCGAGCTGCTCACCACGGCGTCGGTGCTGCCGTCGCACGAAGGGACGACCGCGACCGACAGGCAGAACTGCTCGGCGAGTTGCTGAGCGGCGGCGAGGCTTAGGCCTTGGAGCTGCGGCGCCGGGACCCGGTTCGCGACGAGGAACGCGACGGGCGTGTCGCCGCGGAGCTGTTCACCGGGCGCCGGGCTCTGCAGCACGACACAGCCCGTCTCCGGCGGCGACTTGCGCTCGCTCAGTTGCTCGTCGAGGAAGCGCGCGCGCGCGCGGAGCTCCTGCGGGATCGAGCTCGGCGACTGGCCGGTGTACGAGCCCATGCGGCCCGTCTGAGCCGACGTCGCGAGCAAGCTCGAGGCGGCGCTGCTCCCCGCGGCGTTGACGGCGTGAGCGCTCGACGCGAGCGCGCCCAGGCTGGCTGCGGCGAACACGGCGGGCGCGATGCGCCGACGGAGCCGATGAGAAGTGGAGGACCGCAGCACGGGAAGGGGGGCGAGCTTAGGGGCGCTCGACTCGCGCTGTCAACGCGCGTTCGAGGGGCGGCGACGGTCGGGCTCGCGCTTGGAAGGTGCAAACGGCGGAGCGCGCGCGGATAATCCTGCGCCCGCTCGACTGCGTCGGTTGCAGCGAGACGAGCCCCCCCAACGCGCACGAGCCACCGACGAACGCCGTTCGATGAGCAAGTCCGTCGTCGTCATTGCGCTGGCGCTCCTGATCGCTGCGCTCGCACTGCCGGCCGAGACGATCGGCGCAGCGCTCGCGCGGCCGGGGACGAGCGCCGAAGCGCTGACCAAGGGCGTGCTGATCCTGAAGGGAGCGCTCGCGCTGCAGGCGCTCGTGCTCGTGATCGCCGCGCGCTGGGCTCCGCGCGGCGCCAGCTTCGAGCCGCTCGCGCCGCGTGGACTGCGCACGCCGCGCAACGGCGGCGGCGCGTTGAGTTGGGCGCTCGGCGGACTCGCAGCGCTGGCGCTGACGCTGCGGCTCAACGCGCTCGGCGTCGGGCTCAGCTTCGACGAGATCGACACGCTGGTCCACTACGCGCGCCGACCGCTGCTCGAGATCGCCACCACGTTCGACTCGCAGAACCAGCACCTGGTCTACTCGCTCCTCGCGCGGCTGAGCTTCGAAGCGCTGGGCGAGAGCGCCTTCGCTCTGCGTCTTCCGGCGGCCGTGCTCGGCGTGTTGAGCGTGCTCGCCGCGCACCGCCTCGCCTCGCTCGTGACCGACCAGCGCGAGTCGATCTTCGCGGCCGTCCTGCTCACCGTCTCGTACCACCACGTGTGGTTCTCGCAGAACGCGCGGGGCTACACCGGGCTGCTCCTGTTCACGCTGCTCGGCACGGAGCAGATGCTGCGCATGTTCGGCGAGAGCGCGCCGCGCGGACTGCGCCGTCCGCTGGCCTACGGCGCGTGGATGTCGCTCGCGGCGCTCACGCACGCGACCGCGGTGCTCATCGTGGCGGCGCACGCGCTGGTGTGGCTCGGCGTGCTGTTCACTTCGCGCGGGCGCAGCGTCGGCCCCAATCGCTGGCAGCCCGCGCTCGGCGGCGCGTTCGCCGCGACGTTCAGCCTGCTGGGTTACGCGGTCGTGTTGCCGCAGTTCGTCGAGACTCTGCTCGCGCCGACGTTGCCGGGCGTGCAGACGGCCTGGAAGAGTCCGTGGTGGCTGCTCACCGAGACCTTCTCGGGCATCGCGCGCGGAGTCCCCGGCGGCGCGTTCACGGTGTGCGGCGGCCTCGTGCTCGTCCTGCTCGGGCTGCGTTCCTACGCGCGACAAGCGCCCGCCGCACTGGCGCTGTTCCTCGCGCCGGCCGTCGTCACGATGGCGGCGTTGCTCGCGACGAAGCACAACCTGTGGCCGCGCATGTTCTTCTTCGGCGCCGGGTTCTACGTGCTGATCGCGCTGCGCGGCATCGTGGAGTGGGCGCGCATCTTCTCGTTCGGGCAGTTGCCGGCGCTGATGGGCAAGCTCACCACCGCCGCGCTGGCGCTCGCCTGCATGGCGAACGCGGCGACCGCGCCGCTCGCCTGGCGGCCCAAGCAGGACTTCGAGGGTCCGCGGCGGTTTCTGGCGGCTCAGGCCGAGCCCGGCGACGCCGTGGTGACGGTCGGCATGACCACGCTGGTCTACGCTGAGTACTTCATCGAGCCCTGGACGTCGGTCGATATCCCCGACGTGGCGCGGCCCGACCCCGAGCGGAGTCTGGCCGCGCTCGAGGCCATAGAGGCCGCTCATCCCCGCACCTGGATCGTGTTCACCACCCCGCCGCAGCTCCAAGCGCGCCAACCGCTCATCTGGCGGCGCATCGAGAGCGACTACGACGACGCGCGCGAGACCTTCTGGGGCACGCTGGGCGGCGCCGAAGTCGTCGTGGTGCGGCGCGATCGCCGCGCGCTCGAGGCGGAGGCCAAGTGAAGCGGGGCGCGTTCAAGCTGGGCGTGAAGCTGATCGTCAGCGCCGCGCTGCTGGCGCTGATCTTCGCCGTCGTTCCCTGGCAGAAGCTCCTGGCGAGCGTGCGCAGCCTCGACGCGAGGACGTGGGCGCTGGTGTGGCTCGGCTTCATCGCCGGGCACGCGCTGGGCGTGTTCAAGTGGCGCTACAACGTCAACCTCGGCATCCGCAGCGAGCGCGCGAAGCTCTCGGCGCTCGACGCCGCGCAGTGCTACGCCGCGGGCATGTTCGCGAACCTGTGCCTGCCGAGCATCGTCGGCGGCGACGCGCTCAAGGCGCTGCTCGCAGCGAAGGTCACCGGCCGCGCCGAGGCCGCGGTGATCGGCGGGTTGACCGAGCGCCTGATCGACACCTTCGCGCTGCTGGTGCTGATCCTGGTCGGCGCGCTGTGGTCGGCGGATGCGATGCCGGGCTGGGCGCAGAGCACCGTGCAGGTCGGCAGCATCGTCGCCCTCGCCGGCGCCGCGCTGTTCACGCCGCTCCTCTTGCGCGTCAAGCTCGCGCGCTGGCCGCGCAAGCTGCGTCGGACCGTGGGCCGCGCGCTGGTCGCGCTGCGCCGGCTCGGCGAACGCCCCGCGCGCGCGATCGTCGTGCTCTCGCTCTCGCTCGTGATCCAAGGCTGGTTCGTGCTGCTCAACCGCGAGCTCGGCCGCGGCATCGGCGTCGAGGCGCCGCTGGCGGTATGGTTCTTCGCCGTGCCCATGGCCAAGGCGATCACGCTCGCGCCGATCAGCTTCGGCGGCTTCGGCCTGCGTGAAGTGACGCTGGCGGGCTTCCTCGAATCGCTCGCGCGCACGCCGCGCGAGTTGGGCATCGCGGCTTCGGCGCTGTGGCAGACGGTGCTCGTCGCCACCGGACTCCTCGGCGGATGCCTGTGGTTCGTGCTGGGCTTCCGCGCGGGCGCAAGGACCGGCGCCGGCCACGGATCGCTGCTCTCCGAGCAACGCTCGAGCGCCGCGAAGGCGGGCGCGCGCCATGGCTGAGCGCGCCTCACGCGAACCGCGCGTGGTGATCCTCGGCGGAGGGCCGGCCGGTGTCGGCGCCGCGCGAGAGCTGCGCCGCCAGCAGCGCGCGAGCGTCGTGCTGCTCGAGCAGGGCGCGCACTTCGGCGGCAACGCCGGCTCGTTCGAGTTCGGCGGCCAGTGGCTCGACTACGGCAGCCACCGCCTGCATCCGGCGACCGACGCGAAGATCCTCGCCGACATCAAAGCGCTGCTCGGAGCGGACCTGCGCGATCGACCGCGCCACGGGCGGATCCGCCTGCTCGGCAAGTGGATCCACTTCCCGCTCAAGCCGCACGACTTGTTCCTGCGGCTCGACAAGAGCTTCGCGCTCGGCTCGCTGCGCGACATGGTCGCCAAGAACCTGCCCGGCCGTCCGCCCGAGGGCGACACGTTCGCGTCGGTGCTGCGCGCGAACCTCGGCGCGACGATCTGCGACGAGTTCTACTTCCCCTACGCCGTCAAGTTGTGGGGGCGCGACCCGCGCGAGCTGTCGGGTGTCCAAGCGCGCAAGCGCGTCGCCGCGGGTTCGTTCGGCAAGCTCGTGCGCAAGGTCATGAACGCCGTGCCGGGCTTCAAGAAGCCGGGCTCGGGCCGCTTCTTCTATCCCGTGCGCGGCTTCGGGCAGATCAGCGAGGCGTACGCGAGCGAAGCGGCGAAGCTCGGAGCTGACTTGCGCCTGGGATGGCGCATGAGCGGACTCGAGCAGCGCGAGCACGGCTGGCGCGTGCACGCGCAGAGCTCGGGCGCGAGCGAGAGCTTCGACGCCGACTACGTCTGGTCGACGATCCCGATCCCCGTGCTCGCGCGCGCGGTGCAGCCCGCGGCGCCGAGCGAGGTGCTCGCCGCGTGCCGCGACGTGCTCTACCGCTCGATGATCCTGATCTACGTGCAACTGCCCGTGGAGCAGTTCACCGAGTACGACGCGCACTACTTCCCCGGCGCCAAGACGCGCATCACGCGCCTGTCCGAGCCGAAGAACTACTCCGTGCTGGGCAAGCCGGCGGGCTCGACGATCCTGTGCGCGGAGCTGCCCTGCGACATGGGTGACGCCGTGTGGAAGATGAGCGACGAGGAACTCGGGCGGCTGGTGGCCGAGGACCTCGCCGGGTGCGAGATCCCCCTGCCCGCGAAGCCGACGGCCGTGTTCTCGCGCCGACTGCCGCAGGCCTATCCGATCTACCTGTGCGGGTACGAGAAGCCGCTGCAAGCCGTGGAGAACTGGGTCGCGCGCTTGCCGCGCATGCTCTCGTACGGACGCCAAGGGCTGTTCCAGCACGACAACACGCACCACGCGCTCTACATGGCGTACTGTGCGGTCGAGTGCTTGAAGGACGGCGTGTTCGACGAGTCGCGCTGGGAACAGCACCGCAAGGTGTTCGCGACGCACGTGGTGGAGGACTGAAACGATGTTGGCAGCGCTGCTCACGCTTTCGTTGATGGCGCAGGCGCCCGCGCTCTCGCCGCAGACTCGCGCTGAGTGGATGGCGGCGATCGAGCCCGACGCGACCGAGACCGCGTATCGCGCGATTCCGTGGCGCAACGAGTTCTGGCCTGCCGTGCAGGAAGCTCGCGCGCTGGGACGCCCGATCCTGTTCTGGACCATGAACGGCCATCCGCTCGGCTGCACATGAAACAACGGCGTCCGCGGACGCCAGATGGTCTGGTCAGACCCACGCATCCAGGAGCTGTCGAAGCACTTCGTCCCCGTCGCGGACGAGGTCTACATGCTCTACCCCGAGGATCCGCACAACCTCGAGCGCGTGAAGGACGAGCCCGCGCACCAGCTCTTCAAGCGCTTCGGCGAGTCGATGCCCAAGGGCGACTGGAATCACCCGGGCACCAAGCAGGGCATCTACTTGATGGGCCCCGACGGCGAGTACCTCGAAGGCCGCTTCGCCGCCGGCAGCGACCCAGCGGACATCGCGCGCCGCATCGAGCGCGCTCTCGAGCGCTGGGAGACGCTGCGCAAGGAGAGGAAGTACGCGAACAAGCCCGTGCCCGTGCTGGCCGAGCAGCTCCCGCCCGAGGTCGAGGGCAAGCCGCTCGTGCTGCGCGTGTCGTTGCGCGACTTGAAGTCGCTCGAGCGTCCGGCTTCGACGCCGCGTTGGCGCGCCGGCGCCTTCGACGACGCCAAGTGGGGCGAGTTCATGCAGTGGGCCTGGAACCAGAACTGGATCGCCTTCGACGATCCGGCGGCGTGGGTCTCGAAGTCCGCGGACGAACAGCCGCTGCCCGACGCGCTCGTGCGCAAGTTGTGCCGCGAGGTGTTGGTCGACAACGTGCGCGGACAGGCGCCGCGCTGGTCGCGCGAGCACGTCAAGCGCGCGGAGCTGTTCGTGCGCCGCATCGGCGACACGGAGCCGTGGGTGCTCGAGTACCGCGGCTCGGCGCAGATGGACGCAGGCGAGCAGGGTTATGAAGCGTCACTCGTCGGCGAGGCGCGCTGGGACTCCAAGGCGCGTCGTTTCGTGAGCTTCGAACTCGTCGCGCTCGGGCTGCGGCGCGGCGCGTGGCAGTTCAACCAGCGCGAGCGCGACGAGGGCCCCGCGCCGATGGGCGTTGCGCTGCGGCTGTTCGAGCCGGCCGCAGATGGCGCGCAGAAGCGGCGCTAGTCCGCGCGAGTACTGGCCTCTCACCGCGCCTCGTCGCGCGAGCGCGGCCTGATCCGCGTCGCACCGCGAGGATCGGCGCGTGCGCGCAGGGTTTGTCGATTGGCCGCAACTTCGGCTCGCGAACTGGGGCCAAGAGCGCGTTGAGCAAGCTCATCGGCGCGCTTCCGCGCCCGAGCGCGCTGTCGCTGTGTCGGACGATCTTCGCTTAGCCCACTCGGGTTCAGCGCTCGCCGCGCTCGTCGCGCTGAGTCATTCGGGACGGAATCAGGCTCGATGCGGTTGTTCGACGGACTCTCGTCACTGCGTCGCCCACGCGCGTGCGCAGTCCACCTTCACGCAACACCTCTCCACGAGAACTAGCCATGATCACCGCGCGCCTCGCCCTTCTTGCTGCACTTCTCTGCGCCCCTGTCGCCGCCTTCGCGTCCGTCTGGTCTCCCAAGGCCGCTGCGGAAGTCGCGCCCGTACTCGCGGCGCCCGACGCCGTCGATGCGCCCGCGACGCGAGCGGACGACTCGGGTGGCTGGGTGGTGATGGGCGATCCCACTCGTCCGTTCTTCCTGCCGCCGAACGCTTTCGCTCTCGCGTTCTCGAGCGCTGACGACACGTCCGACAAGGTTCCGTGCGGCGAAGGCCGACCCGCTGTGACGCCCGACAACGGAGTCTCCGGGCAGGGCTGGGGCGCCACACAGGCCGCGGCCGAGATGGCGTCCGGCTCCGACTGCATGAAGAAGCTGATCGCGTACAGCAGGGTCAAGTGCGGTCAGTGCGAAGACCTCAGCACTTGCCGCGCCTGGGCCAGCGTTCTGTTCGACCTGATTCGGGTCGAGACGTACCAGACCTCGGATGGCTCGTGGCACTCGGTCACGACCTACACCGGGCCCTACTTCGTGGTCTGCGACGAGTGCCCCTGAGCGCTGATCTGATGTGACGCTCTGCCTTCCGCCGCCTGCGGCCACCGACCGGCGGGAGGCAGAGCCTGGTGCGCATCGAGTTCAGCCTCCGATCGCGTCGAGCGCAGCTCGCACGGCGGCGCGCAGCTCCTTGTCGTCGCGCTCGAGCAACTTGACCAGCGCGGGCAACGCCGGCCGCGCGCGCAGGATCGCCAGCGCCCTCACTGCGCCGAGCAACACGTCGCGGTTGGGGCTCTCGAGCAGCTTGGAGAGCTCGGCGACCGTGCTCTGCTCGACCGTGACGGCCTTGCGCCAGGCGTCGAACTCCGCGATGGCCTCGCGGTGCTCGCGGAAGGCTGCGGCGGCCTTCATCGCGGCGCTTCGCACTTCGTTCTCCGGATTGCGGACCTCGCGCTCGAGGATCGGGAGCGCGGACTCGAGCAGCGACAGACCGAAGCGCTGGAGCGCACGGCTGCGGATCCCCTTGGCGTCGCGCTCGATCGCGGGATACAGCTCGACGAGGCGAGCATCGCGCTCGGGGGAGTTCAGCTTCGAGTCGATCAGCGTCTCGAGGAGCGTCGCACGGGAACGCGCGGACTGCGCGGCGGACCAGAGCTCGTCCCAGGACTCCAGTGCGGTGCGCGTGTCGAGCGCGGCGATCACTTGGAGCGTCCACACGCTTCCGGCGAGGACCGGTGGGCTCTCCAAGCGGCGCTGCAACGCAGGGATCAACCGCGCGCAGGTGTCCTCGGGCGCACTCGCAAACGCGGCGGCGATGTACACGCGCGCGTCGGCGCCGGCTTCGTGCGCAGCCACGGCTTCCTCGATGAGTCGGGGGTGCGCCTCCGCCGTCAGTTGATTGAGGGCGGTCTGCTTCATGTTCCGATCATCCGACTGGAGCATGAACCGCAGCAGCGGGTCAGCGACCTCGCCCGCCTTCTCCGTTGGCTTGGGCTCTCGCGAGTTCGAAAGCATGGTGGCTACCGCGCGGGCGTACGCGGGCCGGTGACTCTCGGGGATCTTGCTCCACTGGCGCGCAAACTCAGTCAACGTCGGCGGAGACTTCCTCAGCGCGAGGCGACGCCAGATGTGCTCGTGAATCGGGAGTGATTCCCCCAGCGCGTTCACGCTCGGCCAGCTCGTGTCGCACGCGGCTGCGGCGGCGCTCCACGCCTCCAGGTCGAACACATCGGGCGCGGAGTGCAGCATCTGCGCCACAGCGAGCATCAGGCGCTCGAGGTCCGCCTTCTGGGCGCGTCCCTGTCGTCGCGCGAGCGCGGCCCGAAGGGCCGGCATCGCCCCCGACGGATTGAGCACAGCCAGGTTCACGACCGCCCACGAGTCCAGGTCCAGCGACTGCACTTTCTCCAGCTCACGCTCGAACGCCGCGCGTTCCACGCTCCGTGCTTCGTCTGCCAGCGTGCCCGTCTTCGACAGCGCGGAGGTCGCCAGCTCGCGCGTCGCTGCGTCCTGATCGGAGAGCGCCTGCGTGCGCCGCAGGAACTCGGCTGCGAACGCGAAGCTGACCGTCTTCCCCCGGATGGAATCGAACGCGGCGCTCCGCTGGTCGTCGGTGCGCGTCGGGCCGAACGCGAACTCGAGCAGCGCACTCGGGGCGTTCCTGAACAACCAGTCCGTGCAGGTCGTGAGCTCACCCGAGTAGTCCACGCTCTCAGCCGCAAAGCGCAGGACGGCATCCGCCGCTCGGGGATCGTTGCTCTCCAGCAGAACTTCGGCGGCGTTCTCGCGAATGCTGGCGACGGGGTCGCCGATGGCGCGCCGCGCGAGGTCCAGGAAGCGCGGCTCTCGGGCCGCTTCGATCACCGCCTTGCGGATCGTCGGATCGGGTGAGTCGAAGGCTGCGATCAGCGCTCGATCCGCCTCCGCGGAGTTCATCATCACCAGCGCGCGCGCAGCCACGACCGGCGCGTGCGTCGGCTTCTCCCAGCCGAGTGCGGGCGTCGAGTCGGTTAGCGACAGCGCCAGCAACTCGGTGATGCCCGGGCCGAGATCGACGAGCTGCTGCGCAGCGCGACTGATGAGCTCGTCGCTCGGCAAGTCGCTCTGCGCTTTGAAGAGGATGATCAGGGCTCGCTGGCTAAGCTGCGTCCGGACGGTTACGTCCTGCGATGCGCCCGCCGCGCCGCCCTTCCCCTGCCGCGCGAGCACGCGCTCCTTCGCCGCGCTCGCCTCGGCGGCCGTCTTCGCGTCGCCAGCGGCCTTGGCTGCGGCTTCGGCCTGCTCGTAGAGCTTCTGCGCGCCGGCGAAATCGCGTTGGTGCTCTTCGGCCAGCGCGCCGCGTTCGAGCAGCGCGCGCGGGGTCGTCTGCGACGCAGCCTGTGCGCCGAACGCGAGCAGAGCCGCGAGGAGTGTGCTGTTGAGCGAGTGGATCATGGTCGTGGGCGTCCTTTCGTGCGGAGCTCTGTCCGCTGACTTGAAAGCAGTGGACGCGTTCGTCGACCGGAGCTTGTCAGAGCCCTCCCGCGCAGTTGTCAAAAGTTGTCAAGCGCGGCTCAGGCGTTCAGCCGGTAGCCCACGCCGAAGGCCGTCACGAGGTAGCGCGGCTCGCCTGGGTCGCGCTCGACCTTCTGGCGCAGCTTGACCATGTGCTGATCGACCGTGCGCGTGGTGGGGAACTTCTCGTGGCCCCACACCACCTCGAGGAAGCGCTCGCGCGACACGGGCCGTCCGCGCTCGCGCCACAACAGGCGCAGCATGTCGACTTCGCGCACGCTGAGCTCGTCGACGCGGCCGTCGAGCTCGACCTTCATCGCGCGCAGGTCGATCTTCGCGGGGCCGAGCTCGAGCTCGTTCGGCCCGTCGTCGACCGGCTCGTTCGTGCGCAGCCGCGCGCGGATTCGCGCTTCGAGCTCCGCGAGGCTGAACGGCTTGGTCACGTAGTCGTCGGCGCCGAGGTCGAAGCCGCGCACCTTGTCCATCTCCTGGTTCTTCGCCGTGAGCAGGATCACCGGTGTCTTGCGTCCGTCGCGGCGCAAGGCGGCGAGCACGTCGAACCCCGACTTGCGCGGCAGCATCACGTCGAGCAGCACGAGCTCGAACGAGCCGCGCTTGAGGGTGTCGAGTGCGGCGGCGCCGTCGCGCGCGACGTGGACCTCGTAGCCGCTCTTGCCGAGCGCGTACTCGAGGCCCGCGATCATCGCCTCCTCGTCTTCCACCACCAGAATGCGCGCCTTGTTCGACACTCAGCCCTTTCCAGCGAGCGGCAGCTCGATCTCGAAGCGACTCCCACCGCCTTCGCGCGCGACGCAGCGCGCCGTTCCGCCGTGACTCTCGGCGACCTTGCGCACGAGCGCGAGGCCCAGGCCCACGCCCGCCTGCTCGCGGGTCAGCTCGTCCCCCAGGCGTTGAAAGGGCTCGAAGATGCGCTCGGCGTCCGCGCTCGCGACGCCGGGGCCGCGGTCGAGCACCGCCACGACCACCGACGGACCGCGCGGTTCGATCTGCACTTCGATGTCCTGCGCCGCGCCGTACTTCGAGGCGTTCGTGAGCAGCTCGAACAGCGCGCTGCCGAGCGCGTCGCGGCTGGCGAGCACGCGCAGGCTCTCGTCGCACGGATGCAGCTTGACGCTGACGTGCTTCTCGAGCGCGAGCGGCTCGAACTGCCGCAGCGTGTCGAGCGCGAGCTGGCGCACGAGCACCTCGTCGCGCTCGCGCGGCCCGGCGTCGCGATCGAGCCGGGCCATCTCGAGCACGGACGAGATCAAGCGCGAGAGCCGGTCGGCCTCGCTCACCGTGCGCGCACCGAACTCGCGCACTTTGGCTTCGCTCACGCCGCCCTGTTCGAGCAGCTCCGCCAGCAGCCGGATCGACGCCAGCGGCGCCTTGAGCTCGTGCGTCACCGCCGCGACGAACTGTTCGCGCTGGTGCGCTGCGCGAGCCTCGCGTTCGAGCGCGCGGATCCCGAGCCAGGCGGCGACGACCGATGCGATCAACGCGAGCGCCGCGACGCTGGCGATGGTCCAGAAGCGCTGGCGGGCCTCGCGCCTCGCGCTCTCGATGTCGAGGCTGCGCGCGCGGACCGAGTAGACGTCGAACGGCGCCGGCAAGCGCTCGACGACCGTGTCCGCGTCGCGCTCGAGCTCGAGCCCCGCAACGGATCGACCCTGTGCGTCCACGATGCAGGCGCCGAAGCCCAGATCGCGCCAAGCGCCGAGTTCCGGGCGCTGGAGCGCCGCCTTGGCGAGCGCGATGCCGCGCAGCGCGACGACGTCGAAGCCCGCTTCGACGGGCGCGGCTCGCAGCAGCACGTACTCGCTCCGCTCTGCGGCGCTCAGCGGATCGCGTTCGAGCTCGAACCACGCTCGGCCGCCCGGCGCGCCCGAGGCGAGCCAGTTGGACATTCCGCGGCGCCAGCTCGAACGCAGCGCGCGCGCGAAGTAGCGCTCCGAGTCGAGCGCGCGGAGCTCGGAGCAGGCTCGCTCGTCGCGCTCGCACAGCGCCGTCAGCAGTTCCTCGGTGAAGACCGCGAGCGAGCTGGGCTCGAAGGCGCGCCGTTCGTCGATCGCGTCGCGCAGCAGAGCGGAGAGTGTTGCGGCGTCGCTCCCGTCGAGCTGACACAGTCGCCAGCGCGCGACGAGCGCCCAGCGCAGCCCGCGCTCGTCGACGATCGACGGATATTCCGCCGCGAGCCTCTCGAGCGCGGCCCGCGCTTGGGCCTCGTCGCCGGCGCTCAACTCGATCGAAGCGCGCGTGCCGAGCGCCCACGCCGCCAGTCCGGGAGCGTCCGCGCGCTCGGCGTACTCGTCGAGTCGCCGACGCAGACCCTCGAGGTCGCCGTCGCGTTCGAGCGCGTCGATCTGACCTCTTTGGAACGGCGTGGGGCCGGAGTCTCGCGTGGCCAAGTCACGTTCGTCGGGCCAGTCGCCGTCCGAGGTCGCGCGCAGCGCGATGGCGTCGACGCCGTCGGGCGCAAGCTCGCGTGCGACGCTCTCGAAGGACTCGCTCACCGCGCGAGCGACCGCCGTCGACTGCGAGCGCAAGCGCTCCTCGACCCGCTCGGCGTCGGCGGACAGCTCGCGCAGGCCGAGCACCGCCAACGTGCCCGCAGCGAGCACGAGGGCGAGGAACCAGGCGGCGATGCGCGGACGGCGAGTCACGCTGACGAGGCTAGCGTGTCATCGGCGCTTGGCGAGCAGCCCGGCGGAGCGCGGGTCAGTTGGCGCGAAACGAGCTGAACCTGTGAGCTCTCGGCCGCGTTCAAGGACACATGTTGACCGCACTCGCCGCCGCGGTGTTCTGCGTGCTCTCCCAGGCGCCGCCGAGGTCGCAGCTCATCGCCGACTTGGACGCGTTGCGACACGGCGAGCCTGGCCAGCCTGCGTTCGATGCGGCCGCGCCGAGCCTTGGCGCGCTGCTTGAGTCGGGAGACGACGCGTTGGTTCCCGGCGCGGCGTACGTGATTGGAGCGCACGGCCTCGAGGGCTACGCGAACCTGTTGCTCGCCACGCTGCGGCGCGAGGCCCAGCGTCCTGCGAACGAGCCGTGCCGGAGCTTCACTCACGTGCTCGACGCGCTCGTGCAACTCGAAGTCGAGGTTCCGGCCGAGGCCGTGCTGGCCCGCACGCGCGCCGACAACGCGGGGCTGGCGTACGTCGCGCTGTCGAGTCAGACCGACTCCGCGCGCGCGCTCGATGGCCTGGCGGGGCTGGTGTGTCTGGGGCTGCGCGAGGAGCCGGCGCACTGGGCGGCGCTGATTGAGCTTGCGCTCGCGCGAGACGCCCGCGCCGCTGGAGAGCTGCTGTTCGGTCGGCCGTGGCGGCTCGAGATCGAAGTGAGCACTTCAGAGGGTGGGCGTTTCGGAGGCTCCTACAACGCGCGCTTCGGCTACTCGACGCCGCGCTGGCCTCCGACGGTGAGCTATCGCGTGGAGCTGCCGGCGCAAGACGGCGAACTCGATGGAATCGAGTTCACGCGGCTCGAGTTCAGCGGAGGTTGTCGCCGTACGAGTCGAGAGAGCATCGATCAGCAAGGCTGGCGCGTCCGGCTGCTGCGTGCGCTGCTTCCCGAGCTCCAGCTGCATGCCAAGCGAGACTTCGACGCCCGCATCGAGTTCGAGAGCGCCGATCAAGTCCGCGCCGAGCTCGAACGACACCTCGCCGCGGTGCGAGCGCGCCTCGACTCGGTGGTGGACCAGCTCGCGAGTCACGAGCTCGCCGAATCGGCGGCGAAAGCGCGCCTGCGGCTCCATGTGGTGCTGCGCGACGCTCGAATCGACGCTGCGCCGCCGCTGCCGCTGATGAAAAGTCGCGACGATGTGATCTTCGAGTTGCGCTGAGCGAGCTTCGCTGCGCGGCGAATTGCTCGCGCGCCGACGCGGATGTCGCATTCGCGCTCCAGCGCTCATGCAGAGAGGCTCGGATCCCTCGCTATCGCGCTCTCAGCGCAGTGAGGCGGTCTTGTGCGCGCCTGCGGCGACGAGATCTGCGCAGGCGCAGATGCGCAATAGGAGCTCTGTGAGAGAGCTCATCTCGAATTCGAGAGGCGCGCGCACCGCACCATGCCGAAGCCGCGCTACGCACTGCGGCTTCCTGCGCGACGAGAGCCAATGAGACATCATGTGTGCTCCTGAGCGACCGACGCGCGGTCGCTCGGCTTCCGAGGCTCGGAGGAGGACAACATGAAGGTCGAGGCATTGATGGTGGAGTCCGTGCGCGCGTGCAAGTCGGGCGATTCGCTCGCGCAGGCCGCGCGGATCATGTGGGAGCACGACTGCGGCTGCGTGCCGGTGGTCGACGACGAGCAGCAGGTCGTCGGCATGCTGACCGATCGCGACGTGTGCATGGCGGCGTACACGCAGGGAGCGAGATTGCACGAGATCCCGATCAGCTCGGCCATGTCGCGCAAGGTGCGCTCGTGCCGCCGCGACGAGGACGTCGAGGTCGTGCTCGATCGCATGTGCAGCGATCAGGTGCGCCGACTGCCCGTGGTCGACGAGCGCAAGCGCCTGATCGGAATCGTGTCGCTCAACGACATCGCGGTCGAGGCCGCCAACGAGCGCGCGCTCAAGCGCAAGCAAGTCACACTCGAGCAAGTCGCTCGGACGCTCGCGACCGTGTGTGCGCATCGGCAGAACTCCGGCGAGCTGATCGTGGAGTTCAAGCCGCAGAGCAAGCTCGTCGCCGCCAAGGTCTGAACGAACGGCGGCGCCATGCGTGCGCCGTCGCTGTGTCTGTTCCGTTTCCACTCCGTTTCAAACCCAAGAGGAGCCAGCCATGAAACTCATCCCGTGGCGCGCGCCGAACGCGGCGCAGCGTCGTGCTCAACTGCCCGCTCTGTTCGACGAGTTCTTCGGCGACGCGAACTGGAGCCCCACGAAGCTGCCTGAGCTGTTCCGTGGCGAGTTCGCGCCCGCAGTGAACCTCTCCGAGAACGACGGAGAGTTCACGGCGACGTTCGAACTCCCCGGACTCGACGAGAAGGACATCGACGTGCGCGTCGTCGGTCGGACGCTGGTCGTCTCCGGCGAGCGCAAGTGGGAGAACGAAGAGAAGAACAAGCGCTTCCACCGCGTGGAGTCCGAGTACGGCGTGTTCCGTCGCGAGGTCGAACTCCCCGACGGACTGATGCACGAGCCCGACGCCGTGAAGGCGAGCTTCCGGCGTGGCGTGCTCGAAGTCACGATCCCCAAGGTCGAGCCCAAGCCCACCGCCAAGATCAAGGTCGTCGCCGGGAAGTGAGTGGTGGAGTGATCCAGCGTGCGCGTCAGGCGACGCCGCGCCATCGAGTGTTGTCGTTCCCGTCCGAACGCCTCGCCCACGGCGGCGCGAGGCCCATCCGAAAGGAGATCTTCCATGACAACCAGTGTTTCCACTGGCGGTGACGTGTCCACGGCTCACAAGCCGATCCCCCCGGTCCGAGAGCGCATCGAAGGAGCGTTCGAGGAAGTGCGCGAGAAGGGCGCGGACCTGTATCAGCAGGGACGTGAACGCGCACGGAAGTGGGAGGGCGACATGGAGAACCGCGTGCGCGAGCACCCGGTTCAGTCCGTTCTGGTCGCCGCCGGTGTCGGAGCGAGCATCGGCCTGGTGCTCGGCGTGCTGCTCGCGCGTCGTTGACGGACGCGCGCAGCAGCGGTTGACCGCGGGCGTGCCTCGCCACGCTCGCGGTCGGAGTTGTCCTGCGATAGTCGAGGCTCGCAACGAGGAGGTTCTTTCGTGTTGAACACAGACCGCTCTGCTCGAGATGCGTGCGACGAAGCACGTTTCGACCCGCCGCGCCCCCGCGCGGAGAGCGATCCCTCGAAGTTGCGTTCGCGCCTGCTCGAACCGGCGATCGTCGCCGGACTTCAGACGGCGGAGATGGGCAGCTACGCCGCGACGTTGCTGGAGATCCAACTCGATCGCGCTCGCGCGTCTGCGCGCCGTCGCATTGCCTCGACGGCGGCTGCGGCGCTCGGGCTGCTCGCTCTCGCGGCTGCGCTGGTCGCCGCCAGCGTGCGCTTCGTCGCCGGTCTCTCCGGCGCTTTCGCCGAGTTGTTCGGCGGCCTCGAGTGGGCCGGCGACCTCGCCGCGGGCGCCGTGAGCATCGTCGGCTTCGCGCTCGCTGCGATGCTCGCCTGGTCGGTCGCGCGCCGAGTGCAACTGCGAAGCGCCGAGACCAAGTACGCCGAGCGTCGACGACGTCACGCCCAACGCTTTGGAGCACACCATGGCCAACCTGCTGCGTCGACCGCGAACTGAAGAGGAGTTGCTCGAGCGCGAGCAGCGCTTGGCGCTGGCCGGACTGGCCAGCACCGCGCAGAGCATGGCGAGCGGCCTCTCCGAGGCGCTCGCGCTGTCCGCTCGCGCGCGTCGACGCCCGTGGCTCGTCGTGGGCTGCGCGTCGGTTGCGGGCGCCGCCTTCGGGCGCGTGGCCATTCGACCTGCGCTCCGCGCGCTTCGCTGGCTGGGACCACTGGCCGCGAGTTGGGGAGCGGGGCGCACGGCGAATGGCCACGCGCTGTCTGAAGTGTTGCGCTCGCTGCCGCGTACGACCGGCAAGTCGGGTTGAGCTGTCGCGCGGCGCCCTCTGGCTGTGCGCTCGGAGTTGAACGCCGCGTGTCGATGCGCGCTGAGCGACATGCGTCGTGGCGCGCGACTCGGCAAACGGATCACAGGCCGTGAGCTCTCCGAGCACGCTCGCGCGCGCGCGTCGAACTTCTCGAAGCGAGCGTCGCCGAACGCGAGGCCTGTCGCTCCGCGACTTCCGGAGCAACTGCGCGAGCAGATCCATCGTCGGCGGTCGAGCGAACTGCGAGCGTCGCAGGCGCCGCCTCGAGCACGTTCGTCTGCCGCGTAGTCCGTATTCCGCGTGCAGCGGCGCGGGGTGATGCTCCTCGCATGCGCTGGGCCCGATGGAGCGTTGCTGCGATAGCGGTGGTGGTGCTCGCGATCGTCGCGCGACGCACGCTGCTTGATTCGCCGCCCGTAGCGGTGCGCACGATCCGCGCTGAGCGCGGCGTGGTCGAGCACACGGTGACGAACTCGAAGGCGGGCACGGTGCAGGCTCGCCGCCGCGCCAAGCTCTCGCCCGGAACCAGCGGTGTCGTGGTCGAGGTCGCGGTCGAGCGCGGCGACCGCGTCGAGCGGGGCGATGTGCTCGTGCGCCTGGCCGACGACAGTCAGGCGGCGCAGGTCGTACTGGCCGAGCGTGCTCTGGATGTCGCCGCCGCCGAGAGCCGCCGTGCGTGTGTCGCCGCCGAGCGAGCCGGTCGCGAGTACGAGCGCAATCGCGAGCTCGCCGAGCGCGGCGTGGTCTCGTCGGACGAGATCGACCGCTTCGCGAGCGCGCGCGAGCTCGCCCTGGCCGCGTGCGAGGTGGCCGCCGCCAACCTCGAGCACGCGCGCGCGACGATCGGCGTGGCCCGCGCGGAGTTGGACAAGACTCTCGTGCGCGCGCCCTTCGCCGGAATCGTCGCCGAGGCGCCGGTTCAGCTCGGCGAGTGGGCCACTCCATCGTCGCCGCTGCTCGTCGCACCGGATGTGGTGGACGTGATCGACCCGACCTCGATCTACATCGCAGCGCCGATGGACGAAGTCGACTCGGGCCGTCTCGCGCTGAGCCTCGCGACGCGCGTGAGTCTCGATGCGTTCCCCGGGCGCACGTTCGCCGGCCGCGTCGTGCGCATCGCGCCGTACGTGCTCGACCTCGAGAGTCAGAACCGCACGGTGGAGATCGAGGTCGAGCTCGACGACGTCGCCTTCGGCTCGGCGCTGCTGCCGGGCGCGTCGGCCGACGTCGAGGTCATCATCGAGACGCGCAGCGACTCCCTGCGCGTGCCCAGTCGCGCCCTGCTCGCCGGTGGTCGTGTGCTGGTCGTCGAGCGCGGTCGACTGGTCGAGCGCGAACTCGCCATCGGCCTGCGCAACTGGGATTGGAGCGAAGTGCTCGACGGTCTCGATCCGCTCGACGAGGTGGTCGTCAACCTCGACCAGCCCGGAGTGCGCGCGGGCGCCGAAGTCGTCGTGGAGCGCGCGCGATGAGCTGCTCCAGCGCTGATGTGCTCCCTGGATCGCCGCGATGATCCGCCTGACGGACATCTGGCGCACCTACCAACTGGGAGACACGGCGCTCCATGCGCTCGCCGGTGTCGACGAGACCATCGAACGCGGCGAGCACGTCGCCATCATGGGGCCGTCCGGCTCGGGGAAGTCGACGCTGCTGAACGTGATCGGCCTGCTCGATCGGCCGACGAAGGGGCGCTACGAGCTCGAAGGCCGTGAAGTGTCCTCGCTGTCGGACGCGCAGCTCTCGCGCGTGCGCCGCGAGCGCATCGGCTACGTGTTCCAGGCGTATCACCTCGTCGCGCGACTCGACGCGCTCGCGAACGTCGAACTCCCGCTGGTCTTCGCCGGCGTGCCGCACAAGGAGCGGCGCGAGCGAGCGCAGCAGGCGTTGGCGAACGTCGGACTGCACAAGCGCTCGCGCCACCGGCCGGATCAGCTCTCGGGCGGCGAACGCCAGCGTGTGGCGATCGCGCGCGCGACCGTGATGCGACCGGGCGTTCTGCTCGCCGACGAGCCCACGGGCAATCTCGATCGCGCTTCGGGCGCGGTCGTGCTCGAGCTCCTCAGTCAGCTCAACGCTTCGGGCGTGACGCTGATCGTCGTGACTCACGACATCGAGGTCGCGCGGCGCGCGGGGCGCGCGCTGATCCTCGACGACGGTCGCGTGGTGAGGCGAATGCCGTCCAGCGAGTTGACGGATCTCGCCGCGGCGCTGGCGGGGCGCGGGAGCGGCGCATGAGGACCCTCGACGCCTTCGCGATGGCGTTCAGCGCGCTCGCCACGCAGACGCGACGAACGCTGCTCTCGCTGCTCGGCGTGTCGGTCGGCGTCGCCGCCGTCGTGTTGCTGACCGCCTTGGGCCAAGGCGCGCGCACGTTCGTCGAAGCGCAGTTCCAAGGCATCGGGACGAGCGTGCTCGCCATCGCGCCGGGCAAAGTCGAGACCTTTGGCGGCTTGCCAGGCATCGGCAACAGCACGAGCGACCTCACGCTGGACGATGCTCTGGCGCTCCAGCGTCAGTTGCCCGGTGTTCGCGCGACTGCGCCGCTCGTCGTGGGCGTCGATGAGGTGCAGTACGGGTCGCTCTCGCGCAGCGCGATGGTGCTCGGCGCATCGCACGACATGGCCGAGGTCCGCGGCCTCGAAATGGCTTACGGATCGTTCCTGCCGACGGGGGATTGGGAGCGAGGAGAGAACGTCGTCGTGCTCGGGGCTCGCACCGCGCGCGAACTGTTCGGGGCCGAGAACGCGCTGGGACGGCAGATCCGGATCGGCGACTGGCGGCTGCGCGTACTCGGCGTTCTGGAGAGCCGCGGCGTGCACATGGGCGCGGATCTGGACGAGTCCGCCTTCGTGCCGGTCGCCCTGGCGATGCGCATGTTCGATCGCCGCTCGCTGTTCCGCATCCTGCTGATGTTGAACTCGGCCGAGGGTCTCGAGCGCGCGCGCGAAGTGGCTCGGAGCGTCCTGATCGAGCGCCACGGACGCGAGGACTTCACGCTGATCACTCCCGACGCCGTGCTCGGTTCGCTCACGCGCATCCTGACCGTTCTCACGCTCGCGCTGTCGAGCATCGCGGCGATCTCGCTCGGCGTGGCGGGGCTGGGGATCATGAACGTGATGCTCGTGTCGGTCAGCGAGCGACGCTCCGAGATCGGCCTGCTCCGCGCGCTCGGAGCCGCGCGCGCGCAGATCGTGGCGCTGTTCCTGCTCGAGGCTGCGCTGCTCTCGGTCGCCGGGGGCGCGCTGGGCGTGGCGCTCGGCTGGGCGTTGTCGCGGGCCGCGCGCGAGCTCTATCCGGAGTTCGAGTCCTCGCCGCCGCCGTGGGCGATCGCGGCTGCGCTGGGAGTGGCGCTGCTGGTGGGACTCGTGTTCGGAGTGCTGCCCGCGCGCAACGCCGCCCGACTCGATCCCGCGCTCGCGCTGTCGAGGCGTTGACGATGGGCGCGCTCGATCGACTGCTGTTCTGCTGGAGCGCCCTGCGCGAACACGCCCTGCGCACGGTGCTCTCGATGCTCGGAATCGCCGTCGGAGTGGCCGCGGTCGTGTTGCTCACCTCGGTCGGCGAGGGCGCGCGGACCTTCGTCGCCGCGCAGTTCTCGCAGTTCGGCGCGAACTTGCTGCAGGTCACGCCGGGCCGCACCGAGACCGGCGGAATCCCGGGCGTGCTCGGCGGTTCGACGCGCAAGCTCACTCTCGCCGATGCGCGGGCGCTCGAGCGCGTGCACGGAGTCGCGGCCGTGCTGCCCACGATCGTCGGACAGGGCGCCGTCGAGGTCGGAGATCGCGCGCGCGACGTGTACGTGCTCGGAACGACGCCGGCCGCGCCCGAGGTGTGGCGCATGCCGGTGCGACGAGGGAGTTTCCTCAGCGCGGACGAAGCGTCGCGCGCGGGCGCGGGCGCGGTGCTCGGACCCAAGCTGGCGCGCGAGCTCTTCGACGAGCGAGACCCGCTCGGTCAATGGGTGCGCATCGCCGGCGCGCGGCTGCGCGTGGTCGGGATCATGGAGTCCAAGGGCGAGATGCTCGCCTTCGACCTCGACGACATGGCCTACGTCGATCTCGCCACGTCGATGCGCTTGTTCAACACCGACGAGCTGTCGGAGATCGACGTCGAGTTCGCTCCGCACGTCGGCGCGGACGCGGTGGTGGACGGAGTGACACGTGTTCTCACGGAGCGCCACGGACGCGAGGACTTCACGGTGCTCACGCAGGCGGCGATGCTCGAGACCTTCGACTCGGTGCTGCGCGCGGTGACCCTCGCCGTCGCTGCCATCGGCGGCGTCTCGCTCCTCGTGGGCGCGATCGGCGTCCTGACGATCTTGTGGATCGCGGTCGGCGAACGGACGCACGAGATCGGGCTCCTGCGCGCCATCGGCGCGAGTCAAGGCGAGATCCTGAGCATCTTCCTGCTCGAAGCCTCGCTGCTCGCCGGGCTGGGCGGCGCCTTCGGCCTCGGGCTCGCGTACGCCGCGAGCGCCGCGCTGCAGGCGCTCGTTCCCGCGCTCCCGATCGAGCACTCGCTCGGCTTCGCGCTCGCCGGCCTCGCGACCAGCGTCGTCACCGGTTTGCTCGCGGGAGCTGCGCCGGCCCGCCGCGCCGCTGCGCTCGATCCGATCGACGCGCTGCGCGCGCAGTAGCGCCCTCGCGTCGAAGGTCGCACTGGCGACGAGCCGCGCGCGCTCGCCCGCCATGAGCTTGTCGGCTCGCGCCGCTCGAGCGACCCGTCCGCGCTCGGCGCGACTCGTGAGCGGCTTTTCTGGAATCGCGCTCAACGCGGAGCGCTGAGCGTCGCTTCATTCCGCGCTCGCCTGCGTTGACGAACGCGTCGTGTTCCGCGAGCGCTTCTCACTCTCACGGGTCCCCACAGCCACATCGATGAAAACCGCTCTCCACTTGGCCTCGCTGGCGTTGGCCGTCGGCGCCGTCGCCACCTCCGCCACGGCGCAAGTCGCTCCCTGGACTCAGCTCTTCCCCTCGAACAGCCCCTCGTCGCGCGAGCGACCGGCGACGGCGACCGACGGCAACGTGCTCTACATGTACGGCGGGCAGAGCGGGACCACGACCTCGACCTACGCCAACTTCTGGTCCTTCGACGGCTCGAACTGGACGCAGTTGAGCGCCACGGGCGCCGCTTGCGGACCGCGCGCGGGCGCGGTCATGGCGTGGGACACCGCGCGCGGCAAGCTCGTCGTCTTCGGCGGCAACGGCGCCGGCGGCGTGTGGACCGCCTATGAAACGACGACGTGGGAATGGGACGCCGTCAACGGCTGGGCGCAGATGGCGCCGGCGACGGTTCCCGACGGTCGCTGGCTGACGGGCGGCGGCGCATACGTGCCCGGAGTCGGCGTGGTGTTCCACGGCGGCAATGCCAAGGACTCGCTCGGCGCCACCTACATCTCGAACGAGACCTGGGCCTGGAATGGAACGAACTGGAACTTGCTGACGAACAGCGGTCCCGCGATCCAGAACGGCGCGCTCGTGTACCGCGCGACGAGCCACGACTTGATCTACTTCGGCGGCGTGTTGAGCGGCGGCACGGGCTCGGGCGCGGCGACCTATCGCTACGACGTGAGCGCCAACACCTGGTCGCTGATCCCGACCGCGACGCTCCCGACCAGCGACGTCGCGGGCACGACCGGACCGGGTCTCCTCGCGCCGAGCGCCTACTTCCACCCGCTCACCGGCAAGGTCGTCGTTCACGGCGGTCAGGGCAACCACGGGACGTCGCAGGCGAGCAAGAAGACCTGGGAGTTCAACGGCGTCGACTGGACCGACGTGTCCGACGCCGCGAGCTCGAGCATCCGCAACTCGTCGGCGCAGTTCGTCGCTTCGCTGGGCAAGGCCTTCAGCTCCTGCGGCAACAGCGCCAACGTCGTCAGGAACTGGACGCTTCAGCACGACGTGCCGCCGCCGGCGGTGATCGCGTACTGCACCGCGGGAACGTCGACGAACGGTTGCGTGCCGTCGATCAGCGGCGTCGGCGCACCCAGTGCGTCCGCAGCCTCGGGCTTCACGATCGACGTCGCCAACATCGAAGGCCAGAAGCAGGGACTGATCTTCTACGGCGTCGCGGGACAGGCGGCCACGCCGTGGGCGCCCTCGAGCAGCAGCTTCCTGTGCGTGAAGTCTCCGACGCAGCGCTTGCCCGCGCAGAGCTCCGGCGGGACCGCGGGCGCATGCGACGGCGCTTTCAGCCAGGACTGGCTCGCGTTCATCGCCGCCAATCCGTCCGCGCTCGGAACGCCGCTCTCCGCCGGACAGGTCGTCAACGCGCAGGCCTGGTACCGCGATCCGCCGGCGGTGAAGACCACCAACCTCTCCAACGGCCTCGAGTTCACGCTCACGCCGTGATGGCTCCGCGCACGTTCATCGACCTCGCCTGAAAGGTCGCGCCCGAGCGCAAGTCGAGCCGCCCGCTTCCACCGTCGGTGGGGCGGGCGGCTCGCTTTGCGGGTCGCGACGTGCGCGATCGAGCGCGCGGGCCGTTCGAGCTCGGCTCGACGGTCGGCGCTGCGCTCAGCTCGCGGCGCTCTCGAGCGGTTGAGCGAGCCACTGTGCGGCGTTGGCGAAGACCACCTCCGCGAGCAACGCGCCGTACAAGAGCGAGAGCAGTCCGAGGCCCGCTGCCAGGCCGAGTTCGGAGGGGTCGGACAAACTCATCAGCGTGCGGATGAGGCCGGCGAGTGCGCCGAGTGCGCCGCTGACCCACGCCAGTCGATAGCCACGGCGAACGACGGCGAGGTGGAGCTCACGCTCTCGCGCGGACAGTGCCGTCGAATTGCGCGCGAGCAGGCACTCGCGCAGCGTGGCGAAGCTCTGCGCGACGCCGAAGCTCGCGCACAGCCCGGCGACGAGGAAGCCGCAGACGAAGAACAGCGCGGGCGCGTCGACGAGGTCGAGCGTGC
Source organism: uncultured Planctomycetia bacterium (assembly GCA_938003765.1). Taxonomy (GTDB): domain Bacteria; phylum Planctomycetota; class UBA1135; order UBA1135; genus WYBT01. The sequence continues at coordinate 36,330 of CALKYE010000087.1, forward strand.
TGTGCGCGGGCGCGGCGACCAGCGCGACGACGGCGATCGAAGCGAGTGCGGCGAGCAGGCGGGAGGGTTGAGGCATGGAGTGGACCTTTCGGTACTCGCGGGCGAGTGAAGCAGGGGGGCCGAGGGATTCGCGGGCGGCTTGCGCAGCGTCGTCCGGCGCAGCTCCTGCGCTGACGAGGCGCTCACAGGCGCTCGCGAGGTGGTCTTCGAGTTCGTCGAGCTGCTCGGCGCTCAGGCCGTGCTGCGCCAGATCGCGGCGCCACGCCTCGTGCTCACGCATGGCTGGCGCTCCACAGCTCGCGCATGGCGGCGTCGACGGTGTTCCACTGCTCGCGCTCGTGGACGAGTTGTGCGGCGCCCTTCTCCGACAGGCGGTAGTACTTGCGGCGGCGCGCCCCACACGTCTCGTCCCAGCGCGCCGTGACGAGCCCTTCCTGCTCGAGACGGTGCAGCACCGGGTAGAGCATGCCCTCGTTCCATTCGAGCTGCCCTCGCGACACCTGGCGAACGCGCTGCAGGATGGCGTAGCCGTAGCTCTCACCCTGCAACAGGATCGAGAGCACGATGCCGACGGACGACGCAGCGACCAGCTTGGGAGCGATCATCGATACCTCACGAGCCCAGGTAGCGGCGCGCGATGCCTCGCCGCTTGAGGTGTCGCGCGCAGGCGCTCCGCGTCGCTTCCGTCGCGGGTTTCAGCTCGCGGTCAGCGGCCAGACGAGCGGCACGATCGACAGCGTGACGGCCATCGTGACCAGATCGAGCGGCACGCCGAGCTTGAGGAAGTCCGTGAAGCGATAGCCGCCGGGACCGTAGACCATCAGGTTCGTCTGGTAGCCGAAGGGCGTCGCGAAGCCGCAGGAGGCCGCGATCATCACCGCCACCAGGAAGGGGTGGTAGTCGACGCCCAGGCTCTTCGCCGTGGCCATCGAGATCGGATACATCAGCGCGGCCGTCGCGTTGTTGGTGAGCAGCTCGGTGAGCAGCATCGTCGTCGCGTAGATCGTGGCGAGCACGAGCCAGGGGTGCTCGCCGCCGATCGCTTCGACCGCTCCGCTCGCGATGCGCGCCGCCAGTCCGGTGCTGCGCATCGTCTCGCCGATGCCGAGCGCCGCCGCGATCGTGATCAGCACTTCCCAGTCGATGCTGCGACGCGCTTCGCTCGCGCTGCAACACCCGGTCAGCAGCATGCCCGCCGCGGCGAGCAGTCCGGCGTGGACCATCGGCAGCCAGCCCAGGCCAGCCACGGCGACCATCGAGAGCAGCAGCGCGATCGCCAGCGGCGCCTTCTCGTGGCCCGGAGGACTGGAGTCCTCGAGCCGCGACACGAGGAAGAAGTCCTTCGAGTTGCGTTGCTGCTCGTGGAAGCTGGGGTGCGCCTCGAGCAGGAGCTGATCGCCCGGCTCGAGGACGATGTCGCCGATCTTCTTGTTGATGCGCTGGCCCGAGCGCGCGACCGCGATCACGGCCGCGTTGTAGACCGAGCGGAACTTGCCGTCGCGCACGGTCATGCCGACCAGCGGGCAGTGGTTGGACACCACGGCCTCGATCATGCAGCGCTCCGAGTGCGGCGCGTCGAGCTTGAAGACCTGGTTCGTGGCGGGCCGCAGTCCGCGCACCTTGCGCAGCTCGACCATCGAGTCCACGACGCCGACGAACACCAGTCGGTCGCCCTCCTGCAGCACTTCGGTCGACGCCACCGCGGGCAGCACCTTCGCGCCGCGTTCGATCTCCGCCAGGTACACGCCCGGCAGGCCGCGCAGTCCCGCCTCTTCGATGCTCTTGCCGACGAGCGGGCTCGCGGGCTCGAGCTCCATCTCGGCGGTGTACTCGCGCGGGTCGCTCGAGGCGCTGAGGGTCGGCTTGCGGTCCGGCAGGAGCCAGCGGCTCGTGACGAGGATGAACAGCACGCCGACGGCCGTCGCGGGCAGTGCGACCCACGACAGATCGAACATGCCGAGCGCGTCGCGATCGCCGGTCTCGGCCACCACCAGGCCGTAGACGACCATGTTCGTGCTCGTGCCGATCAGCGTGCACGTGCCGCCGAGGATCGTCGCGAACGACAGCGGCATGAACAGCTTGCCGGGTGCGATGCCCGTGCGCTTGCACAGGTCCGAGAGCACCGGCATGAACATCGCGACGATGGGCGTGTTGTTGAGGAACGCCGACAGGCCCGCGCAGGGGATCATCAGCCGCGCCTGCGCGCCGAACACCGACTTGGGGCGGCCGAGGAGCGGCTTGGTGAGCAAGCTCATCGCGCCCGTGCGCGAGAGACCGATGACCACCACGTACAGCACCGCGACGGTGATCACGGCCTCGTTGCCCAGGCCCGCGACGAGCTTGCCAGCGCTCGGGAAGGCGTCCGAGAACAGGCCCGCGGTCATGAACAGGGCGACGACTCCCAACATGACCATGTCGGTCGCCAGGTTGCGCGCGAGGGCCGCGACCATCGCCGCCAGCACGGCGAGCGTGAACCAGGATTCCCAAGTCATGGAGAGGCCCGGGACTGTATCGGCGCCCTGTGAAGAAAGCTCGCGAGCCAGCGTGCGCGCGGCGCCGACGATGGGAGTGGTGTCGCGCTCGTCCGTTCGCGGCCCGTGCGCAGCGTTTCAGTCCAGCGCTGCCAGGAGCCAGTTGAAGAAGTCATTCGGCGCACTTCCGCGCCAAGCGCGCCGCTGCGGCGTCGGAGGCTCCGCGGCGGATCCACTCGGATTCGCCTGTGGTGCTCCTCCTTGCTGCGACGCACCTGGGTCGGAATCGCCCTCGAAGCACTTCTTCAACGGACTCCCAGCGCGCGCGCCGCGGCCTGGCCGCTGAGGAACGCGCCTTCGATCCGTCCGCCGACGCAGCCGTCGCCCGCGAAGGCGAGCGCGCGCGAGCTTTCGAGCCACGCGAGCGGCGCGGCCGGTTCCTGCGGCGCCGGCAGGGCGTAGCGCCAGCGATGGGCGTCGAGGTGCGCGGGCGGAGGCACGGCGACGCCGCTCGCGAGTTCGAACTCCGCGATGAGCTCCGCCGCGACTTGCTCGCGCGGCGCTTCCAGTCGCGCGCGCGTCCAGTCCGCAGTCGCGTGCAACACCCAGCACTCGCCCGGCGGCCGACCCGGCTTGGAGTTGTTGCGTGCGACCCACGACAGTCCCGAGTCGTGGCAGAACGCGCCGTCGAACTCGAGCGGCAGTCGCTCGCGCAATCCGACGAGCACCGCCCAGCACGGACTGGCGTCGACGCGCTCGGCGCGCGGCGCGAGCTCGCTCTGGCCGCGGAACAGCTCCGCCGCTTGCGGAAGCGGCAGCGCGGCGACGAGTTGCTCGAACTCTCCCAGCGGATGGTCCTCGGCGTCTCGCAGGCGCCAGCGTCCTCCTTCGAAGCGCGCGCTCGCGACGCGGGTGTTGGAGCGCAGCTCCAGATCGCGCGCGAGTCGCAGGGGGAGCGCATTCATCGCGGGCGCGCCGACCCAGCGCTCGGTGGGCTCGCTGAGCTCCGCGATGGAGCGTCGCGCGAGCGACACGATGCGTCCGGTCCAGGGCGCGACCACGCCTTCCGAGCGCCACGCGCGCACGCGCTCGACGAAGCGCTCGTCGCGCGCGGTGAAGTACTGCGCGCCGTGGTCGAACTCGAACGGCGGCGCGCGCCGCACGGAGCTCCGTCCGCCCGGCCCGCGGCCCTTGTCGAACACGACGGGCGAAGCGCCCGCGCGCGCGAGCTCCTCGGCCGCCGCCAAACCCGCCATCCCCGCGCCGATCACGCCCACACGCTTCATCGAGTCTCCTTCGTGGGCGCAGTACGCAGCTCGCGCAGGGAGCGATTCAACCCAGTGGCCCGCTCATGTGCTGGATCTCGAACACCGTCCGGGCGCCGGCGGCGAGCAGCGCGCGCGCCGCGGTCTCGTCGCGCTCGAGGACCACCTGCAGGTGCGGGCGGCCTTCGGGGACGAGCTCCAGCAGCCGCTCGATGACCACTCGCGCCGCGCGCGCGTCGCGCAGCCGAAAGGGGAAGCAGCCGGGGAAGTGCGGATCGAACGGCGCCAGCGCGACCGGGCGCCCGTCGAGCTCGAAGCTCATGACTCGCGCGCCGTCGCGCGTGCGGTGGCGCGCCAACAGCCCGGGCGTGACCTCGAACTCGCGTTCGAGCTCGGCGTCGAACTCTGGTCCGCGCTCGCGCGCGACGACGCCCGGCGGCGACTCGGGCAGCTCGAGCGCACGTTCGATCAGCACGCGAAGCACCCAGGTGCGGTAGTCGGTCCGCATGCCGACCGAGCGGTACAGCTCGATCGCCGGCGCGTTGTCGACCTTGACGTTGAGTTGCCAGCTCGTGCAACCCGCGGCGGCCAGGCGCCGCGCCAGCTCGAGCACGATCGCGCGTCCCAGTCCTCTCCCGCGCGCGTCGGGCGCGACCACGACGTTGCGCACGTAGCCGCACGGGAGCAGCGCTTGCCCGTACCCGTAGCCGACGATCGCGCCGTCGGACTCGGCGAAGAACGTGTCGGGGCCCTGCGTCCGCAGCCAGACCTCGGCGCTGGGCAGCGGATCGTCGACGCCGAGCTCGGCGAACAGGCGCGCCCAGTCGTCGAAGCGCGCGAGGGTGGCGGGCAGGAACTGCGGCGGGGTCACGGACGCCGGAGCGTAGCAGCGCGTCGCATTTCCCCGCGAAAACAGGCGCGAGAGACCGGCCTCCTCGTGGAGGAGCTGCGGCGCGGCTTCGCGCTCTCCATCGCACCTCCTCCCCGCCCCGACCATGAAGTTGACCACCCTGTCGTTGGCCGCCCTGTTCCTCACCTCCCGCGCGTCAGCGCAGGAGTTCGCCCAAGTCGTGGCTTCGCCCGCTGACGCTTCCACCGGCTGGCTGAGCGACGCTCCGCTGACGCCTCAGACGGTTGCGCCGCTCCTCGACGACGAAGTCCCGTTGCCCATCGGGGCCCAGGTCGCGCCTGAGCGCGACGGCGATCGCCAGCTCGCGCCGGCCTCGGGCGATCCGTACTTCCTGGGCTTCGCAGCGGGCTCGCACTATCCGCCGCGCGACGAACGCATCGACCCGGACCTGCTCGCCCAGCTCGCCGCGCAGCCCGCCGACGGTCGACCCGCGGGCGTGAACTACGCCTTCGTGATGTTCTCGCGGCGGATGACCGACGAGCGCATCGAAGTGCTCGAAGAGCTGGGCGCGCGCGCGCTCGAGCGGCACCCGCACTACACGTTGAAGGTGGTGTTCGACGCGACGCGGCTCGAGGAGCTGGCCGCGCTCGACTTCGTGCGCTGGATCGGCGTCGCCCGGCCCTGGCAGAAGCTGCACCCCGCGCTCGCGCCCGCTCTGGCGGCGCTGCGCGACGGCGAGCTCGCCGAGGTCTACATCGACCTGTTCGACTCGGACCTGTGCGAACACTCCACGCAGCACCCGCTCGCTCCGGCCAGTTTCCGCGCAGGCGCGAGCGTGGTCGAAGCGCCGGGCCACGAGGCGCAGCGTTGGATGTCCAACGGCTGGCAGCAGCACGCGCTCGAAGACCTGGGCGTCGAGGTGCTCGAGTACGTCGACTCGATCCGCGCCTTCCGCGCGCGCGTGGCGCCGGCGTCGATCGAGCAACTCGTGACGCTCGACTTCGTGCAGTTCCTCGAGCCCGTGGTCGCGGTCGAGCCGCACGCGCTCCACGATCAGTCGATGCCCATGGTCAACGCCGACATCATGCGCAACCAGTTCAACGGCGCGTGGAACCAGTACTGCGTGGTCGGCTATGCGGACTCCGGCTTCTACGGGCACCCCGACCTGCTGCACACGCTGGGACTGGGCTGGGACTTCTCCTCGGACGGCAATCCGTGGATCGACAACTGCGGCCACGGCACGCACGTGTTCGGGACCATGCTGGGCAGCGGCAACGTGACCGACGAGCACGCCGGCGTCGCGCCCGGACTCAGCACCTGGCACGGCGGCTACCACTTCAACGCGAAGATCTTCAGCACGTCCTGTCAGGGCAGCTTCTCGCTGTCGTCGGCGATGAACGTGCTGCACACGCCGTTCACCTTCAACGGCATCACCACGCCCAAGCCGCACGTCCAGAACCACTCGTGGGGTTCGCTCACGACGGGAGGCTGGTTCGGCACCGAGGCCGAGGCGCGCCTGCTCGACAACGAGGTGTTCGGCCACGGGCAGCTGCTGTGCTTCTCGGCGGGCAACGACGGGCCGAACGCGGGCTCGCTGACGCTGCAGGCCTCCGCCAAGAACGTTCTCACGGTCGGCAGCGTGGTCGACGAGTTCACTGGTGTGATCCCGGCGGGCGAGATCTCGGGCTTCTCGAGCCGCGGGCCTGCCGCCGACGGCCGCTGGAAGCCCAACGTGTGCGCGGTGGGCGAGGACGTGATGTCGCTGCTCACCAACTCGAGCAGCTACACGCGCAAGAGCGGCACCTCGATGGCCTCCCCGCACGTGGCGGGCGTGGCGGCGCAGATCGTCGACGCCAAGACCACGCAGGTCGGCTACAAGGCCGACTTGCTCGCGGCGATGCTCATGGGCTCGGCCATCCAGCGCAACAACACCGTCATCAGCTGGGAAGGCGAGCCGCACCTGTCGAACTACGGGACGGGCCGCGTCGACGCACGGCGCGCGATCCAGAACACGCCGCAGTGGAACATGCAGTCGTGGAACTTCAACCAGGGCGGCAGCGTGGCGTTCGCCGACTTCAGCGTGCCGGCGGGGACGACGCGCATGGTGGTGTGCATGCGCTACCACGAGACTGCGGCCTCCTCAGGCGCCTCGCGCGCGCTGGTGCACGACTTCGACCTGTACCTCGACGCGGCGCCGTTCACGGCCTCGAACACGGCCAGCGGCGACTTCTTCGCGCAAGCCTCGCAGCTCGACAACACCGAGATCCGCGTGTTCGACAACCCGACCAGCGGATCGTGGCGCTGGAAGAACTGGCCCGCGTCGGTCGGCGCCACCTGCGACGTGAGCGTGACCGTGGCGACCACCACCGGAGACATCACGCCCGCGGGCGCGCTGACCGTGCTCAGCAGCGATACGTGCCTCGCGCCCGGCGAGGTCGTGAGCATCGACGCTTACTACAGCGTGACGGGTGACACTGCGTCGGCGGTCTGGCTCGACACCAGCTCGACGGGGGACTTGCTCGTCGCCGCCGACGCGTTCCTGTACGACAACCGGCAGGCGAACATGCTCGACAACGACACCCTCGGGCGCGAGATCACCATCGGCAACGTGCCGCTCGGCGTGGCGCGGCGGGCGCGCTGGCAGACGCGCTGGTTCAGCGAAGGACTCAAGACCTTCCAGATCGACGCGCGCTCCGAGAACGCCGTGCAGGCGACCAACGTCCAGACGTTCTACGTCGACGGCACGCCGCCCGCCGGCCCCACGATCGTGAGCTCGCCGACGCACGCACCCGGCGTGAACCAATGCGCGCTGGCCCTGACGATGCAGTGGAGCGCCGCCACCGACGGCGTGTCGGGACTGGCCGGCTACGTGGCGTTGCTCGACGGCGCGCCCGGCACGGAGCCGACGAGCACGACTCCGGGAGCGCTCGTTCTCGCCAGCAGCGCCACGAGCTGGAACACGACGCTCGCGCAGGACTTGAACGACCGCTGGTTCCACATCCGCGCCTACGACAACTGCGGCAACCTCGGGCAGACGCGCCACTACGGCCCGATCCGCGCGACCGGTTCGTACGTCAACAACTACTGCACGGCCAAGCCCAACTCGCTCGGTTGCGTCCCGTCGATCAACGCGAGCGGCTCGACGAACCTGCTCAACGGTTCGATGACGGTCACGTGCGCGAGCGTGCTCAACCAGAAGAACGGCCTGCTGTTCTGGGGCCGCGCGAGCCAGGCCACGCCGTTCCAGGGCGGCTGGCTGTGCGTCGCTTCGCCGACGATCCGCACGCCCGTCAAGTCCAGCGGCGGCTCGGCGACCGGCAACAACTGCACGGGTTCGTTCTCGCACACCTTCACCCCGGCCTACTACCAGTCGCAGGGGTTGAGCGCGGGCGAAGTCGTGCACTGCCAGTACTGGATGCGCGACCCGGGCAGCTCGAGCCAGACCGGGCTGTCGGCTGCGGTGCGCTTCGCACTGTGCCAGTAGGCGCGCTTCGCAAGCGCTGCGAGATCCCGTCGGCCGCGTCAGCGTCGCTCGCTGGCGCGGCCGCGCTCGTTCAACGTGCGACGAGTCGGGAGATCGGCGCCGACGGACTCTCGAGGCGCAGCGCGGCGCCGAGGATGCGCTGCTCGACCTGCGGATTGAAGATGAAGCTGCGCTCGAGGAACACCGCGCGGCCCCCGCGCACCTGCCGCGCGATCTCGTCGGGGATCTCGTCCGCCGTGCGCGCGTAGGCTTCGACGGAACCGCTCGCGAGCAGGCCCGCAGCGCGGTGGTCGAACGGACCTGTGGGGCGCGCCACTTCGCGGGGCACGCGCACGCGCGAGAGCACCTTCGATGCGAACTCGACGTCGCGCGACGCGGCGAGGAACTCGCGCTTGGAGCCCGCGCGCTCCAGCGCCGCGAGGTACACCGGCTCGAGCCCGCTGATGATCAGCGCGTCGACTGGCGTGACCTGCTTGAGCTGGTCGGAGGTGCGCCGTCGCTGGGCCGGGATCTCGACGGGATCGGGGACGGCGAAGATCGCGATCGACAGCGCCAACGCCGCGAGCTCTCGCCGCGCGCGCCAGCGCTCCGGGACCAGCGCCGCGAGTCCGATCCCGCCGATCGCCGCGGCTGCTCCGAGCAACCACAGGTGGAAGCGCAGGTCGGCGTAGAAGTACACGCAGTGCAGCGCGCTGATCGGCAACGCCGTGACCGCAGCGAATACGATGAACGGCGTCGCACGCGCGCGCACTCGCCAGAGGCACGCGAGCACTCCGACGGCGCCGAGCCACAGCGCGGGCGGGCCCCACTGCGTCGTGAGGTCGCCCAGGTTCATCGCGATGTTGTCCGTCGAGAGCAGCAGGTCCGGGTAGTCGTAGGGGACGGCGCACCAGAACTGATAGCCCGTGCGCTGCCAGTCGCCGAAGGTGGAGTGGTTGTAGAGGGCGTTCGCGGCGAGCACGGCGACGAGCGGCGCGAGCAGGCACGCGGCGCGCAGGATGCGACGGCCCGGGCGTACGAGGATCAGCCACGCGAACGGCGCGAGCAGGGAGAGGTAGACGCTGCGCAGCGCGAAGCTGACCGCGATCAGAGCGCCCGCGCCGAGCGCGCCGAGCGCCGAGGGTTCGCTCTCGCGCTGGCGCAGGAACACGAGCGCCGCGGCGAGCGCGAGGACCATCGCTGGCGCGTCGGTCATGATCAGGCGCGACACGTACGGGAACAGCGGCGTCGAGAGCAGCGCGATCACCGCGGCCGCGGCGCCGAGCGGGCCGCTCACGCGCTCGCCGATGCGCAGCAGCAGCACGAGACCGCCGAGCGAGATCGCGAGCACGATCCACACACCCGCGCCGACCTCTTCGGAGTCGATCCAGTACGCCGGCGCGAGCAGCGCGGAGAACCACGGCGTCGAGTGCGGCGGCGTGCTGACGCCGTCGAGCTCGAGGTCGTAGCGCCCGAGAGTCGCCAGACGCTGGGCGCACAGCGCGTACTCGACCTCGTCGGGAGTCACGCGCAGGTCGCCGGCCGCCCGCGCGTCGCGGTGGAGCACGCGCACTCCCAGGAGCAGCGTGAGCGCGAGCACGAGCGCGCTGAGCCAGCGCTCCGCTCGCCCGCGTGTCTGCGGGTCGGTGGACATCGCGGCCGAGTCTACGGCGAACGCTCTGAGCGAGGCGGCGTTTCGACGCGTCGACCGGAGCTGTTCGACGCGCGACGGCGCTCGATTCGACCGCGCGCGACGGTGCGATAGCCGAGCTGGGGAGCAGGAGGCGCCAGCTCGTCGCGTGCGACGTTCCGATAGCGCGTGACACGTGCGACGTGGAGCCGAACGAGTGGCCCAGGCGCGCTCCAGTGGCCCTCGGAGACGTGGCGCAACTCGTGGGCTCTCACCTCGCGGAGTCCGTCGCGACTCGGGAACTCAACGGCCCCCGATCGCGGCGCGGGCTCGCCGCGGATGTCGCCGGCGGAGTCTTGTCGGCGTGATGATCTGCGTGCGCGTCGCGCGGGGCGACGAAGTCTCTCCTCATGACGGGGCGCGACTTTCGGACGAGGGCGTCCCCAGATTCCGAGCGTGCTTCGATTCTGCTCGCACCCGGCGCCAGCCTGTCGCGCTCGTCAGCGCCGCGTCACTTGCGGTGACCGTGACCGCCCGGACGCGACGAAATTGCGCCAGAATCTGCGTTGCTCCCGCGCGCGTCGCGACGAGGAGCGGCATGCAACACCCTGAACTGCGCGAGCTGTTCGAACGCTACGTCGAGCACGGCGACACCGCGGCGCTCGGCCTTGCCTTCGACCGCAGCGCGCCGGACCTGATGCGCGTAGCGCGTCACTTGGCCGCGAGTCGTCACGACGCCGACGACTTGGTGCAGGCGACGTACTTGACGGCGATCGAGAAGCTCCACGCGCTCGAACGCGGTCGCGATCCGCTGCCGTGGCTCGTCGGAATCCTCGTGCTGCACGCGCGGAACCAGCGCCGGCGGCGCGGGCGTCGCGTCGAGTTGCCCGAGCTGGCGTCGAACGAGCGGCCCGACCTCGCGGCGGAGCGCTCCGAACTCGCGCAGCTCATCGACCAGGCCCTCGCCGAGCTGCCCGAGCGCTACGCAGCCGTCGTGGGGCCGTACCTCGCGGGAGAGCGCAGCTCGCAACAACTCGGGCTCGCGACGGGCCGCGCGCCCGGAACGGTGCGCATGCAGATCCATCGCGGGCTAGGGCTGCTGCGGCGTGCGCTCGGCGGCGGACACGGATTCGGCGCGTGGGGCGTCGGGTTCGAGCTCGCGGCGTTGCGCCATCGAGTGCTCGAAGCGGCTGCGAAGCCGCGTGGCGCGCGCGTCGCTCCACCGCGCGGAACACACCTCACTCGAGCGCTGGCGCTCGGCGCGGCGGCGTTGCTGGCTGGCGTGGGGGTTTGGTGGTGGCCGGGCGTCTCGCCGGCTGCATCGCTGACTTCCGCGCGACCGCACGCGCACTCGAGCTCCGCGCGGACCACCGAAGCTGCGGAGAGTCTCGAACTCGCGGCCGATCCCGGAGCGAGTCTTCGCAGCGAGGTGTCGCGCGCGGCGGGCACGATCGACGCGGAAGCGCCGCGCGGCATCCGGGGAGTCCTCGTTTTCCACGACGGCCGCGCGTTCGCCGGCGCAGAAGTGCGCTTGGTCGCGCTGCCGAGCTCGCTGTTCACGTTCGACTCCGCCGCGCCTCCGCCGTCGGCGCCCGAGCTCGAGCGTTCGCGCACCCGCACGGACTCCGCAGGGCGATTCGTGCTGCCGGGTGGACGCCGTGGAGAGCACCTGCTGCTCGCGATCGACTGCGGCGGTCCGCACGGCGCGCTGCGCCTCGTCGACAGCTCGCCGGCCGCGGATGGCGAGCTCGATCTGGGCGAGCTCCGCCTCGACGCCAGCGTCCGACTGCGAGGCCGCGTCGTGGATGAACTCGGCGCCCCGCTCGTTGGCGCGCGCGTGCGCCGACTCGCGAACCTCGCGCAGTTCACGGTCGGGTGGACCGCCGACGGCTTCGCGAACGAGCTCGCGGGGCGCGTCGCGATCGCGGCGATTCCCGCGTGGATTCGCGCCTGGTTCGAGGTCTTTCCGACGCAGACGACGGCCAGCGCCGCGGACGGGTCGTTCGAGCTCGAAGTCGACGCCGGAGCGAGCGCGGTCTTGATCGACAAGCGTGGGTGCGAGCCGCTGCGCGTCGCGATCAAGGGTTCCGGCGCCGAGCGCGAGCTGGGTGACCAGGTGCTCGCTCGTGCGCGCACGATCGAAGGTCGAGTCGTTCTCGCGGGCGACGAGCCGGTCGCGAACGCCGAGGTCCTCGTCGGCGCGCGCGCGGCCCCCAAGGCGCCCGTGAACCTGACCCGAGCTTCGCTGACGGATGCGCGCGGCGCGTTCGAGTGCGTCGGTGTTCCGCGCGAAGGTCGCATCGTCGTGGCGGCGCGACGCAACGCGTCGTGCGCCTGGACGACAGGGGAGTTTGCCCCCGAGGGAGAGATCGTGCTGCAGCTCGCAACTGCCGCGCTGGACGTGACCGCACGCGATGAAGCGGGCGCCGCGGTGAACGACGTCGAGTTCGACCTGCGCCCGCTGGCCGTCGCGGGCATGCGTCCGAACGCGCTGCTCGACCGCGAAGCGTTCACGCGGCGCGGTTCGGGTGTCGTGCGCTTCGAGTCGCTCGCGCCCGGCGCGTACCTCGTCACTGCGCGCAAGCGCGGATTTGCGCCCGTCAGCGCTGAAGTCGCGCTGGGGGACGAGTCAAAGGAGCTCGAGCTCGTGCTCGCGAGCGCGCAGATGTGCGCCGTCGTCGTCGTCGATGCGTCCACGCGCGCTCCGGTCGCGGACGCGAAGGTCGTGCTGTCGGATCGGAGCAGCACGTGGCGTTCGCGGGCGACGACGGACGCCGCGGGCCGCGCGGAGCTGACGCAACCTGCGCGCGCCGACGGGACGCGCTGTCAGCTCGAAGTGGCGCACGCGCAGTTCGCGACGACGTTCGCGAGCGTCGCAGCGGCGGCGGACGAACCGCAGGTGATCGAGCTGGGGCCCGGCGCGAGCCTGCGAGTGCAGGTGCTCGAGCGCGGCCGGCCGTCGACGCGCCGCTGGACGGTGCAATTGGGCGCGGGAAGCGCCGAGCTGACTCGCCTGTGGGCTTCGACCCTCGCTGCGGGCGTGGCCGAGCTCGATTCGATTCCGCCGGGGAGGTGGACCTGGGAGCTGCGGGAAGCCTGGATCACGCGCGATGCGACCGAGCTTCTGAGCGAGAAGTTCGACGAAGCGCCGCCCGTGCGCGAAGGGAAGATCACCCTGGGCGCCGGCGAGGTCAGCGAGCTCACGTTGGAGCTCGAGCCCGCTCCCACGTCGCCGGACGGCGAGCTGGCGCGTCTGCACGGTCGGTTCGCGATCGAGGTGAGTTCACGCGAGCATCTGGTGCTGACGCTGGACGGAATTGGCTCGCTCGCGCGCAGCCACCACGACGCGCGGCTCGATACCGACGGCGAGTTCGACTTCGGCTGGATCCCCGCCGGTCGCTACGGCGCGGAGCTGCGCTTCGAGCGTGCGCGCGAGGAGGAGCTGTACTCCGAGCCCTGGCGCGAGAGCGTGGAGCTCGCGGCGGGCGAAGTGCGCCGCCTCGACGTCGCGCTCGCGCGCAAGCGACTGGAGCTGCGCGTCACCGATGCGAACGGAAAGCCCGTGGCGGGCGCGCACTACGAGGTGCTGGACACACGCGGCACGCGATTGGGGCGCACGCTCATGCACACCGGCGAAGACGGGCGCGACTCGTTCCTGGTCTGGTCATCCGGGCGGTACAGCGTGTTCGCCGAACACCCCGTCGCGGGGTTCGTGCAGCGCGAACTCGAGGTCGCGCCCGGCGCCGAACGTGTCGACGTCGAGCTCGTCCTCGATCCCGGCGTCTCGTGCTCGGGCGCCGCGCGAGCGCCCGAATCGTTGTTGGGCAGTGACACTGCTGGCGGACGATGGCTGCATATGTCCTTGCGGCGCGTCGATGTGTCCGGCCAACCGTGGCGCCACGTCTCGGTTCTCGCCGACGACGACGGCCGCGGCTCGTGGCGGCTGGCGGGCCTGCAGCCGGGGCGCTATTCGGCGACACTCGGAGTCTCCGGACCCGCGCGTGCGGCCCCGATCGAGTTCGAAGTGGGTCCCAGCGGCGCTCACGGTCTCGAACTCGAGTTCGAGCTCGCCCGCGAGTGAGCAGCTTGCGGGCCGAGCGCTCGCTGTAACGGAGCGGGCAGCTCACGGATGTATTCGCTGTGCGAGACGCAATCGGCGTCCGCGACGAACCGCATCCAATCGAGCCTTCCCATGCACCCTCTCCGCGCCCTCGCCAGCCTCGCCGTCTCGTTCGCCTGCTCCGTCGCCAGCGCCCAGATCGTCGGCAGTCCCGTGATCGATCGAGCGATCAACGACAGCTCCACGGGCGTCGTCTACATCTATCGAGGAGCCACACAGCCCCTCGCCGGCCCCACGACGGTGGGGAACTGGTCGTTCTTCGACAATGACCTCGCCACGATGAACCAGAAGGTGACGCCGCTGCTGTTCGAGGTCACGGGCGCCAATCAGTGGACCGTGGTCGCGATCGGCACGCCGCGCGCTTCGACAGCCACTGGCGTGCAAACGCATCCGTTCGCCGTGCAGGCCGGCATCACTTCGCTCGTCGCCGGCAAGCAGTACACGGTGGGCTTCGCTCACCTCGACTACAGCTTCACTTCCGGGGTCGCGACGCCCGGGACTCCGTCCGGAGGCGTCGTCGACTTCAGCGGCTACAACATCTTCACGGACACATGGTCGTACGTGTTCGGCACGCCGAACCTCGGCACGATCGTCGGCACGGGCGGACTCGCGCTCGACAGCTTCGGCTTTCCTGGGCGCATCTGCTCGGCGTCGTTCGAGTTCGGCGGCGGCGGCCCGATCACGTACTGCACGCCGAGCACGACCTCGAGCGGCTGCGCGCCGACGATGGGCTACGTCGGCTCACCGAACGTGTCGGCCTCGGCGGGCTTCCAGATCCGTGTCAGCAACGTCGAGCCCAACAAGCAAGGCCTGATCTTCTACGGCGTGAGCGGCCGCGCGATCTCGCCCTGGGCGCCGAACAGCACGAGCTACCTGTGCGTGAAGTCGCCCACGCAGCGCATGAGTCTCCTGAACAGCAACGGCACGAATGGCTTGTGCAACGGAACGCTCAGCATCGACTGGCTCGCGTGGCTCGCGGCCAATCCGGGCGCTCTGGGAACTCCGTTCAGCGCGGGCGTCGGCGTCAACGCGCAAGCGTGGTTCCGCGATCCGCCGGCCGCGAAGACGACGAACTTGAGCAACGGGCTCGAGTTCGTGACCGCGCCTTGAGCTGACGACGCGATCGGCCGCAGAACTGTTGATCGCCGGGAGTCTTCGCGCACCGCGCAGATTCCCGGCGATCTCGTTTCACAGTTCCACGTCGGTCGCTCCCGGTGTGATGCGCTTCCACGCGCCCTTCTCCCGCAGCGCCGCTTGCGAGTGGCCGCTGGCGTGGTGGACGTCGAGCGCGAGCACGCGTCCGCCCAACACGAAGCCCACGTTCTCGACCACGGTGTGGCCCACGACGACGCGCTCGACCTGGAGTTGCTCGAGGAGCTTGTCCAAGTCGTTCTCCGCGACGACCGGAGCCTTCAGGTAGCCGCGATACCAGATCAGTCCATCGGGCGAGCCCGCGGCGAGCGCCAAAACGCCGTCGTTCGACCTGCTCCAGCGCTCGGCGGCGAGCGCCGTGCGCAGAGCGTCGTTGAGCTGCTCGATGCGAAGTCCCGCCTCGCCGACCTTGGGGCTCACGCCGCCGTGCACGAACAGCTCGCTGCCCAATTGCACGGCTGCGTTGCGCGTGCGCAGCCACTGACCGAGCACGGTGTCGTTGGCGTACAGCGCTTCGAGTTTCTCGCCCAGCAGCGCGGCGTTCTCGTGGTACTTGCGTCGCACGTAGCGCAGATCGCCGGTGAGGTTCATGACCTCGTGATTGCCCAGCACGAAGTGCAGCGCGCCTCCGGCCTCACGCGCGCGCGCTTCGAGTTCGTAGAGCACCCACAGGCACTCCGTGACGTGCACGCCGCGGTCGAACAGGTCGCCGACGTACGCCACGTGCCCGCTTCCGAATGTCCAGCGCAGCTGTTCGTCGACGACGTTCCCCGCGCGCAGCAGGCGCAGCATTGCGCCGAGCTCGCCCTCGATGTCCGAGAACGCGAACACGCGCTCCGGCGCCGGAAGACGACACTGGGGGGCGCTCGCGGGCGCGCGCAGGCGCACGACGAACGGCTCAGGAACGTCGGGGAGCGCGAGTTGGAAGCTCGCGTTCTCTGCCTCGAGGCGTTCGACCTCGACGCGAGGTCCTTTGTCGTCGGCGACGACGCGCTTGCACTCGAACGCGCCGCTTTCGAGCCGACGCACGTACGGACCGTCGGGGCCGGCGGTGCTCGCGTCGCGCGCGCTGTCTTGCACTGCGCCCGGCGCAGCGGAATGCGCGGGTGTCGCAGCGGCCAGGGCGGGCGCGAGCGCGATGACCAGCGCGGTGGCGAGCGCCGTCCGTTGCTCTCGAGCGAGAGAGAGGACTCTGTTGGTGTTCACGGGTGACCTCCCGAGCCGTGGGTTCGATCGAGCGAGCGGCAAAGACAAAGAGACCAGCGCGCGGCGCTCAGCGTTGCGCCCAGCGGAGGTGCGCGACGACCGGGTGATGATCGCTCGGCCAGCGGCCCGAAGCGCTCGGCGCGGAGAGGATCTCGGCCCGCGCGGCGCCCAGGTGCGCGCTGAACAGGATGTAGTCGATGCGCGCGCCGTCGAGCCCGCCGCGGAACGCGTGGAAGGTGCCCGCGGCCCGCACGTCGGGGTGCAGTGCTCGGTACGCGTCCGTCAACCCCGCAGAGCGCAGCGCACGGAGCGGCGCCGAGTCCTCGGTCGCGTTCAAGTCGCCCATCACGAGCTGCGCTCCGGCGCTCGCAGCCACGCGGGTCGCGAGCAGTTGCGCGGAGCGTTCGCGTGCGAGCTCGCCGCGATGGTCGAAGTGGGTGTTCCACACGGTCAGCTCCGCGCCGCTCGCGCGATCGACGACGCGCGCCCACGAGCACATGCGCGTGAGCGCGGCGTCCCAGCCGACCGACGCGACGCGCTCGGGCGTGTCGCTGAGCCAGAAGTCGCCGTGCTCGAGCAACTCGAAGCGCTCGCGCGCGAGGAACAGCGACGCGTGTTCGCCGGCCAAGCCTCCCTCGCGGCCCTGGCCGACGCGGAGGTGTCCGGGCAAGCGCTGTTCGAGGAACGCGATCTGGAAGTCGAGCGCTTCCTGCACGCCGAGGATGTCCGGCGCAGCCTCTCGAATGCGCTGCGCCACGGCTTCGCAGCGCAGCGGCCACGCGTCGAGTCCGTCGTCGGCCGCGCCGTAGCGCACGTTGAAGCTCATGACGACGAGCTCGGGCGGCTCGGCCCGCTCGTGCGTGGTCGGTGCGGGGCGTGCGCAGGCTGCAGCAAGCGCGACGATGACGGCGATGGCGCGGAGCATCGCGCGAGGGTACTCGCCCGCGTCCGCGCCCCGCACGCGCGTCTACGGCCTGGTCACGAACTCGAGCGCGTCGCTGAGGTTGGTCGAGCGCGGCGCCGGCGGATCGCGATACCAAGCTTGCGCGTTCACGGCGACTCCGGCTGCGAACGGAGCGCCGACGGCTGCGGGGTTGTTCGCGATGTAGTCGAGCCAGTCGACGCTCACGGCGCCGTCGCACGCTCCCGCCGCGCCGCCGCTGCTGGCCGAGAGCACGCGCTGGATCGGCGCGCGCACGCACAAATAGCTCGTGCTCCCCGCGGCCCACGGCTCCGCGCGCCGACCGCCGACGCCGTAGAACAGGAGCGTCTGACGCTGGCCGTCCAGGTTGCTCACGTCGAGCCTGAAGCCGTTGGACTTGGAGAGACTCGGCGAGCCGTCGAACTCCATCGTCGGCGCGCAGCCGTTCGTCGATGTCCCGGCGGTGCAGTAGCTCAGCGGCTCCGGTGAATACGCGATCAGCCGCGCGATGCGGTGGCGGATCGCGCCGTCGTACGACAGGAAGCTCCCGCCGATCAGGGCGCGGCCGTTCGCGTCGAGCGTCATCGAGTTGACGCTGCCTCCGACGCCAGGGAATCCGCGGAACTCGAGATCTGGATTTCCATCGGTGTGAAGCCGCGCGATCGAGCGCAGCGGCTGGCCCATCACCGTCTGGAAGCTGCCGGCGATCAGGATCTTGTGATCTGGCTGCAACGCGATCGCGAGGGCCTGGCCCGAGGTGCTCGTCCCGGAGAGCAGGCCGGCGCCGGACGCGAACGTTGAGTCCAGGCTGCCGTCGGCATTCAGGCGCGCGAGCCCGCGTCGAGTCACGCCATTGACCCAAGTGAAGTACCCCCCGATGAGGATCTTGCCGTCGGGTTGCAGCACCACCTCGCTGACGGAGTCGTTCGCGCCCGGGTTGGGCGCGAAACCCGTGTCGAGCTGCCCGCCCGGCTTGAGCCGTGCGATGCAGCGTCGCGGCAGGCCGCCGACAGACTGGAAGTTGCCGCCGATGACGATGCCTCCGTCGGGTTGGAGAGCGATGTCATTGACGTAGTAGCTGCCCACCCCAGACAGCGGGTCGAAGCTGAGATCGAGTGCGCCGTTCGTCTCGAGTCGCGCGATGCGCCCGCGGGCTACTCCGTTGAAGGTTGTGAACGAGCCTGCGACGAGCACCCTTCCGTCGGGTTGAACAGCGATGGCGCGAATGCCGCCGAGCGGAACTGCGCCCGCGTCGAAGCTCGTGTCCACGCTTCCGTTCACCTCGAGCCGCGCGAGGCCTGTGCGCGCCGTCCCGCCCAGAGCCGTGAATGTCCCCGCGACCAGCAGCTTGTCATCGGCCTGCAGCGCGGCGACTTGGATTCCGCCGTTGGACTGAGGGTCGTAGCTCGCGTCGAGCGCGCCGTCGGACTCGATGCGAGCCAACTTCTCGCGAGGGATGTTGGCGTAGTAGTCGAACGCACCCAGCACCACGGTCTTGCCGTCGCTCTGCGGCAAGACTTGCCGCACGAAGTCACCGGGTGCGGGCAGCGGATTGAAGCTCGTATCCAATGCTCCGTCGGGCTCGAGTCTCACTACGCCGTTGCGCTCGAAGCCATCCCAGTCGCTGATGTCCCCGCTGACGAGGACCTTGCCGTTCGCTAGCTGGTGCATGGCGAATGCGGCGTTGGTCGAGCCGCTGGGAGGCGTGAACGAAGTGTCGAGTGCGCCGTCCGGCATCAAGCGCGCGACCGAGTTGCGCGGCGCGCCCTGGTAGCTCTGGATGTAGCCACCGATCAACAGGCGCCCATCGGACTGAAGCGTCAGCGCGTGGATTCGCCCGCTCGGGCCTGCGCCGGGGTCGAAGCCCAGATCGAGCGCACCGTTCGGGTGGAGTCGCGCCAGGAAACGACGCGGAACGGCGCCGATCGAGTTGAAGTCGCCGCCGATCACGACCTTGCCATCGGGCTGGAGCGCGATGGCCAGGACATGACCGAGCGCTCCCAGGCCTGGGTCAAAGCTCGTGTCGAGGCTGCCGTCAGAGTTCAAGCGCGCGATGCGATTGCGCGAGACTCCGCCGTAGTGCGTGAAATGGCCGCCGATCAGGATCTTGCCATCGCTCTGCAGCAGCACGCACGTCACCACAGTGTTGGCGCCGTTGGACGAGTCGAAGCTCGGGTCGACGCTTCCATCGGCGTTGAGGCGCGCGACGTACTTGCGCGGCGCGCCGTCGAACGATGTGAACCAGCCGCCGACGATCAGCTTGCCGTCGGGCTGGAGCGCGACGCTCTGGACGTACCCGTAGTCCTGCGGACCTGCGCCGGGATCGAAACTCGGATCGAGGCGCCCGTCGCTGTTCACGCGCGCGATTCCGATGCGCGGAACTGCGTCGTAGGTCGTCAAGCCGCCCGCGACGATGAGCTTGCCATCGGGCTGCCGCGCGACGCTCACGATCGGGCCGACGGGGCCCGGCGCGGTCTGCAGCGTTGGATCGAGGCTGCCATCCGGATTCACACGCGCGAGGCTCTTGCGAGCGACGGAGTTGTAGAAGCCGAACCCGCCGGCGATCACGAGCTTGCCGTCGGGCTGCAGCAGGCTGGCGTCGACTTGCCAACTGGCGCCAATGCCGTACGTGCCATCGTCGGCGCGATTGAAACTGGGGTCGTTCGAGCCGTCTTGGGCGTGCAGTCCTGCGCTGAGAACGGCGGCCAGCGCTGCGAGAACGACAGACAGGCGAGTGAGGCGAAGAAGCATGGGAGAGCTCCTCGGGGCGGATCGGGCCCGACGCGGGGGCGCGAACTGGTGGGGAAGATTGCGGGCAGGCGGGGCGCGGACTCGCGTTGCGCACCGTACTAGCGCGCTGCGCGGCAAGACCGCCGACGTCGAGTGCAATAGTGCTCACTCGCGTCCGGACTACCACCTTCCACTCGCCTGAATCACCACTTCGTCAGTGGCGCGCCGCGACACCGCTGCGAGTCGCGCGCGGGACGCCTCGGCGGAGTCTCAGAGCGTGCCAGCGCCCATCCGCCAGCCTGCGACCGGAGCATCGGCGTGTCGCGCGTCCGCCGCAGCGGCGTATCGCGACGGGCAGACCGCGCCGCGCTCGAACCGTGGCCGCGAGCACCGACCGTGTTGTCGATCGACTCGCTGTCCGAGCGCGGCGCGCAGGCTCACTTGCGGCGTTCGGCCTCCTCCATGCGGATGACCTGCCGTCGAATCTCGAGCGCGGCTGCGTTCTCGGGATCGGAGTCCAGCACGCGGCTCGACTCGGCCGCGGCGCCGAAGCTGTCGCCCAGCTCGAGCAGGAGCTGCGCGTACTCGACGCGCGTCGCGATGCTGGGGGAGCGGCGGCACAGTTGCGCGTAGACGCGAGAGGCGTCGACGTACTTGCCATTGCGCGCATGCGCGCGAGCGAGCTCGAGTTGCGCCGAAGCTGTCGCAGCCGAGTCCGTCGAGCGGTCGGCGCCTCCCAGGAGGCGTCGGAACCAGTCTGTAGGTGAGTTCATGTTGAGTGGCGTGAAAGCGGAGCGCGCGCACCGTGGGCGCAGAACGTCCGCAGAAGCGAATCGAACGAAGTTGAAGTCGCAGCACGCTCGCAGTGCGGGCGTGAGGCTCAACCGCCACGCAGGGCGGGAGCCAGGCCGCCGCGCTCGACAACGTGCGGGGCGGCCTGTGGGGCGCTGGATGGAACTCGCCCGGTCAGGCGCGCGCGCCCGCTGCGTTCGCTGACCCGTTCACGCGCAAGTGGGCGAGCGCGAGACGTGCTCGCGCATGCCCGAGCTCGCACGGGCGGCTCGACTCTGCGCCGCGTCGATCCGGCGCGGCAGCGCACGCATGTTCTCGCGCGTCCCCGTCGCCGCCATCCGTCGCGGTCCTGCGTTCGCCGCGCTCCTCGAGCGCGGAAGCCGCACGCGCGTCGGCCTGTTGCTCGTGCGCCAGCGCGATGCGCTCGACCTGCGCGCTCCGCCACTGGCTTTCGCCTTCATGCGATCCCAGCGCCGGCGCCTGCGTGCTCGGCGGCGCGAGCAGGCCGAGCACGATGAACAGATGCAGGATGCGGAGCAGCGCGCGCACGAGTCGCCCAATCCTAGCTCCGATTCGCTCGCACCCCAGCCGAGTCGCTGGCGTTGGCCTCGCGATTCCCCTGCCGTTGCGTGTCGTGAGCGATGCCCGACAGCGCGGCGGGACGGGCTCTCGCTACCGCGCGTAAGCCCGCCGCGCGAACAGCAGCGTCAGGAACGGCAGCATGTTCGCCTTGTTCGGGATCAGGCTGAAGATGCGCTACAGGCGTTTGGGGTTGAAGTAGAAGCGCCGGTACGCGTCCTTGCGCAGCTTGGTGATCGTCGTCCCCGGCGCCGTCGAGAGGTTGGTCTCGGTCTGATGCGGCTCGTAGGCCGACCAGTCGGTGGGCAGGTCGAAGCCTGCGTGCTCGACCTGCGTGAAGAACTCCGTGCCCTTGAAGGGGGGGGGCATGCGGAAGAACGCCGCGGTGTGGAAGCTCGAGCGCGCGGCCCGATCGATCGTCGACTGGATCTTTTCTTCGGTCTCGCTCGGGAAGCCGAGCATGAACGCGTGGTGCACCAGCACGCCTTCCCTGGCGATGAACTCGACGGTGCGCTCGACCTTCGCGATCTAGAAGTGCTCACCGCTCCTTCCGGGCGCACGGCCAAGCGCGGGAGGAACGGAGGACGTGGGAGTGCGCAGGCGTCGCGTAATGCTTCGACCAATGGGTACGCAACATCGCCGCTCGTCTGCGCAGGCCGAGGGCGCCCAGCTCCGCGCCGAGCCGCCGCGTTGGTCGGGACGAGCGTCGATCACGACGGCCTGGAGGTCGGCGAACTCCTCGAGCGGCCAGCCCGAAAGATGGGCTCCGCCGCGACGTGAACATCAGGGCGCGTCCACGAACGCGCGCGTGGTCCCGTGCAACCCGATGCGCCTGACCTCGATCTCCGTGTGCGCTCCGTGGTTCGCGCGAGGCGTCGTAGCTCGAGTGGGCGTCGATGCGCGGCGCGGCAAGGCCCGGGGACGTCCGCGGTCCGTCACGGACGACGTGGCTGAGCTAGATGCGCTGCGCGATTCGGGAGCGTCTCCGCGGACAGGTCGACGCTCGCTGCGGGCCGTGCGCTGCCGCGCTCAGCCTTGTTCGCGCTCGAGCACGATGTCCATCTCGCACGACGGCGTCGCTCCCTGTGCGCGTTTCACCGGGCGGGCCCAACGCGGCGGCGTGCGGCCGCGCCAGTGCGGGTCGTCTTCGAATCCAAGCCTCCAGATGCGCTTGGCGAAACCCGCCGCGCTCACTTCATAGTGGATGTGTTGCTCGACCGGCTCCCGTTGGTCGGGGTAGTGGCCGGGCCGGATGGTGTCGAACGCATAGCGACCCTCCGAGTCCGTGCGGATGTAGCCGAAGATGCGGGGGTTGCTCTCGTCCATGCCGCCCGCGCTGTAGAGACCGCGCGAGTCGGTCTGGAAGACGTAGACCAGCGCGTCGGCGATCGGCTGTCCGTTCGCGTCTCGGATCGCGCCGAACACGTGGAGCGGCTCACCTTCTTCGTCCGCGAGGGTGAGGCGCGTCGCGCTCTGGCGCGCGTGCTCGCGGATCAACTGCCGAAAGCGAGGGAGCTCGTGCAGTTCGCCGAAAGCGCTGTCGGTCAGCGCGCGCGTGGAGCAGGCGCCGCCGCGCAGCGCCTGGGAGAGTGCGTCGAGCACCGCGGCGTGCTCCGTCGCGCCATCCTGCGCGGCGTGAACGGCGCGCAGGTAGAGCGGCTCTGAGGCGCGCGAGCGCTCCAGCTCTTCGTCACCAACCGGCGCTCGTGCGATCGGCGTGATCGGCTCGGCCGCGCGCGCCTCGCGATGCTCCGCGCCGCCGTTCGTGCAAGCGACAGTGATTCCGCCCAGGACTGCCAGGCACAGGCCGAATGCGCGCATGATCACGATCCTCGTTCGCGACTGCGCCGACCTCGGCGCGCCGCGGCGTCGAACCTACGCCCGCGCGGCCCGCCCCGTGCAACTCACGCGTACGCAGCGTGCTGCGCGCATGTTCGAGCGACGGTTCGCGGCTCGCGCACGATCCAGCGTCGCGGATGAGTCGCGCTACCGCGCGTAAGCCCGCCGCGCGAACAGCAGCGTCAGGAACGGCAGCATGTTCGCCTTGTTCGGGATCAGGCTGAAGATGCGCCAGAGTCGCTTCGGATTGAAATAGAAGCGCCGGTACGCGTCCTTGCGCAGCTTGGTGATCGTCGTCTCGGGCACCGTCGAGAGGTTGATCTCGGTCTGGTAGGGCTCGTAGGCCGACCAGTCGGTGGGCAGGTTGAAGCCGGCGTGCTCGACCTGCGTGAAGAGCTCCGTGCCCTTGAAGGGGATCACGCGGAAGAACGCCGCGGTGTGGAAGCTCGAGCGCGCGGCCCAGTCGATCGTCGACTGCATCTCTTCTTCGGTCTCGCTCGGGAAGCCGAGCATGAACGCGCCGTGCACCATCACGCCTTGCTTCGCGATGAAGTCGACGATCTTGTCCACCTTGTCGATCTTCAGGTGCTTCTTCATCACCTTCTGGATGCGCGGGCTCGCCGACTCGACCGCGACCATGCAGCGGTACATGCCGGCCTGCTTGAGCAGCACGACCAGTTCCTCGTCGAGGATGTCGCCGCGGAAGCCGTTGGGGAACGTCAGCGCGAGCTTGTAGCCGCGCTCGATGATCCCGCGCGCGATCGTCTTCGCGCGCTCCGCCTTGAAGTTGAAGATGTCGTCCATGAAGACGAGCTCTTTGACGCCGTACTTCGTGACGAGCAGGTCGATCTCGGCGAGGACGTGTTCGGCGGAGCGCTCGCGGAAGGTCTTGCCGTAGCTGTTGTGACAGTACGTGCAGCGCCACGGGCACGCGCGCGAGCTGAACATCGTCGCGAACTCCTTGTGCGCGTAGATGACGCCGCCGCGCGGAACCGTGTGGTACTTGGCGTGGTCGATCAGGTCCCACGCGGGGAAGGGCATCTCGTCCAGCTTCTGCGGCGGCGAGCGGTCGAGCTCGTGGACGACGACGCCGTCCTTGCGCCATGAAACGCCCTCGCAGCCCGTCCAGTCGGTGCGCCCGTCGCGCACGCCCGCGAGCACGTCGGCGAAGATGAACTCGCCTTCGCCGCGCACGACCAGATCGACGCTCTCGTCCTTCATCACGTCTTCGGCCGCCACGCTCGGGTGCGGGCCGCCGCAGACGATCACGGTCTTGGGGAGGCGCGCTCTGACGAGCTTCGCCACCTCGTGCATGCAGCCGGCCTCGTAAGTCATCGCCGAGAGGCCGACGACGTCGGGCGCGAGCTTCACGAGCTCTTCGACGCAGCGCTCGGGATCCCAGTCCTCGACCTTCATGTCGAGGATGTGCACGTCGTCGAACCCCGCCACGCGCGCCTGCGCCGCGATCATCATGATCCCGAGCGGGTGGACGTGCGTGAACTGGGTGTAGCGGTGGTAGGTCTGGACGAGGACGGTGCGGACCATGGAGTGAAGCGCGCGACGAGCCGATCGCGCTCGATCTTACCGCGGCGCCTTACGTGAAGGGCGAAGTGGACCCGGTTGGCGCTGCGGCGACGAATTCTCGAGTTGAGTGCGACCGGAGGAGGCGTGCGCCGGTCTGCGTCGGGCGTTCGCGGCGCTCGGGCCGCGCGAGCGAGCGCTGCTGACCTGGCCCGCCACGAGAAGAACCCGTCACGAGAAGAAGAGGAACCGTCCATGCAAGAGTCATTGAACTGTCGAACCACCGGGAAGACGTCGAGCGCGCGCGCGGGTGACGCGGCGTCCGGCGCTCGAACGACGCGCACGCTGCTCGCGTCGATGGCGCTGCTCGCAGGCGCCGCCGGTGCGCAACCGCTGCAAGGCTTGGAGCCGCTCGCGCACGAGTTCGAGGCGGCGCCGGTGATGGCGCAGCCCGACCTCGGCGACACGGCGCTCGCGCCGCGTCTGCACGTGGAGATCGGTCGCAGCCCGACGCGAGCGGCCTTCGCGCTCGACATCTCCGGCGGTGTGGCGCACGGCTGGGCGCTGCTGCAACTGCGCGACGAGGGCGGCGCGTGCTCGTCGCAACTCGTGCGTCTGGACGGCAGCGGCGCCGCGCGACTGTTGCGCCTCGACCACCGAGCGGGCGGACCGCTCGAGGTGACCTGCACGCTTCCGTCGCACGCAAGTGAACTCGGGCTGCTCACGACCCAAGTGCTGTCGACCACCGTGCCGAGCGCCGATGCGATGATCGCGCAGTCGCGCGCGCTGCTCGGCTACGGCGCTCCCACGTCGCCCTTCGCGGCGCTGGGCTCGTCGGCGGGCCCGGCGTCGGGCGTCGTGATCACCGAGATCATGAAGGACCCGGCCGCAGTGGCCGATTCGGCGGGCGAGTGGTTCGAGGTCCGCAACCTCGGCCCGACGCCGATCGACCTGAGCGGCTGGAGCATCCGCGACTCGAGCTCCAACGGCCACACGATCCCGGCCACCGCGGGCGTGGTCCTTCCGCCGCGCTCGTACTTCGTGTTCGGCATCAACGCGAGCGCGTCGCTGAACGGCGGCGTGACGGTGGGCTACAAGTACTCGAGCTTCACGCTGGGCAACGGCGCCGACGACATCCAGCTCTACGACGCCACCGGCGCGTTGGTCGATGCGGTGGCCTACGACGACGGGGTGCTGTGGCCCGACACTCCCGGCAAGTCGCTCAGCTTGCAGCGCGCCCTGGTGGACGTGACCTCGAACGACGACGGCGCCAACTGGTGCGACGCGCTGAGCCCGCTGAGCGCCGGCTCCACCGACAACGGCACTCCGCGCTGGGCGAACAACGTCTGCCCGTAGTCGCGACACGCGACAGTCCCGCGAGGGAGTCGAACGGCTTGCAGTGCGCCGCACGGTCGACGAACCGTGCGGCGTTCGAGCCGCCCTCGCGCTGATGCAAGCCCAGGCGCCAGAGCCGAAGGCGCCGACACCGCGCGTTCAAAGGCCGCGCGTTCAAAGGCCGAATTCGGCCGCCAAGCTCTCTGACAACTTGGGAAGCGCCTCGGCGGCGCGACCGGGAACGAAGGTGTCGCGCGGGTCGAGGTTCTCGGGCGCGTCGAGGCTTTGCACGTACGTGCGCGCCCCGAGCTGGCGCGCAGCCTGGAGGAATCCCGCGGCGGGCCACACCTGGCCGCTGGTGCCGACGGCGACGAAGTGCGTGCACGCGCTCAGCGCAAGCTCGATCTCGTCCATGTGGTAGGGCATTTCGCCGAACCAGACGATGTCGGGACGGAGCGCATCGTGCCCGCAGGCGGCGCAGGGCACGAACTCGGTGGGGGAGACGTGCTCGAGGTCGTGGACGCGGCGGGTGCAGCGCTCGCAGCGCAGCCACGCGAGTTCGCCGTGCATGTGGATCGGCCGCGAGCCCGCGCGCTCGTGCAGGTCGTCCACGTTCTGGGTGACGAGCGTGAAGTCGCCTCCGGCCTGCTTCACGCGGCGCTCGAGTTCCGCGAGCGCAACGTGCGCGGGGTTGGGGGCCACGGTCGACAGTTGCGCCCGTCGCTGCTGGTAGAAGCGCCACACCATCGCGCGGTCGCGCCGCCACGCTTGCGGAGTGGCCACGTCCTCGGGGCGGTGGCCCTCCCAGAGCCCGCCGTGGTCGCGGAACGTGCGCACGCCCGAGTCCGCCGAGATTCCGGCGCCGGTGAGGAGCACGAGTCGCGGAAGCATGCGTTCAGTCGGCGAGGGCATGGTTGCGTGGTGAAGCGGGTCGAGCACCGCGACGAGTTCGCGATCGCGCGTATGCTAGGGCGCTGGAGCGCGGAGCAGCGCGACGCGCGTCGAGGCGACGCGCTCCGCCTGTGGCGCACCGCCCCGCCACCGCGGCGTCGCAACCACGAGATCCTCACCATGGCCCGAGTCGCGTTCGTCCTGACCACCTGCCACGAGTTCGAAGGGGTCAAGGTCCTCTCCAGCCTGCTGCGCAAGCACGGGCACGTGTGCGACGCCTTCATCACCAGCGAGGAGAAGGACTTCTACCGCGCGGTGCTGGACTTCCAGCCCGACGTGATCGGGATCTACGCGACGACGGGGCAGCACGAGTGGCCCTACCCGTACATCCGCAAGTGGAAGAAGGAGCTCAAGCACCTCAAGGTCGTGATGGGGGGGCCGCACCCCAGCCATGACCTGGAACCGCTGTCGCACACCGACGTGGTCGACGCGACCACCAAGGGCGAGGCGGAGTACGCGATGCTCGAGCTGATCGAGGCCTGGGCCGCCAGCCGACCGATCGAGTTCATCCCGAACGTCGCCTTCCTGGGCTCCGACGGCACGCCGATCCAGAACCCGATCCGGCCGGTGATCCAGGACCTCGACACGCTGCCGTTCCCGGACGTCGACATCTTCTACAAGTACCCGTTCCTGCGCTCCAAGCGCGTGATGCAGGTCCACGCCAGCCGCGGCTGCCAGAACTCGTGCACGTACTGCTCGGTCGGCACGATGAAGAAGGACTGGGTCAGCGGGAAGAAGGGCGAGAAGTTCAACCGCACCAAGTCGGTCGACTACCTGTGCGAGGAGATGAACGACATCCTCGCGCGCTACCCCGGGTTCCGGATGGTGAACTTCGGCGATGCGGCGCTGAACATGTACTCGGGCTGGCTGCAGGAGTTCGCGGAGAAGTGGCCCAAGCGCGTGGGCCTGCCGTTCGCCTGCAACATCAACATCAACTACCTCGACGAGGACGACATCATCGCGCTCAAGCGCGCCGGCTGCGTGAGCGTGCAGTTCGGACTCGAGTCGGGCTCCGAGGACGTGCGGCTCAAGATCTACAAGAAGGGCTACACCGACGACGTGGTGTTCGGGATCCCGCCGCTCTTGCGCAAGCACAAGCTGACCTTCCGCACCAACAACATCATGGGCTCGCCGGCGGAGACGCTCGACGACATGTTCGAGACGGTGCGCGTCAACAAGAAGATCAAGCCGCAGGGCTGCACGGTGCTGATCTACCGCTCGTTCCGCTCGACCGCGCTGGGCCAGCAGGACTACGAGCTGCACCGCCTGGACGAGGGCAAGGACATCGGTCCGTCGATCCAGCACGACTCCAACATCATCCGCGACGACGTGTACGAGGTCGTCAACCTCCAGAAGCTCTTCAACGTCGCGGTGTACGTGCCCGGCGGGATTCCGCTCGTGCGCCAGCTCATCAAGCTCCCGCGCAACCGCGTCTACGAGCTCACGCAGCTCTCGTTCCTGTGGTACCAGCACGCGGTCGTGTCGGGCTACGGGATGCTCGACGACTTCCTGCTGGGCCTCAAGAACGTCAAGCAGATCTTCCAGCCCACGCGGCGCCGCGAGTTGCCCGAGCGCGTCACGCTGGCCGACCACATGGACACCACGCGCGAGCTGACGGTCTGACAGCGGGGCGGAGCGTGAACCGCCGAGTTGCGAGCGCCCGGTGATGATCCGCGCACGGCGTGCGGCAGCGCGCGCGCAACCGTTGTCGAGCGCTGCGCAGCTCCGTCAGGGGCCTGTGCGAAATGGGCGCCCGCGAGATGAGGTTCCGCGAGTTGAGGTCCAGCGAGAACGAGCGCCGCGAGAACGAGCGCCACGCGCTCACACGCGCCAGAAGCCCGTCACCATCATCCCCGGACGTTGCTCGCCGCCGAGGAACGCGTCGATCTCCGCGGCGCGTCGTTCGCCGTCCTCTTCGCCGAGTTCGATCACGCTGCGGATGTAGTCGGGCTCGAACATCACCATCGAGAGCGACTCGGGGCTCTTGGTCTCCTTGGTGCCCGTTCCGCGCATCAGGAACTTGAACGGCTGCGGGAGGCGAGGCTCGAACTTGCCGGCGAGCGCCGAGAGGTTGCGCGACGGGCGCAGGAGCAGCAGCCGCACGGGCCGCAGGCCCATGCGTTGATCGGCGGGCAAGCCGTCGATCAGGCGGTTGATGCGGTCGAGGTTGAGCGCGTCCTGGTCGAGCAGGTCCAGGAACACGGCGTTGAACATCAGGCCCACGATCTGCGCGGGCGGCGGGTAGCCGTTCGTCGTGGGCTGCGTGAGGTCGATCGTCGTGCGCTCGTAGCGCGTCGAGATGGCGAGGATGCGCTCAGCGCCCAGGTGGAGCGCGGGGGAGAGCGGCGCGGTGAGACCCACGCCTCCGTCGCCGTGCCAGCTCTCGCCGACCTTCACGGCGGGGAAGAACAGCGGCAGCGCCGCCGAGGCCATGATGTGGTCGATGGTGAGCGGGGCCTCGACGCTCACTCGGTTGGGGCGCAGCCAGCCCGGCGCGCCGTTCGATTGCACGTGAGTGACCGAGCGGCCGGTGGCGTAGTCGGTGGTGGTCACACCCACGGCGTGCAGCGCGCCTCGGCGGAGGTTCTCCGCGATCGCGGGCAGCGAGCCGTTCTCGCACTTGAGCGTCTCGCACAGGAACGCGCGCAGCGGTTCGGTGTCGACCATGCCGCGCGGCTGCGGAGCGAGCTTGCGCCCGCCGCTCGCCAGGCGCACGCCCCAGCGACTGGCGATCTTGAGCAGTGAGTACGGGTCGCTGCGGAACACGCGCGCGGTCGTGAGACCGAGCCAGTGCTCCCGCATGCGCTCGATCTTGGCCGCGAAGTCGCCGGAGTCGCTGGCGAGGTAGGCGGTGTTGATGGCGCCCGCCGACACGCCGGTCAGGATCGGCGTGAACAAGTGCGGGTGGCGGCGCGCGATGCTGCGCAGGACTCCTACCTGGTACGCCGAACGAGCGCCGCCGCCGCCCATGACCAGGGCGAGCCGTTCGGTAGGGGCCTGCATGCTCGGAAATGTCGTCCTCTGGCGCCTCCGAGTAAAGCGCGGGGCCGTAGGCCTGCAGTGCTACTCTCAGGCCTGACCATGGATCCCTCGACTCGACCTGGGTTGTTCGTGCTGCTGGTCGTGCTCGCGCCAGCGCTCCTGGCGGGCGTGGTCGCGCTCGCGGGCGCGCTCGTGCGGCGCGGCGAAGCGCTGGGGTGGATCGGGGCGGCCGCGATCGGACCGGCCTACGTGCTCGGGCACTTCTTCGCGCTCTCTGCCCCGCCGCGCTTCCCGCCCGGCGCGGCCAACGAGGCGCTGTTCTGGTCGGCGGGGCTGGCGTTGTTCGTGGGCGTCACGGTCGGTCTGCGCAAGCGCGCGAGCGCCGTGAACGCGCTGCTCGTCGCCCTCGCGGCCTGCGGAGCGAGCTGGTTCGTGCTGAAGAACCTCGTCGCGCGCCTGTCGGCGTCGGAGCTGAGCGTCCTGTTCGGCGGGATCGGCGTGGGCGCGTTGGTCGCCTCGCTCGGCGCCGAGCGCCTGGCGTCCGCCGCCCGAGGCCCGACGGCGCCGTTCTGCCTGTGGGGCGTCGCGGCCGCGACCGCGGTGTGCATGGCGCTCTCGGGAGCCGCGACCTACGCCAGCTTCTGCGCGGTGCTGGCCGCCACGCTCGGGGCGGCGACCGTCGTTGGCTGGCTGCGCCGCGACCTGCACGTCGGCCGAGGACTGGCCGCGGTGTTCACAGTGCAGCTTGCGCCGCTGGTGGCCGCAGGCGCCGAGCTCAACGAACTCCCGCACCTCTCGGCGCTGCTGCTTCTGATCGCGCCGGCTCTGCCCGGCCTGGTGGGTGAGTCGCGTGCGCAGTCTGCGGGCGCCAAGCGGGCGGCGCTGATGCGAACCGCGCTCGTCGCGTTGCCGCTCCTCGTCGCGGTCGGGCTGTGCGTGTGGGAGCGTTCGCAGCGCGTGGCGAGTCCCTACGGCTACTGAGCGCGCGATCTCTCCGACGCGCCCAAGCCCTCGTCGCCCTCGCTACCCTACGCGGCGTGAGTCAGATCAGCACCAAGCCGCCCAGCGGCATGCGGGACTTCCTCGGTCCCGATCTCGCGCGCCGGCGTCACGTCGTCGCGGTCGTGCAGCGCGTCTACGAGTCCTTCGGCTTCACGCCGCTCGAGACGCCGACCATCGAGAACCTCTCGACGCTGCTCGGCAAGTACGGCCCGGAGGGCGATCAGTTGCTCTACCGGCTGCTGCACCGCCGGGAGCGTCTGGCGCGCGCGCTCGAGAAGCCGGGCGTCACCGAGCTGGAGCTCGCCGACGAGGGGCTGCGCTACGACCTCACCGTTCCGCTGGCGCGTGTGGTCGCGAACTACCGCACGCTGCCGGCGTTCTACAAGCGCTACCAGATCCAGCCCGTGTGGCGCGCGGACCGACCGGCCAAGGGGCGTTTCCGCGAGTTCTACCAGTGCGACGTCGACGTGACCGGGACGCGGTCGCTGCTCGCGGACGCCGAGGTGTGCGGCGCCGTGGCCCAGGTGCTGCGCGAGCTGGGCTTCGCGGACTTCACGATCCACCTCAACCATCGCGAGCTCCTGCGCGCGCTGGTGCTCGAGGCCGGCGTGGCGCCCGAACTCGAGTCCACCGCGCTGATCGCGCTCGACAAGCTCGACAAGATCGGTCCCGATGGGGTTCGCGACGAACTGGCGCAGCGCGGCATCGAGCCTGCGACGTCCGCAGCTCTTCTGAGTGGCCTGGAGGCCGCGCGTGAGCCGGGCTTCCTCGCGGCACGGGCTCAGCGCGACGAATCTCCGGGCGCGCTGGCGGCGCGAGCGCTCAACGAGCTGCTCGACCTGATCGCGGCCGGCCCGGCAGCCGGGCGCGTGGTCTTCGATCCGACGCTCGCGCGCGGGCTGTCGTACTACACCGGGCCGATCTTCGAGATCACCGTGCGCGATCTGGCCGGCTCGCTGGGCGGCGGCGGGCGCTACGACGACCTGATCGGCATGTTCTCGGGCAAGCAGGTGCCCGCGGTCGGCTTCTCGCTGGGCCTCGAGCGCATCCTCCTGGTGATGGAGGAGCGCCAGATGTTCCCCGCGCTCGCGGCCGGCCCGCAGCTCGTGCTCTGCCGCTTCGCGGACGT
This sequence comes from uncultured Planctomycetia bacterium, assembly GCA_938003765.1. Taxonomy (GTDB): domain Bacteria; phylum Planctomycetota; class UBA1135; order UBA1135; genus WYBT01. The sequence goes on from CALKYE010000087.1 coordinate 68,269, forward strand.
CCCGGCCGCGGCCGCGGTGCGGGTGGCGACGGCGCTGCGCGAGGGCGGCCTGCGCGTGGAGGTGTTCCCCGAGACGCCTGCGCTCGGCAAGCAGTTGCAGTACGCCGCCGGGCTCGGCGCGTCGTACGCCGCCATTCTCGGCGCCAAGGAGTTGGCCGAAGGCGTCATCGCGCTGAAGGACCTGCGCTCCGGCGAGCAGCAATCGGTTGCGCTGCCTGAAGTGGCGTCGCGAGTCCGCGCCGCGCCCTGATCCAAGTCGGTCGAGTTGGACTTTTTAACGACGCCGCAATTTTGAGAGTGCGGTCCGCGCGACCCAGCCCCTCCTGCGCGCCAGCGCGTCGTTCCGCACGCTTGCACGTGAGGGCGCGCGCTCAGGCGAACTTCTCTCGCCTGAACTTCACGACCCTGCGCTCGCACGCGAGGTCGGGCCGGGGCGGCTGCGGTGCGTGTGGCCTGGAGCTGCCCCGGCCATCTCTATTTCCGGCGCGGACGCCGCAGTGCGGACTTCCACTCGGCGTTCGGCTCGTTTCACGGGGCCGACCCGCGTGGTTTGAGCGCGCGTCCAACTCGCCGCCGCGCACGAGCTGTCCCCGACTCGCCGGAGCTCTCTCGGGGCCCGGCCTATCCCGCGGTGCGCGACCGGCGTCTGCTCGATGCGCCGTTGGAGTCCGCCGACACCAGGCGCTTCGCGCGCCGCCAGTGCGGCCGTTCGACCGAGGCGAGGCGATCTGCGCAGCGCAAGACGCGAGTCCGCGCCGGACCACACTTCGATGGGGGCGCAGTAAACTCCCCGGCCATTTTTCGCGCGTCGAGTCGCCTCGGAGCCGTCGATCGTCCCTTCGACGTGCGCGCGAAGCCCCCCACTCAGCACCCTATGTGCCTCGCCCGCATTGAAAGCACGCGGGCCGTCCTATGACAGCCAAGAGCACCCATCGTTGGCAGTTCTCCCGCGCCGGCGGATTCGATCAGGCCCGTCTCGAGTCCGCGGATGACCTGCGGAGCATCGGGCAACTCGACCAAAAGCTCTGGGCCGCCTTGGCCTGCCCGGTGAAGGGGCTCGAGTTCGACGAGCGCACCTTGGCGCTGATCGATGGGGACGGTGACGGCCGTGTGCGCGCTCCCGAGGTGATCGCCGCCGTCAAGTGGGCCGACGAGCGTCTCAAGGACTTGGCGTCGATCAAGGCGGGCGCCGACTCGCTGCCGTTGGCTGCGCTGAAGGAGACCGGCCCGGCCAAGGCGCTGCTCGACTCCGCGCGGCAGATCCTCGCGGGCCTGGGCAAGTCGAGCGCCTCCGCGATCTCGCTCGGAGACGTCACCGACACGGCGGCGATCTTCGCGCAGACCAAGTTCAACGGCGACGGAATCGTGATCGCCGAGTCCGCGGACGATGCGCCCACCCAGCAACTGATCGCGGACGTGATCGCTTGCTGCGGCTCGGTCGCCGATCGCAGCGGCAAGCCGGGCGTCGACACCGCCAAGCTCGAAGAGTTCTTCGGCGCGTGCGCCGGCTTCGCGGAGTGGGCGAGCAAGCCCTCCGCCGACGCCTCGATCCTGCCCTTGGGCGACGGCACGGCCGCCGCTCACGCCGCCTGGAGCGCGGTGCGCGCCAAGGTCGACGACTACTTCGCGCGTTGCCGCCTCGCCGCGTTCGACACGCGCGCCGTCGCAGCGGTCCACCGCAACGAAGCCGAGTACCTCGCCATCGCCGCGAAGGACATGACGATCTCGATGCAGGAGATCGCGGGCTTCCCGCTGTCGAGCGCCGAAGCCGGCAAGCCGCTCCCGCTCGCCGACGGCGTGAATCCGGCGTGGGCGGATGCGGTGGCGACGCTGCGCACGGCGGCGGTCGAGCCGTTGCTCGGCAAGGGCAAGAACTCGCTGACCATCGAGGAGTGGAACGCGCTCGGGGCCAAGCTCGCGCCGTTCGGCGGCTGGAGCAGCTCGAAGGCCGGCGCAGCGGTCGAGAAGCTCGGGCTCGAGCGTGTGCGCGCCGTGCTGGCGGGCGGGGGCAAGCAGGCCGTGCTCGCGCTGATCGACAAGGACAAGGCGCTGTCGGCCGAAGTGGCGGCGATCACCGACGTCGAGCGCCTCGTGCGCTACCACCGCGACCTGTTCCGCCTGCTCGTGAACTTCGTCAACTTCGACGACTTCTACAACCCGCAGCGCTGGGCCACCTTCCAGGCCGGCACGCTGTACCTCGACGCGCGTTCAGCCGACTTGTGCGTGCGCGTCGACGACGCGGGCAAGCACGCCGCGCTCGCCGGGATGGCCAAGACCTACCTCGCGTATTGCGACTGCTCGCGGCCGGGCGGCGAGAAGCTCACCATCGCGGCGGCCTTCACCGACGGCGACTCCGACTACTTGATGGCCGGACGCAACGGCGTGTTCTACGACCGCAAGGGTCGCGACTGGGATGCGACGGTCACCAAGGTGATCGAGAACCCCATCAGCATTCGGCAGGCCTTCTGGTCGCCGTACAAGAAGCTCGTGCGGCTGATCGAGGAGATGGTCGCCAAGCGCGCGGCGGAGAAGGAAGCCGCGGCCGACGCGAAGATCGGCACTGCGGCGACGGCGGCCGCGAACGTGGACAAGGCCAAGGCCGCCGATGCGCCGAAGAAGATCGACGTCGGCACGGTCGCCGCGATCAGCGTCGCCATCGCCGGCATCGGCGCGATGCTCACGACGATCATCGGTTACGTCGCGGGGCTGTTCACGCTGCCGTTCTGGATGCTGTGCCTCGCGCTCGCGGGCATCGTGCTCGTGATCTCCGGTCCGTCGATGCTGATCGCGTGGCTCAAGCTGCGCCAGCGCAACCTCGGGCCGATCCTCGACGCGAACGGCTGGGCCGTGAACGGCCGCGTGAAGATGAACGTGCCCTTCGGCAAGTCGCTCACGCACGTCGCCGAGCTGCCCGAGGGCTCGATCCCTTCGGCGGACCCCTATGGCGACAAGCCCAGCGCCTGGCCGGGATTGATCAAGTTCGTCGTCGCCGTGTGCTTCATCTACAGCTTCGTGAACTACCAAGGCTGGGTGTACGCGCTCACCAAGCCGGGCAGCGCGTTCCACGACGCCGCGGGCTTCAGCCTCGGCGAGCCCAAGGCCGAGCCCGAGGCTGCGCCCGAAGAAGGCGCGCCGGCCGAGCCCGCGAAGTAGCGCAAGCGCTGCGCTTCGAACCCACGCCGGCGCGTCTGGACACCGATCCAGGCGCGCCGGCTGCGCTTTCGGCGACGGTCACACGCTCCAGTACGTGATCCAGAACAGCACGTACCGGTAGATCGACACGATCGGGAAGAGCAGCGCGGTCAGCAGCGCCGCTCGCGCCACAGCGACGCCGTTCGAGAGTCCGTAGAAGCGGCGCAGCGCCAGCGCGCACCACAGCCAGAGCAGCGGAAGCGTCACGAACGCGCCGCTCGCCTCGCCCTCGGAAGGCAAGCCCAGCGCGAAGCTCACGTTCAACGCGCCGAGCACGCCGACGTAGATGAAGACGAGCGCGAAGGCGACGAAGTGCGTCGCGAGCACGATCGACTCGACCAGTGTCCGCCGACGCGCGCGAAGGTCCATGGCCCACAGCGCCAGGCCCAGCAGCGGCGCGAGGAGGATCAGCAGCGAGCGCGCGTACGAGTCCGCCCGGGCGTCGAAGCGCGCGGCGAACTCGATCATCGACTCGCCGCTGGCCGCGAGTCGGGCGCGCACGACCTCCGCCAGCCGTTCGCTGTAGATCTGCCGCTCGATCTGCAGCGTCAACGTCGAGCGGAACGTGTTGAAGCCGGTGTAGGGCTGCAGCAGGAAGTACGCGACGTTCGCGAGCAGGAACACCTGCACCGGCTTGAGGTGGCGAACGCGCGCGCCGCGGCAGTAGTCGTAGGCGAGCTTGCCCGGGCGAAAGCCCAGCGTCACCAGCGTCCGCAGAACTCGGCCGTCGACGGTGAAAAGGCCGGTGAGGAGCTGCTCGAGCTGCGCGCGCACCGTGAGCTCGTTCGCGCCGAGCAGGCGTTCGCCGCAGGTCCCGCAGAACGCGCCGGCGACGGCGGCGGCGCAGCTCGGGCACGAACGGCGCTCAGATTCCATGTGGAGGCGAGCGTAGCAAGCGCCCAGCGGGCGCAGTGAAGCGCTCGACATCGGCGCGGGGCGGATCGTCCCGCCGCCGGGGCGTGTTCAGGCGAAACTGAACTCGCGGCGGGAACTAGTCCGCGGTCGCCAGCCAGACGCGCCTGCGCGCGCGCCCGCGGGCGAGAGCCTCCCAGCGCTCGAGCGTCGGTGCGCTGTCTCGCCAGCGAAGCCCTCCTCTCGCAGAAAGTCGATTCCATGCTCGAACGAACTACTCCGCGCCGTGCTCTCCGACTCGCTTCCTTCGGCCTGGGTCTGCTCGCCGCATGCGCGCTGATCTCCCTCCGACCGGTGCAGGAAACCGAGCCCGCTCGGCCTGCTCCCGTCGAGTGCCACATGGACTTCACGCTGGTCGGAGTCATGAAGGACATCGTCTCGAACGCACTCTTGCTCGGCTTGAACCAGCCCGAGTCCGAGGTGCGCGAGTTCCTGGAAGATCGACGGAGCGATTTCGCTTCGACGGACGAGCTCATGCAGGCGGCGGCGCAGCGCTTCGCGATCGCCGACGCGACGCTGGCCGAGACGGTCGAGCGCTTCCTTCACTGCAACTGCAGTCACGGGCCGGTCGGGAGCGCACCCAGTCCAGCGCCGAGCCCCGCCGCGCACTTCACGCTCTCCAACTTCGCGACCGACGTGACGCTGCACGTCGTGCTCCACGAACTCGGTCACGCGCTCATTCGCGAGTTCGACCTGCCTGTGTTGGCGAATGAAGAGACCACGGCCGACGCGTTCGCGACGCACTACCTGACGACGCACATGCCGCACCGTGCTCCGGATGTGCTGCTCGCGCGCGTCACGTCGCTGATGAGCGAGGCGAACGACGTTCCGCGCGAGCAGTGGACCGTCAGAGGCGAACACGACAACGACGCACGCCGCGCCTTCCAGATCGCTGCGCTCGCGGTGGCCGCCGATCCGAGCGCCTACGCGGCCGTGGCTGAGGCCGCGGGACTGTCCGCGCAGGACATCAAGAAGGCCGTCGACTACGGCGCGGAGATCCACCGCAGCTGGCGCCGTCTGCTCGACCCGTTGTGGATGCCGGACGGAGAGACCTCGCGCCAAGCGCAAGTCGTGTTCGACGAGGACGACGCGCTCTTGAGTCAGCTGTTCGGGGCCGGCCTGATCGGCGAGGTCGACCACGTGCTGCGCCGTTTCGACTGGCATTCTCTCGTGCGGGTGAACTTCGCGCCCGGCGAGGGGACCGCCGGATGGAATCGCTCGTCGCGCTCGGTCACCGTGCGCCGACAGTACCTCGAGCGCTTCATCGAGCAGGGGCTGCGAGCGAAGCGTTGATCGCCGAGCGCCGCGGCAGTGCGAACCGGCACGCGACGGCGCTCACGAGCAGCGCCGCGAATGCAGTTGGGATTCCGATCGGGCCGAACGCGTAGCCGCCGATCGCAGCGGCGGCCCAAGTCACCTGGCAGGTTCGAAGGGCGGCGGCTGGAGGGTGTGCGAGCTGTGTCCACAGGAAACTCAGAGCGAACGCGATGAGTGCTCCGACGAGCGCGACCGGAACCGCAATCGAGAGCACCACCCGATTCGACGCGATCGCCAGAACTCCACCGGCCTTTGCTCCGTCGTCGCTCTCCGAGCCCGGCCCAGAACGCGAACAGGAACACGAACAGCGTCCCGAGCGCCCCCGTCAGCGCGAAGGTCGCCCGGTCGAAGACGCTGAACTCACCCGAGACTGGCAGCGCAGCTCGATCGGCGTTCGTCAACTCATTGGAGTCCATCGCTCGACTCTCTCTGTCAGCGCCACGCGCATTCGGCCGCTCGGCTCAGTCGAACATGAACTCGATCGACGCGACCCGCTCGTTCGCGTAGCGGATCACGCAGTGGTCGCTGCTCAAGAGATAGCCGCCCTGGCCGTGGAGCCAGTGCTCGCAGTCCGGCCCGACGGGCCAGCCGATCAGATTCTCGCCAGGAGGAGTTCGACGCCACTCGCGCGCGGTGTGGGCGACCTCGTCGCGCGACATGCCAACTTCGATGCGCTGCATGTCGCGGAAGAACAGCTTGCGCGGCGTGAGAGGCCAGACGTACAGCGCTGAGAACCAAGCGATTCCGCCGAGCGCGGTGACCGCTGCGACCCGCCGTCCGCGCCCGCGCACGCTCCACACGGCCAGCGCGGTGATCGCGCCTCCCACACAGACAAACAACCACGTCGGCGAGACCCAACGCAACCCGAGGGTTGCGACCGTGTCGGCCAACGTGGCCACTGTCGCCAAGGTCAGCGCGGCAGCGAGTCCAATCCTGCTCGGTGCATGTCGTCGCATCGTTGGAGGGCTCTGATGGGAGACCCGTCGCGGGCGAGCTAGCGCACTAGCGCGGCTCGCGAGATCGGCTTGGCGCGCAACGCGCAGCCCAGGGAAGTTGCGACCAACGCGCCGAAAGCGATCGAAATGCCGCCGTGCGTCGAACTGCTGCCAGTTTGAGACTTGGGTGGGCTCGTACAAGTCGATGAGATCAGCGCGGTGACTCGAGAATCGAGGTGACCGCTCGCTCGAGCTCGTACAGATTGGATTCCACGATGCTCCACAGGATCTCGGCGTCCACCGAGAAATAGGCGTGCGCAAGTACGTCGCGAAGACCGCAGACCTTGCGCCAACTGACCTCTGGGGCCTTGGCTCGGAGCGAGTCGGGGATGTGCTTGGCGGCCTCGCCGATCACGAGCAAGTTCCGCTCGACAGCCGCCATGGTGCGCGCATCGGCGCGGAAGCTCGCCGCGTCCATGCCGACTGTCCAGGCGCGGATCTGTGCGCATGCCTCGGCGATGTCGCGCAGATACAGCTCAGAGTCCCGGGACATCGATCGACTCCGCCAGCACAGAATCGCGGATAGCTGGCTTGAGGCCGCCGAACGTGACGAGGTCGACGCGCCGCGCGAACTCGTCCTCGAGCAGGAACTTCACGTCCATGTAGACGTCGAAGTTGCACGGTGAAAGCTCGACGAGGAAATCGAGATCGCTCGTGTCGCGAGCGTCGCCGCGTGCGACGGAGCCGAACAGCGCCAAGCGCTGGACGCCGAGGCGTCGCAGCGCTGCCGAGTGAGTCTGCACTCGTTCGATCACGGCGCTCGCGTTCAGGACCATCTGCAAGGAGTCTGACGGACCCGCGTGAGGGTCGCAACCTGCGCGCGAGGGCCGGGTCAGATCGTGAAGTACTTCGCCGCCGGGTGGTGGCACACCAGAGCGCTGGTCGACTGCTCGGGGTGCAGTTGGTGCTCGTCGCTCATGGTGATGCCGAGCTTGTGCGCGCCGAGCAGATCGAGCAGGCGCTCCTGGTCGGCGAGGTTGGGGCAGGCCGGGTAGCCGAAGGAGAAGCGCGAGCCGCGGTAGCCCTGCTTGAAGAGCTCGCGCATGTCGCGCGCATCCTCGTTCGCGATGCCCAGTTCGGCGCGGATCTGCTTGTGGATGTACTCCGCGAGTCCCTCGGCTGCTTCGACCGAGAGTCCGTGGAGGTGCAGGTAATCCTGATAGCGGTCGGCCGCGAACCACTCGCGCGCGACGTCGCTGGCGCGCTGGCCGATGGTGACGACTTGCAGAGCGACGACGTCGAGCTTGCCGTCGCGCCGGAAGAAGTCGGCGATGCACAGGTTCTTCTTGCCCTGCTGGCGCGGGAAGGCGAAGCGCGCGACCTCGCGCGACTCGTCCTCGGGGTGCAGGAGCACGATCGAGTCGCCTTCGGGGAAGCACTTCCAGTAACCGTAAGCCGCCTTGGGCTCGAGGATCTTGTCCTTCGCGCACTGGCGCGAGAGCTCGATGAAGATCGGCCGCACGTGCTCGTCGATGAACTTGGCGTAGTCCTTCTGCGGCTTG
>CALKYE010000088.1 GCA_938003765.1 uncultured Planctomycetia bacterium
GCGAGGCGCGCCTGAGCATCGAAGCGCTCGACGTGTTGTCGAGCTACGACTGGCCGGGGAACGTGCGCGAGCTGCGCAACCTGCTCGAGCGCGCCTCGATCGTGGCCGGCGCGCGCTCCATCGACGCGGCGCTGCTGCGGGCGCTGCTCGAGCCGACACTTTCGATGGCGCCGTCGAGCGGCCCCGATGATTTCAACCTGCGCCGCAACCTCGACGCGGCGGAGAAGCAGCTCGTGCAGAGGGCGCTCGACCGCTCCGAAGGGCGCAAGAAGGACGCCGCGGAACTCTTGGGTATCGATCCGCGCAACCTCGGCTATTACCTGCGAAAGCACGGGCTGAGTTGAGCGCCGCATAGATTCGACGGCGGCGCGCATAACTCGGACGCGCGGGCGCGCGCCCGCCATCGCCGGCGGCATCGGCGCTCGTTCTGCGAGCGCGGCACATCGGTTGCCAACGCGCCGCGCTGCGCGGCCCGGTTCGGCCGTCGCTCTCGCGCGCGAACGCGTGCGATGCCCCCGCATCGTCAAACTCTCTCTGGTCCCCGTCCCATGCTCGATCGTCACCTGATCACGCGCGCCAGCGCGCTCACCCTGCTTGCATCCTTGGCCCTCGCCGGCGGCGAGCCCGCGAACGACTACACGCTGCTCGAGCGCGACCTCGGTCTGCTCGAGACGCAGCTCAACGCCGCTCAGAGCTCGGCCGTGAACATCGGCTACCTGCTGCGTTCGAGCTACGCCACCTCCAGCGACGACCTGTACGAGCCCGCCGCCGGACAGGACCTCGGCGGCTTCCGCATGCAAGACGCCTCGCTGTGGTTCCAGGGCTACGTGGGCGGCTACGAGGTGTTCATCCGCGCCGACGCGTCGGACGCGACCGACTGGCCGCCGATCGGCGGAGGCCAGCCCGGCGCGATGAACGTGCGCGACGCGTGGGCCAAGGCCCCGATCACCGAAGGCGTGAACTTCTACTTCGGCAACTTCCGCTGCCCGGTCGTCAACTCCGGCATGCTCGACGAAGGCAAGCTGCTGATGATCGATCGCACCCGCATCGGTCAGTTCTTCGACGTGTACCAGGCCGGCGCCGCGGTGGTCGCGGACTTCGACGCGTTCCACGTCAAGCTCGCCGCGCAGAACGGCGGCGACGGCGCAGCGGACGAGCTGGGTCTGGTCGTGCGCGCCGAGTACAAGGTCGGCGAAGGCGCGAAGCACCGCGAAGGCGCGCTGGGCGCCGAGGGCCTGGATGCGACGCTCGGCCTGGGCTACTTCGAAGACGGCGGCATGGGCAACGAGTTCGACGCGTTCATCGCCGACGCCTACGCGACCTTCGATCAGTTCTCGCTGCACGCCGAAGTGGTCGACATGGGCGGCGACCTGGCCGCGATGACGGTCGGCAACGCTGGCGGCGAATCCGCCACGCCGTACACCGCGACGCTGGGCTACCGGATCGACGAGCAACTCGAGGTCGCTCTGCGCTACCAGGACCTCGACGACACCAACGACACGACGCAGATCGGCGGCGGGCTCAACTACTACGTCGCGGGTCACGCGGCGAAGTGGCAGCTCAACGTCTCGCAGTACGACAACTCGGCCACGGACGGCTTGCTGATCCAGGTCGGACTGTCGCTCGGTTCTGCGTTCCCGAACGGGGCGCCCTGATCGGCGTCCGAGGCGTACGCCCGTGGCCTGGGGCGCACTGAGAGATTCGAAGGCCGCCAGAGAAGCTGCCGCGCTGCTCGGCCCGCTCGCCCAACGGCGAGCGGTACGGGTGGCGCGGCGCTGTTTGTTGCGTCGTTCTCGAGTGTCTGCGTGGGTAGGCGGTCCGTGGCGCCTGTGCTAGAACGCCTGAGTCCATGTTGCGCCGCAGCGAGCGATGGAACGCGCCTGACGTTCGGCGCATCATCCGGCCCTGCCTCGCTCGCGTGCTGCGTCACGCGTGCCCGCAGTGCGGCCGCGGGCGCTTGTTCGAACGCTGGGCGCGGCTGCGCGAACGCTGCGAGCACTGCGGCTTGGTCTACCGCCGCGAGGACGGCGCCGAGCTGGGTTCGATGTACCTGGGCGCGACCGTCTCGCAGAGCTTCGCCGCGCTGGTGTGCTTCGCGCTGTTCTTCCTGACCGACTGGGGGCAACTGTTCTCGCTCGCGGTGGGCGTTCCGGTCGTCGTGGTCTTCTGCTACGCATCGCTTCCGCTCTCGATGGCGGTGTGGACGGCGATCGACTACCTCACCGACGTCGCCAACCACGAGTGGTGGGCGCGCCCGCGCTGAGCGAGCGTTCCCGGTCATGCCCGAACTGCCCGAGGTCGAAACCGTCGCGCGGCTGATCCGGCCGCACCTGGTCGGGCGCACCGTCCGCGCCTGCGAGGTGAGCTGGGCGCGCACCGTCGGCGGTCGCGTCGCCAGCTTCGAGCGCGCCGTCGTCGGCGCCCGCGTCGAGCGCGTCGAACGCCGGGCGAAGTACCTCGTGTTCGAGCTCTCCCGTCAGCAACGGCCCGCGGGAGCGCTGCTCGGCCACCTGCGCATGACCGGCCGCATGCACGTCGAGGATGCGGGCTGGGATCCGGGCAAGTTCGCCAAGGTCCGCCTCGAACTCGACGACGGCCGCGCGTTCCACTTCATCGACGTGCGCAAGTTCGGACGGCTCGAGTACACCGCCGACGCGCGGGCCGCGCTCGACTCGCTCGGCCCCGAGCCGCTGGGGGAGTCGTTCACCGCGGAAGGACTGTTCGAAGCGCTGCGGTCGCGCTCGCGCGCGCTTAAGCCGCTGCTGCTCGACCAGACCTTCGTCGCCGGGCTGGGCAACATCTACGTCGACGAGTCGCTCTTCCGCGCGCGATTGCACCCGCTCGCCAACTCGGCCCGCGTTCCGCGCGAGCGCGCCCACGCGCTGTGGAGCGAGATCCGCGCCACGTTGAGCGAAGCGATCGAGCGCGAGGGCTCGAGCTTCGACACCTTCTACCGCACGCCGGAGGGCAATCCCGGCGCGTACCAGGACCAGTTCAAGGTCTACGGGCGCACGGGCCAGCCTTGCAGCGTGTGCTCGACGACGATCCGCCGCCTCGTCGTCGGCCAGCGCGGCACGCACATCTGTCCGCGCTGCCAGCCCGCGCCGCGCCGCGCGAGATCAGCCCGCGCGCTTGCGCCAGAGCGCCGCTAGCTCGGGGACGTCCGGCCACTGCTCGGCGCACAGCGCCAGGTACAGCGTCACGTCGGCCGGATCGAACTTGCCGTCGAGCTCCGCCACGGCCGCGTCGAGCTTCGCCACGTCGGGCTTGTTCGCGTCGAGGTCCTCGAGCATGCCTTCCTGGTGCTTCACGCCCGTGGCTTCGAGGAAGCCCGTCACCAGTTCGCGGTGCTTGGCGATCAAGTACGCGCCGAACAGCTCGTAGCACAACTGGCTGTTGTGCTTGGAGTGCAGCATGCCCCGCGCCTTCTTCGCGCGCTGCGCCATCGGCACGCCGCGGATCGCCTGCGGGCGGTACTTGAGCAGCTTGGCGACTTCGCCGTCGAGCGGCCCGTAGCCGTTCTGTGCGAGGGACTCGTAGATGGCGACGAAGCGCTCATCCGACAGGCGCTGGAGTTGTTCGTAGACGGACATGGGAGGCGTGCGGCGGGATTCGAGGGGGCAAGAGTCTATCGGCGTGCGCGTGCGCCGTCAGGTCGACTCTGCGCGCGGCGCGCGGAGGACTGCGCCGCGCTCGCTAGCGCGCGAGGATCTCGGCCGTGGAGCGCACTCGGCCGAGCCAACGCACGGAGGCGCGGACGGCGAGCGCCAGCAGCAGCCACGGCGCAGCGAAGGCGATCCACGCCAGAGCGGGGCCGAGCGGCGCGGTCTGGACGCGCTGCCACAGCTCCGACTCCGGGCCCAGCGCAGCGGACAGCGCCACCAGCGCGCACGTTGCGAACGTGAGCGCGCCGAACGCTCGTCGCGCGCGGCGCCACGGCCCGATCGCTCCGGCCGCTTGCTGCGCGCGCAGGATCCACGCCACTCCGCTCGCGGCGAGCCACATCGCCGCGCTCGACGCCACGAGTTGGAGCGCGCTCCAGACCTGCGGCTCCGACAACTCGCCGTTCAGCGGCGCAAGTCGCGCGACGAACTCGGCCGCCCACGCGCCGAAGGCCAGCGCCAGCGCGGGGTGACGCCGACCCGCCACACGTGCGCGAGCGAACTGCATCAAGCCGATCAGCATCGCGGCGGAGCCGATCAGGCCGACGAGCGACGCCGCTCGCACGGTCCAGTTCGGAAGGTTCGAGCTCAGTGGGCCGAGCAGCGCGGGGATCCCGTGGGCTGCGAACAACGCGCCGAGCGCGAGCACCATCCAAGGAGCGCCCGCGCGGAGCGCCTGACGGTGGGAATCGACGGCGGCCACGGGCCCATGGTGCGCGCGGCGCCGGCGCCGGTCAAACCGGACGGGGCCGCGGCGCGGCGGGGATCAGCTCGCCGACGGCTGCGGCGTCGGTGCGACCAGCGCGGGCGGCGGCGTGGAGGCGTCCATGCTGTCCGGCTCGCGCGAGAGGTACGTGTAGGACTGCAGGCCGTCTTCGTAGCGCTTCTGCAGCGCCGCAGACTCCTCGAGCGACATGCGGCCCTCGTCGAGCGAGCGCTCGATGTGGCGGCGCAGGCGCACGAGCACGTCCTGCTCGAAGTACTCGACGTACGACAGCACTTCCTCGGTGCGGTCGCCGCGCACGACGTGCGTGATGCGCGGCTTGCCGG
>CALKYE010000089.1 GCA_938003765.1 uncultured Planctomycetia bacterium
AGCTCGACGTAGCCGCGCTCGTCGACGCTCCGCCCGCGCACCTCGCCGCGCACGCGCACCGCGCCTTCCCAGTAGCGCACGGACAGATTCAGCTCCTGGTCGGCGATCAACGGCGTCACTTCGAGCTCGACCTCGCGCGCGCGCACGCGCCAGCGCGAGGGGTAGCGGACGGCGCTGCTGGGGCTGGTCCACGTGTCGAGCACTTCGATCGAGAAGTCCGCGCGGGTGAGCGCCTGCGCGCGTCCCTGCGCGTCGATCCACGTGCCGCTCGAGTGCTCATCGACCGCGCCGTCGCTCCGGCGCATCGAGTACAGCATCAGCTCGCCCGCCTCGCCCAGGCGCAGTGCGAACCAGTCCCAGCCGACCTGCCCGGCGTCGAGCGCGCTGGTGGACCACTCGCGGTCGAACCAGGCGCGGCCGGAGACGGCGAAGCTCTGCCCGTCGAGTTCGATCGTCCCGCGCGCGGCCATCCGAGGCAGCGAGTAGTAGTACGACGCGGCGCCGTCGGCCGAGCCCTTGCGCGACAACCCGCGCTCGCCGTTGAGCACCGGATCGGTGAGGCTCGACAGCTCGAGCTCGAGCGCGACGTCGCCCTCGCGCGCTTCGAGGCGCACGGCGCCGCCGCGCTCGAGTGAACCGCTCGCGCTCCAGTCGCGGTTCCACACGCGCCAGTGCGGCTCGAGCGTCGCGCCCGCGAGCTCCAGCGCGCCGCGTTCGAAGCGCTCGAACTCGCGCAGCTCGCCGCGCGCCACGTCGCTCACGGCGAAGTGCGCCATGTGGACGTCGCGCGAACTCCAGCGCGACGCCGAAGGCGGGGCTTCGAAGCGCGTGGCGCGGCGGAAGAACGTGAGCTGGCAGCCGAACTCGTCGCCGTTCGCCGCGCGCAGGTTGGCGGTGAAGTACCACCACTCGGTCTGGAACGAAGGCTGCGCGCCGTGGTCGCGCGGGAAGCTGAACTCACGCGGCTCGCGCGCGCGCTCGAAACGCTCGTCCGCGGGCGCCGACATGGCCTGCGCGACGCTGATCGTCGCGGACGGAGTCGGGCTCTCGCGCTGGCAGGTCGAGAGCGCGGCGCAGGCGGCCAGCGCCAGGAGTGCGAACGTGCGACGCAGCATCAGTCCGACCTCAGCGCGCGCGCGGGCGGGATCCTGGCCATGCGCAGCGCCGGCGCGATCCCGGCGAGCAGCGCCGAGAGCACCGCGATGGCGAGCGTCTCTGCGAACACGCGGGGCGGGAAGCTGAGGTCCAGCGACCAGCCGAAGGCGCGCTCGTTGATGACGCGCGTCAGCACCAGCGCCACCGCGAGTCCGAGCGGCAGCGCGATCGCGCCGGCGACCAGGCCCATGAGTCCGGTCTGCAGCAGCACGAGCTGGCGCACGCCGCGCGGCGCGAGGCCCAGCGCGCGCAGCACGCCGAACTCGCGCTCGCGTTCGAGCTCCAGCGCGAGCAGCGCGCACAGCACGCCGAGGAACGCGACACCACCGGCGATCCAGCGCAGCACGTGCGTGACTTCGAAGGTCTGGTCGAACACCTCGAGGCTGGCCTGCTCGAGCGTCGCGCGCGAGCGCACGAAGGCTTGCTCGCTCGGGGCCAGGCTCGCGCGCAGCTCTTGCGTCAGCGTCTGCGCGTCGACTCCGGGCGCGGCGAACAGCCCGAGCGACGAGATCGAGTCGTCGCCCCAGTGCTCGCGGTACGCGCGGCGCGGCAGGAACAGGAAGCCGGCGTCCGTGGAGTAGTCGCGGAACACCGCGGCGATCTCGAACGAACGCGGACCGGAGGGCGAGGCCAGCTCCAGCGAATCGCCGACGCCCAGCGCGGCGCGCGCAGCGAGCGGCTCCGACACGAACACGACGTCGCGTTGCTCGAAGCTCTTCCAAGCCGCGTCGCGCTCGCCCGAGAGGAACTCGAGCGCGTCGTGCGCGCGCGCGTCGAAGTCGATCGCGACGGCTCGCAGCCAGTGCTCGCCGGTGTCCTGGAGTTCGAGCGCGCGGTACAGGTTGGCGCCGGCGACGTTCGGCGCACGCGTGAAGCGCTCGACCAGGGCCGGCGCGAGCTGCGTGTCGACCTGGGTCGCGCTCAACGTCGGCGCGGAGACGTACACGTCGGCGCGCAGGGTCGAGCTGAGCCAGCGCGTGACGGTGGAGCGGAAGCTGGCGACCATCACGCCCATGCCGGCGCTCGCGGAGAGCGCGATCGACAGCGCCGCGATCGCCACTCCGGTGCGCGACAGGCTCGCCGCGATGCCGCGCGCGGCCATGCGACCGAGATTGCCCGCGAGCAGACCGACGGGAGCTGCCAGCGCGGCGCTCGCCCACAGCGTCAGCTTGGGGACGAACAGCGCGACGCCGACGAGCAGCGTGAACAGCGCGCCCAGGCTCATCACGAGCGGCGCGCCTTCCCAAGCGAACACGCCCAGCGCTGCGAGCACGAGCAGCGCGCCCCAGCCGCACAGCCGCGGCGCCAGTGCGACCAGGCGTTGTTCGAGCGCCGCTCGACTCAACGCGGCGCGCGGGGCGCTCGAGAGGGCGTCGCGCGCGGGGGCCAGCGCCGCCAGCACGGCGCCGCCCGCGCCGAGCGCGAAGGCTTGAGCCAGCAGCGCGGGCTGCACGCTCAGCTCGCGGACCTGCACGCTGAAGTACAGATCGTTGATCGTGCGCGTGACGAGCTCGACCAGCTCGCGCGCGAGCAACAGGCCCAGGCCCACGCCGAGCGCGGACCCCAACGTTCCGATCGCGAGCGCCTCGACGCACACAAGACGGAAGATCTCGCCGCGGCTCACGCCGAGCGTGCGCAGCGCTCCCCAGAGCGCGCGCCGCTGCACGACGGAGAAGGTCATCGTGTTGTAGACGAGGAACACGCCGACGAGCAGCGCCAGCAGGCTCATGGCGCGCAGGTTGACCTCGAACGCGCGCGTGAGGCTCTTGCGGCTCTCTTCGCGCGAGTCGGCGCTCTCCAGACGCAGGTGGGCGGGCAACTGCGGCCGCAGGCGCGCGAGCGACGGCTCGTCGAGGACGAAGTCGATGCGCGAGAGTCGTCCGAGCGAGCCCGTGAGCTCCTGCGCCAGCGCGATGTCGACCACGAGCAATTCGCCGAGCGCCGCCGACGAAGCCGCGTCGTCGCCCTCGAGCAGCGCCGCGAGTTCGAGGCTCGCGAGCTCGCTGCCGACGACGACGTCGAAGCGCTCACCCAGCTCCAGCCCCAGCTCGCGCGCCGTCGAGCGCGCCAGTCCTGCGCCGCGTTCCGCGGACGCGAGAGTGTTCGCTGCGCGCAGGCCGGCGAGCTGCGGGCGCACGCGCGCTTCCGCGAAGCCGTCGACGCCGATGAGCTCGAGCGGTCGACGCTCGACGCCGACCAGAGCGCTCGCGGTGACGAGCGGCGCCATCGGCGGCGCCCCGGGCTCGCACGCCAGCCGCACGTAGAGCTGCTCGTCGACGTCGCGCACGACGTGCGTCGCGCTGCCGCGCATCGCGCGCGAGGACAGTTCGAACGCGCGGCGCGCGCTGATCGACGCGGTGTCGATGCCGACCACGACCGCCACGCCCAACGCGACCCCCAGGATCGCCAGCGCCAGTTGCGCCGGATGTCGTGCGAGGTAGCGCAGGCTCGCGCGCGCCAGCAGCGGGCTCACGGGGCGACGCTCCGCTGCGCCATGCGGCCGTCGCGCAGCTCGAGCGTGCGATCCGCGATGCGCGCCGCCGCCGCGCTGTGCGTGACGAGCACCAGGGTCTTGCCCGCGGGCCGCAACAGTCGCTGGAACAGGTCCAGCACCGCGGTTGCGTTCTCGTCGTCGAGGTTGCCCGTGGGCTCGTCGGCCAGCACCAGCTCGGGATCGTGCGCCAGCGCGCGCGCCACGGCCGCACGCTGTTGTTCGCCGCCGGAGAGCTGGTCGGGGAAGCTGGCGCGCTGCGGCGTGAGGCCGACGGCGTCGAGGAGCTCGAGCGCGCGCTCACGCGAGGCCCGGTCGAAGCGACGGGCGAGCTCGAGCGGCAGCAGCAGGTTCTCCTCGACCGTCAGCGTCGGCAGCAGGTTGAAGAACTGGAACACGAAGCCCAGGCGCTCGCGCCGCAGTTGCGTGCGCGTCGTCTCGTCGGCGTTCGCCAGCTCCACTCCCAGCACGCGGAGTCGCCCGCGGTCGGGGTCGTCCATGGCGCCGATCAGATTGAGCAGCGTCGACTTGCCCGAGCCGCTGCGTCCGACCAGCGCCAGGAACTCGCCGCGCGCGATGCGCAGGTCGACTCCGTGCAGCACCTCGTGGCGGCGCGCTCCGCTGTCGTAGCTCTTGTGCACGCCCTCGAGCGTCACGACGATCTCGGACGACTCGGCAGGTGCGTTGCGCATCCCGCGATCGTAGGGCTTCGCCGCCCAGTCTCCATCGAGGTCCGCGCTCGGCGCGCGCAGACCGCGCTAGTTCAGCCCGCGACGAGAGGCTCGACCCAGGCGCCGCGCGAGGGCCTGGCCACGAGCACGGGATCCAATTCGCCGTGCGGCGCGCGCGCTGCGTAGTGCTCCGCCAGAGCGGCGAGCAAGCGTTCGAGCGAAGTGTCGCGCGCCAACGCCACGATGCAGCCGCCGAAGCCCGCGCCCGTGAGCCGCGCGCCGAGCGCTCCGCTGCGACGTGCGAGCCCGACCAAGGCGTCCAACTCGGGGCAGCTCACCTCATAGTCGTCGCGCAGGCTCGCGTGCGACTCGTCCATCGCCTCGCCGAAGCCCTCGGCGTCGGCGCAGAGCAGCGAGCGGCGCGCGCGGAGCACGCGGACGTACTCGGAGAACTGGTGTCGCGCGCGTGCGAGCGGCGCGCCGTGGGTCACGCGCTCCGCGACCCAGGCGAGCTTCTCTGCGCCGTGCGTCTCGAGCAGCCCGCGATAGCTGCGCGGCGAGCCCGCCAGCTCGGGACTCGCGAGCAGCGCTTCCAACGCTGCGTCGCACTCCGCGCGGCGCCGGTTGTAGGCCTCGCGCGCGGCGCCGGCCTTGTCGGCCTCGACCAGGCTGTGCGCGACGACGAAGCGCCAGTCCGCGGGGCACGGCAGCGCTTCGGCGCGCAGCGGCGCGAACTCGATGCGCAGCGCGTGTCCTTCGCGGCCGAGGAGGCAAATGGCCTGATCCATGCCGCCGCTCGCGACGCCGACGTAGCGCTCGGCCCGCGCCATGCGCTCGGCGAAGTCGAGCGGCTCGACCGCGATCGAGTTCAGCTCGGCCAGCGCGAGACCGGCGGCGACGACGAGCGCCGACGAGGACGAGAGCCCGGCCGCGCTCGGGATGTCGCCGCGCACGAACAAGTCCGCGCCGCGCGTGAGCCCGAACTCCCGCTCGAGCGCCTGGGCCGCGGCCTTGATGTAGTTGCACCAATCGCCCTGCGGCGATGGAGCGATCTGCGCCGCCAGCTCGAACTCGCGCGGCTCGAAGCGGGAGTTGGAACTCGCGCAGCGCACCGTTCGGTCGCGCCGCGGCTGCGCGGCGATCGCCGTGCGCAGTTGCAGCGCCAGCGGCAACACGGCGAGGTCGTTGTAGTCGACGTGCTCGCCGATCAGGTTGACGCGGCCGGGTGCGCGCGCGATGACTCCCGCGCGCAGCGCGCCGAAGTGCGCCTCGAAGCCCGCGCGCAGTGCGGTGAGCTCGGCCTCGCGGTCGCTCACGGGCGCGGGTGTCCTGCGCGAGCCGTTTGATGCGCGCTGCGGCGAGTCAACCGTGCTCGACGTGCCTTGCGTAGCGACGCGACGTGCGTCTCGCGAGTTGCGCCATCGCGCGCGGCGCTCGACAGAGTTCCCATCGACGACCCCAACGGCTCTCTCGCTCGTCGTCCTAGAGCCGCAGTGCGGCGCTGGCGTCGCCGAGCTGCCCCGCCTCGACGCTCAGCTCCTCGAGCATCGCGAGCCACAAGCTCGCGCACGGCGCGGGGCGGGCGAGTCGCACGTGACGACCGCCGGGCAGCGCCGCTCCGCCGCCCGCGATCAGGATCGGCAGTTCGTCGTGGTTGTGGCGATCGCCATCCGAGATGGCCGAGCCGTAGGCGATGCGGCACGAGTCGAGGAGCCTGGCCTCGCCCTCGGCGCGCTCGAGCGCGTCCAGCAGATGCGCCAGCGCGCCGATGTGAGCCCGGTTGATCGCTGCGATCTTGGCCTGCTTGTCGGGGTCGCCGCCATGGTGCGAGAGCTCGTGATGCCCCTCGGCTACTCCGTGCTGCGGATAGCTGCGGTTCGAGCCTTCGTTGGCGAGCATCCAGGTCGCGATGCGCGTCGTGTCGCTCTGCAGAGCGAGCGCTAGCAGGTCCGCCATCAGGCGCGCGTGTTCGTCGAAGGACTCTGGGCTCGCCGCCGGCCGCTCGCGCCCGGCGATCTCCCCGGCGCGCGCGCGCTCGTTGAACTCGATGCGGCGCTCGAGCTCGCGCACGCCGCTCAGGTACTCGTCCAGCTTGCGCGCGTCCTGCGCTCCGACGCGCCGCGCCAGACCCTGCGCCTGGTCGCGCACCAGATCGAGCACCCCGCGCCTGCGAACAGCTCGCGCCTCGCGCACGGCCGCGGGCAGGCTCGCATCGCCGTCGCGGAACAGGCGGTCGAAGACCTCGCGCGGATCGGTGAGCTTGCCCAGCGGCGTGTGGGGCGTGCTCCAGGCGACCGAGTTCGAGTAGGCGCACGAGTAGCCGTTGTCGCACTGGCCGCCGAGCCGTCCCGGCTCGCAACCCAGCTCCAGCGACCGCAGTCGCGTGAGCGCGCCGATCTGCCGCGCGGCGAACTGGTCGACCGACACTCCCGCGCGGATCGGGCCGTCGGTCTTCAGCGCCTGACAACCCGTGAGGAACGTCGCCGCCGCGCGCGCGTGATCGCCGGGGCCGTCGCCGTTGGCGCGCGCCTTGTCGTGGACCAGGCCGCTGATCACGGTCAGTCGCGCGCGGTGCGCAGCGAGTGCGGCGAGCGTGGGCGGCAGCGTCTCGAGCTCGCCCTCGTTCGCGGGCGTCCAGTCGGGCATGTGAACGCCGTTGGGCGCGTAGATCCAAATCGCGCGGCGCGGCGCCGCCATAGTGCTGGCGCGCGCGGGGAGCATCGCCTCGAGGAACGGCAGCGCCAGCGCGACGCCTGCGCCGCGAAGTACGGTTCGTCGTGAGAGCGGGGCGGGCATGGCGGCGTGGGGCGCTTCGCGCTGGAGGGAGGATACGTTCAGCGCGCGGGAACGGTGCGCATGCGGAAGGCGTCGAGCTCGACCACCGCGCGGAGCGCGTCGACGAGGGTGGGATCGGCCCCGAGGCGCGCCTGAGCTGCGTCGAGAGCCGCCTGGTCCGCCGGTCCGAGCCCGCGACCGAGCGCGTACACGCTGAGCTTCTCGAGCACGCAGCGCGCGAAGGCCGGATCGCGCGCGAGGCGCCGTTCGAGCAGCTCCGCGCCGACGAAGGTCTGCCCGTCCTCGAACTCGCCCGAGGCGTCGATCGGGAAGCCTCCGTCGTGCTCGCGCCAGCGCCCGATCGGGTCGTAGTGCTCGAGCGCGAAGCCGAGGTTGTCCATGCGGTCGTGGCACACGGCGCACGACGGATCGGCGCGGTGCAGCGCCAGTCGCTCGCGCAGGCTCGCGGCGCGCGCGGCCTCGCTCGACTCGTCGAGTGAATCGACGCCGGGCTGCGGCGCCAGCGGCGGCGAGCCGAGCAGCGTCTCGAGCACCCACTTGCCGCGCTTGACGGGCGAGGTGCGCGTGGGATTGCTCGTGACGGTGAGCACGCTGGCCTGCTGCAACAGCCCGCCACGAACCGCGCGCTGGGCCGAGTCGAGGCGCACGCGCTCGTGCCGCGCGCCGCGCACGCCGTCGAGCCCGTAGTGCCGCGCGAGGCGTTCGTCGAGGAACGTGAAGTCGGGGTCGATCAAGTCGCGCAGCGGGCGCTGCTCGCGGAGCACGCTCTCGAACAGCAGCTCGGTCTCGGCGCGCATCGACTCGCGCAGCGCGTCGTCGAAGTCCGCGAAGCGCTCGGCGTCGGGCGTGACGTGCTCGAGCTGGCGGAGCTGCAACCACTGCGAGGCGAAGTTGCGCGTGAGCTCGCTGGCGCGCGGATCGCGCAGCAGCCGCGAGAGCTCGCGTGCGCGTCCCGCTTCGTCGAGCAGCGCGCCGCTCTCGGCCGCGGCGAGCAGCGCGTCGTCCGGAGCGCTGCTCCACACCAGGTACGAGAGACGGGTGGCGAGCTCGAAGCCGTTCAGCGCTCGCACCGAGCCCGGCGCAGCGTCGGGCGGATCCTGTTCGACGCGGAAGAGGAAGTGCGGCGAACACAAGAGCGCCTCGAGCGCCGCGCGCACGCGCTCTTCGCGCGAGACGCTCTCGGCCGACAGCGCGAGCAGGGCGTCGACCTCGTCGCTCGAGACGGGCCGGCGCCACGCTCGGCGCGCGAGCTCGGCGATCACGTCGCGTGCCGGTCGGTCTCCGGCGAGCAGTCGGCGCTGGAACTCCGTGGCGAGCGGCACGTCGAGCGGGCCGATGAGCTCGAGCTGCTCGACGTACAGGTTGCGGTCGCGGCGCGACTTGTCGGGCTCGTCGGGCAGGTAGAAGTCGTTGACGAACCAGGCTTCGAAGCGACGCTCTCCCGGTTCGAGGGTCACGCGCGTCTCGTACGCGCCCGGCGCACCCTTCTCCGCCAGCACGTCGTGGTCGGCCACCACGCGTCCGTCCAAGCGGAACTCCATGCGCGCCGGTTCCGTGCCGGCCTGTTGGGCCCACGCCAGCGCGCGCAGCACGTACGTCGCGCGCCGCGGAACTTCGAACTGCGCGCCGACGAAGCCGTTCGAGTACAGCGACCACGAGCCGTTGCGCGGCATGAACTTCTCCGTGTGGAGCAGTTCCGCGTCGGCGAAGCGGCGCGTCGGCGGGTTGGCCGGGTCGTGGACCAGGATCGCGCGCTCGCAGATCGCCTGCGCGGCGTCGACGTAGCGCTCGAACAGGATGTCGGGCATCGAGAGCACGTCCGCGATCGAATCGAAGCCGTAGCCCACTTCGTCGGGCGGCAGGTGGCCCTGCGCGTCGAACTCGACGCCGCACAGGTCGCGAACGCTGTTGCGGTATTCGTTGCGGTTCAAGCGCCGCAGGGTGACCGTCCCGGGGTCGATGGGCGGCGCGTGGCGCGCGAGGAACTGCTCGAGCTCGCTCAGCAGCGCCGCACGCTCGTCGTCGGGCGGTCGCAGCGCCTTGCGCGGAGGCATGCGGCGCGCGTGGAGCTCGCGGCGGATCTCGCGCCAGTCGTCGAGCGCGTCGATGGGCGCGCGAGCGGCGCTCTCGATGCTGAACTCACCTTCGGGGCTCTCGCCCGAGTGGCACTCCGCGCAGTAGGTCGCGAGGAAGCGCGCGGCGCGCGGTTCGAACGGGTCTTGCGCCGGCTTCGGCGCCTGCGGAACGGGCCGTTGCGCTGCGCCCAGCGCGCTCAGAGCCAAGACCAGGGCGATGTGCATTCTGAGCGAGAGCGTACTTCTAGTTCTGCGCGCGCGCTGGCGTTCCGCGCCGCGCGAGCAGCAACACGCCCACACCGAGGGCGCACAACTCGATCCAGGGATGCACGCTCACGCGCGAGAAGTCGCCGCGCCACACGATCAGCGCCTGGTAGAGGTAGGGCAGCCACGCGCCGATCGCGAGCGTCCAGCCGTTGCGCACCGAGATCAGCGGCGTCGGCTCGAGCGTCGGCACGGCCTCGCCGCGCGCCTCGAGCTCGCGGTCGATGGCGTCCAGCTCGCTCGCCGCGCGGTCGACCAGCCGCTGGTTCTCGCGCAGCGCGCGGTACTCCTCCTGGAGCGCCCACAGGTTGAACACCACGGCCACGAGCCCGACCAGGAAGTGCCACGCGGGCGAGATCCCGAAGCCCTTGGCGCTGTATCCCAGGACTCCGGTGGCGACCAGGGCCGAGGCGCCGATGCCGGCGAGCGGGTAGGCGCGCTTGCGCGCGAAGAACTGGTTGAGCTCCTCGAGGAGCTGCGGCTCGAGCTGGCGCGAGCGGATCGCCTCGCGCAGCACTCGGCCCGTGACCAGCATGAACAGGATCACGAGCGTGTGGACGCCGACGCCCAGGCAGGCGGTGAACAGTCCGGCCCACAGGTGCTTGCTGCTGCCGTCGAAGAACACGCCCAGCAGCAGAGTCGCCAGGAGCGCCGGCGCGAGCAGGAGCGCGCCGACCAGGAAGTAGTGCCACATCCGCATGGAACCCGCAGGGTACCGCAGCGCGGCGCCTCTTCGCGTGCGCGCTAGCGCGTAGACGCGGCCGCTGCGGCGCCCTGCGCGAGCGCGAGCACGGCCGCAGGCTCGATCGAGCGCATGCACAGCGGGCCGTCGGCGCGCCGGCAGCTCCGCTCCAGGCACGGAGCGCAATCGAGCGCGAGCGGGCTCCGCACGACGCGGTGCGGACTTGCGCCGCGCGCGCTGGGCTCGGCCACGGGCCACGGGCCGGTGCGCAGGTGCGACTGCGGTCCGGCGAGCACGACCACGCGCAGTCCGCAGGCCGCCGCGAGGTGCGTGGGGCCCGTGTCGGGTCCGACGTAGCACGCTCCGCGCTCGGCGGCGGCGCTGAACAGTGCGGCGAGCTGCCGCAAGCCGCGTTGCGCGACCCAGTGGGCGACGCGCGGCTCGGCGCGCAAGTGCTCGGCGGCGGCGTGGCCCTGGGCCTCTTCGCTCGGACCGCTGAGGAGCAGGACGCGCCAGCCAGCGGCTGCTGAATCGCGTGCGAGCTCGAGCGCGCGTTCGAGCGGCCAGGCGCGCACGTCGCGTTCGTCGGAGAGCTGCACGATCAACGGCGCCGCATCCGTCCCGCAGCGCGCATCCAACTCGCGTCGACCGCGCTCGAGTTCGTCGGCGCCGAGCGCCGGATCCCGCCGCAACTCACGCGAGCCGCACAGGTGCTCGACCAGCGCCCGGGTGCGGTCCATGGCGTGCTCCTCCGACGGCGACAGCGCTTCGGCGAACTCCGTCATCGCCAGCCACGCTCCGCGTTCGCGCCAGTCGCGCGGGGCGACGCCGACGCGCCGCGGCGCGCCGCTGACGAGCGTCGCCAGGGCGCTCTTGTAGTTGCCTTGCGCGTCCACGGCGAGCTGCGGCGCGAGCGAGGCGAGTTCGCGCTGCAAGGCGAGCCAGGCCGACGCTCCGCCTCGGCGCTCGAAGCGCACGATGCGGTCGAGTCCGCCCAGGCCGTCGAGCAGGCCCGCGAACTCGCTCTGAACGACCCACGCCAGGCGCGCGCGGGGGAAGCGCTCGCGCAGCGCGTGGAACAGCGGCAGCGCGAGCACGACGTCGCCCAGGTGCGAGAGGCGGACCAGGGCGATGCTCGTCGGATCGTTCACGCTGGATGGGGGAGGCTTGCGGCGCGCCGTGCGGCGCGGTGGGATGCCGCGCGATGCAGCGGCGTCACTCTATCCGTCGGTGCGCGCGCCACGGGGCGTCCGAGGCGGCGCAGTGATCCGGCGCATCGCCACCAAGCTGCTGCTGGCCGTGCTCGCGGCGGTCGTGCTGCCGTTCCTCGCCTTCGCGGTGTTCGTCGACCACGAGATGGCGGGGCGACTGTCCAAGGACGTGGTGCTCTACTCGCTCAAGGGCATCGCCGCGGACCTGGCGCTGCGCGTCGACCGCGACGTCGAGGAGTGGAACTCGAGCATCGCGTTGCTCGCCGCGGATCCGGGCTGCTACCTCGCGATCGACGAGGCCTGGCGCGACGAGGCCGGCGAACTCGAGGGTGAGAGCGCAGAGGACCGGCGCCTCATGCGCAAGACGCAGATCGATCAGTTCAACCACTGGATCGCGGCCAAGCGCGGCTACGACCTGTTCCTGCTGGTCGACTCCGAGGGTCGTTTCGTCGCGGCGAGCACGGTGGGGCGTTCCGGGCTGGGCTTCGCGCCCGAGGTCAACGCCGCGCTTCAGTCGCGCTCGTATGCGCGCGAGGTGTGGTTCGAGGCCGCGAAGGCCGGCCGCACGCACCGCGTCGACCAGATCTCGAGCGCGCAGTGCGGACTGCTCCCGCCGCGGCGCCCGCTCACTCCGCTGCACCCCGAGAACTTCCACATCGGCTTCTCCGCGCCCATCGCGTGGCCGCGCGACGAGCTTCGACCGGAGCGTTCCGAGCGCTTCGTCGGCGCCGTCTTCGCGCTCGTGAACTGGAGCCACGTGCAAGAGGAGCTCGACAACCCCGAGGTGCTGCGCAGCTACTTCCAGGGGCTCGTCGGACCCGACGAGTTCCCCTCGGCCTACGGTTGGATCTGGAAGAGCGACGCGGACACGATCCTCGCGCACGCGCGGCCGGAGCTGTACGGGCAGCGCGTTTCGCAGCCGCCCATCGCCCTGCCGGAGATGACCGCGGCCGCGCTCGCTTCGCCTTGGGGGCTGTATCCCGAGTACAGCTTCGACGGCAAGCGCAAGAACGCCGCGTTCCGTCGCACGCGCGGCTACGACGAGGGCGGCTTCGGCTGGATCGTCGGCGTGGGCATCGACAACGACGACATCTTCCGGCCCGTGCGCGAGCTGCGCGCGCTCTTGTTCAAGGCCACGCTGGCGGTGCTGCTCGTCAGCGTGCTGTGGACGATGGTGATCGCGCGCCGCACGACGCAGCCGATCCTCGCGCTGCGCGAGCACGTGCA